>JADJRJ010000029.1 GCA_016712265.1 Gemmatimonadota bacterium | reverse complement strand
GTGAACCCGCCACCGCCGGTCGTCATGCCAGCTGCCTGTCGTATACCTCCGGGGTGAACCTGACCAGCAATGTCCGCCCTCGAACGGTCGGGGCCCTGGAGGTATCCCTATTTGTCCCATCAGGGCGGCGAGCACCTCCGCGGGTGCTGGCTTCCTCGGCATATCGAGGCGCAGGACTTTCGAACCGCGCATCGAGATGACCCGTCGACTTCCGGCCGGCGAGCGTGAGCGCCTTCGGGCTCGCTGTAGCGGACCTTCTTCGCGTCGACTCGCTCGCGGACCTCCACCTCGTGACGTCCCAGGAACTCCTGGGTGCGGGCGCAGATTCAACCAGGGCGAAGGCGGGTCGCCCAGTCCAGCCTCCGGGCCTTTCGCGGCATCAAGTCAGGTCAGTTGAGCGTGGGCCCCCCCGCGATTCTGGGAGTCTACGCCGCAGGTGAGTGAGCGCGCACCCCCACCCCCACCCGCCAGCTACATCTTCGTGGGACCGTGCGGTGAGGCGGGCATCGCCGGCGCGACGCCGTGGCCGGATTCGGGCTTCGACTCCTCGAGACTCCAGCATCCGCCGCGCCGAATCGGCAAGGGATCGAATCGCCAAGCATGTTGGCGGCCATTGAAATCCCCCCACCAGGCTGGCAAGCCGGATGACCCGGCGCAGCGGCGAGTGTGGCTTCGGTACGCCTCGAGCGCCCCACGGAAATCGTCGGCGGCAAAGCGGGCGTTCGTCGTATCGATGAGTGCGCCTGAGCCTCCGGCGGCAACGTCGTTGCGCGCGTCACCGGGACGTGACCCTCCGGCAAGGCAGCCATGGCCGTGGAGTTCGGCAATCGCGGCCTCCGGGCGCGAACAGGCACCGAGGAGCGCAATGGCACCGGCAAAAACGAAAGGACGCATGCGAAACCCAGGATCGAAGAAGCTGGAATTCTGTCGCATCGCCCCGCCATCGGGCCGGGATGACCTCATCCGACCGTCAGGGTTCTTCCGCACCGTGCCCGGGGCTATTCTCCCGTTGTGACTCGATCTCGCCCGCCCGATCGACGTTCGCCACGCGCTTTGGCACGATGATGACGCTGATCGGCGTCTCGGTCGGGTTGGGGAATATTCTGCTGCTTCCTACCTGGTCGGGAAGTTCGGCGGCGCGGCCTTTCGTCCTGCTGTATGTCGGAGTTGTGGTGATCCCGGTGGGAGTCCCGGCCCGGTCGCCGAGTTCTCGTTGGGACGCGCGACCCGGCGGGGCCGGTCGAAGCCTTCGCGGCCAGCGGGATTCCCGGGCGGACGCTTCGTCGGCTGGAGTCTCTTCGTAATCGTGGCCGCCGCCACCGGGTACTACTGCACGGTGATCGGCTGGGTCAGCTGGTTCGCGGCGGTGAGTTGTTTTCGGCCTTGGCCGTGACCTCGCCCCGGCCGCGGTGCTTCCCCGGAGCGCGGCCTCGCCATGGCATCGCTCCTCCGCCAGCCGTCCGCGACGGCGTTCGTAATCGGCACTTGCCGCCGGGTTTGTCATTATGTACCGGGGCTGCGCGGCGGCATCGAGCGGGCGAGTCGGCGGATCATGCCCACGCTGTATGTCATCCTCCTCATCCTGGTCGTACGCACGGTGATACCTGCCGGGGCCGCGAACGGGATCGACTGGTACATCCTCAAGTTCAGCCTGCGTGATATCACGCCGGTAGTCCTCCTGGCCGCAGGGCCAGGCGATCTTCTCGATGGTCCTCTCGGCGGGACCTTCATGGTCGTGTACGGTTTTACCCTGGACGACGCCCGACCGACGCGACTGGCGCTGACCACTGGGTGGTCGGCGACACTGTTGCCGGGCTGCTCGCGGGGCTTCCGCCATCATCCCCGCCGTGATCGCGCTCGGAATGGAACCGGATCCGGCCCCGCTGCTCTTCGGCACCTTGCCCCAGGTGTTTGCCCGCATCCTGCTCGGGGCCTGGTTCGGCCGCTGGGTGTTCTTTGTTGGACCTTCGCAGCTTCCTGGTTGTCGGCCGTTGCCGCCCTCGAAGCCTGTCGCCGGCCTCACCGACAACACCAGCCTGAGCCGCGGCCGGGCGATCGTCCTGATGGGCGACGGCGACGCGGTTGCTCTCCATCCCGCCGGTTATCAATACGGGAGATCTTGTCCCGTGGGACCTGACCTTTGGCTCCGAGGCAAACCTCGGCGCGCTTTGCTCGCCGCCGTGGCCTTTGGCTGGTCGCTTCTCAAGCGCGCCGACGCGCTGCGACAGCTCGTCGGATGCTGGGACGTTTTCTCCATGGCTGTGATTGGTGGATTCGCCTGGGAATCCTCGGCGGCCATCATCGCCGTGGGGTTTGCGGGTGGCCACCAGCCTGCTCGGCGTCACCACCGGCGTGTGATGCCCCGGTTGACCACGACGCGTCGGCACGTTCGATTGCCCTGCCCGTCCCCTTTCGCGACCGCATGCCCGTCAGCCTCTCAGTTCGAGCGTTGTGTTCGCCGCGTTGAAGGACGCCGGGGTGCGCATCATGTCGGCGCTTCCGGAAACCTGGCTGGTGCATCCCATTCGCCGGCCGAAGAGGATCCCGAGGTGACCTCGTGCGGCTGGCAAAGGAGGAGGAAGGTCGATTTCCATGGGGCCACCTGGCCGGCGTACGCTCGGCCATGTTGATGCAGAACCACGGATTCCTGGCATCGGTCAACGGCATTGTGTCCGGCGCGCAGCCTACCGGATTCCCTGTTGATGCTGGTGAGCGCCCGCGGGGAGTTTGGCGAGCGTGATCCGTGGCAAACGGAAGGCGGTGGCGTCACGGTGCCGGTGCTGGACGCGCTGCGCATCCCGACCCGTCAGCTGGACGCCGTGGCCGATGTGCCGCGAGGATCGCCGAGGCGATGACGTTGGCGTATGCGGCGAGTCGACCGGTCGCCCTGCTGCTGGGGCGGTCGCTGATGTGGGAGGACGCGTGATGGAACGCCGCGCCTGCTTGAGGCGATCCATGCCGACCTGCACGACTGTGCGGTGGTCACGATCATGGGGGCGGTGGCCGCCGAGCTGCAGGCGATCGGTCACCGGCCGAATTTCTTCTATCTGCAGCACGCGATGGGGCTCGCGTCCTCGTTAGGCCCGGGTGTCGCCCGGCCCAGCCGACGCGCCCGGTGGTGGTGGTGGACGGCGACGGCTCGTTGCTGATGAACCTCGGCGGCCTGACCACGCTCGCGCGGTACCGGCCGCGCAACCTCGTCCATGTCGTGTTCGAAACGAGAGCTTGCTCTCCGGTCGGTGGCTTTCCCCACCGCCACGTCCACCGGGAGCGATCTCGCGGCGATAGCCGCGGCGGCGGGCGTGCCGCGGACCATGACGGTGCGCAGCATCCCGGAGTTGTCGCCGCATTCCGCGAGGCGCGCGTGCGGCGACCTCACGACGATCGTGGCAAAGGTGGACGCCGTCGGCCCCAAGGCCTTCGTCACCGATCTCGCCCCTGTTGGAGAACCGCTACCAGTTCGCCCCGCTACCTGCAGGGTCGCGCACCGCTCTAGCCCGCCGACCCTGTTTTGCTGCCGTCTCCGTCTGCCGTCTCTCATCCGCCTCCTCCGACGAAACGCATGTCCACCCTCGCCCAACTCGTCAGCGACCTCGCCGAAGGCCGGTTGCAGGTCATCGACCTCACGCAGCCCTTCGGTCCCGATACGCCGGTGATCGGCCTGCCGCCGATCTTTGGCGCGTCGCCCGGCGTGAGCATCGAGGTGATCTCGCGGTTCGACGACAAGCGGCCCGCCTGGTACTGGAACACCATCCGGATGGGCGAGCACCGGCACGCACTTCGATGCCCCGGTGCACTGGATCAGCGGGAAGGATCTGCCCGACAACGCGACGGACACGATCGCCCCGAAGCGGTTCATCGGTCCCGCCTGCGTCATCGACGTGACAATGGCCGTGGAGCACAGCGATGACTTCCTGCTCATGCCCGAGCATGTCGAGGCGTGGGAGCGTTCGCACGGCCGCATCCCGGCTGGCGCCTGGGTGTTGTTGCGTACGGGCTGGAGCACCCCGGACGGGGGCGGCGTTCCTCAATGTCGACGAGGATGGACCGCACACCCCCGGGCTTTCACCCGGACACGAGCCGCCTCCTCGCCCGACCGCGACGTCCTCGGTGTCGGGGTGGAGACTGTCGGGACCGACGCCGGGCAGGCGGGGGGCTTCGATCCCCGTTTGCCAACCATCACATCATGCACGGCGCGGGCAAGTTCGGTCCCGGCCTCGCTGTGCAATCTGGACAAACTTCCTGCAACCGGGTCGGTGGTGATCGCCGCCCCCCTCAAGCTGGTCAACGGGAGCGGCAGCCCGCTGCGGGTGCTGGCGATCGCCCCAGCCTAACGCCAGGTCGTTACGCGCTCCACGAAGCCCATGTCCCCGAGTTCGGCGCACAGGTCGACCAGGGCGTCGCGGTCTGCGCCGCGCCAGCGCAGGTCGTCGAGGGACTCCGCGAGGGGTACGTCGCGACGCAGTGTGGTGAGCAGCCGATAGAGGCGCGCCTCATCTCGCCGGGCCTCGAGGGACTCCGACAGGGCGGCGGCCCCGCGGACCTTCACGTCCCACAACCCGGGGTCCGCCGGGATGGCGTCGACGGTGCCGTAGCGGGCGAGCAGCGTCGCCGCCGACTTCATCCCCCATTTCGGGACCCCGGGGACGCCGTCCGCATCGTCCCCGACCAGGGCGAGCAGGTCCGGAATCGCCGTCGGGGGGACGCCAAAACGCTCCACGACCCCGGCTTCGTTGGTGATCACCTTCCGGATCCGGTCCTGGTGACGACCCGATCGCCCTTCACACACTGCGTGAGATCCTTGTCCGGGGAGCAGATGACCACCTGCTCGACTCCCGGAGCGTCCGCCCAGCGATCCGCCCCGGTGGCGAGGGCGTCGTCCGCCTCGAACTCGACCATCCCCCACGTCACGATTCCCATCGCGCGGGCCGCCCGTTCGGCGAGGGGGAACTGGGCAAAGAGTTCAGGAGGTACGCCTTCCGACGTCTTGTAACCTTCGAAGAGGTCGTTCCGGAACGACTCGATGACACGGTCAAAGGCGACGCCGAGGTGACTCACCCCAGGTTCCCGGGTCAGGGCGAGGAGCGACCGCAGGAGTCCCCTCGTGGCCCCCACCAGCCGTCCCTCGGCGTCACTGGCCGGAGGGGAGCCGAAATGGGCCCGGTAGAGCTCAAAGGTGCCGTCGACGAGGTGGACCTTCATGTCCAGAATCTGGAGGACCGGGGGCCGCCCGGAAAGCACGACGCCCCACCCGTACAGGGGTGGGGCGTCCACAGTGGGCCTGGGTAGAGTTGAACTACCGACCTCACGCTTATCAGGCGTGCGCTCTAACCACCTGAGCTACAGGCCCTTCGAGAAGGGACGCGCAACCTAGCCGTTCCACGGGGTAAGTTCAACGTTCGGCAAGCGGTGAACTTTCCGCCGATCGTCCGGGAACAAGGTTTGCTCAAGAAATATCAATATTGACCATACCAGACGCCCCTCGTCTAATATCGGTCCCGCCCTGATCGCCGCTTTCGCCACCCCGTGAACTTCATCATTCCCCCGCTGTACCTGTTCGGGATCCCCGTCGCCGTCATCGTCCTTGCGATGATTTTCGGGTACCTCCTGCCCGGATGGAAGCGGCGAAAGCACCTGAACAGCCCGATCGCCCTCGCCCCGTTTGGTCGCGAGCGGACCGTGGTTCCCCCTCGCCCGATAAGGGAGCCGGAGGCGCAACCAGCGGCACAGGTCGCCGCGCCCGCTGCGCGTGCCGCTGCCCCGCCAGTGGACCCCATCGAGGTAGCCGTTCCGCGGGCTGCTGCCCTCGAGAACGAGGCGCGGGCGTATCGCGCCCCCGCCCTCGAGCGGGACGATCAGGCTCGCGTCCTCCAAGCGGCAGGTCGCCGGGGACAACCGGGGGGCGCAGACGGCCCAGCCGGCGTCGTCCGGCCATTCGACGCTGCGGCTGGAAAAGACCGCCGACGGCACCCTCCAGTTCCTCCCGGGCAAGCTCGAGATCATCGAAGGCCGCAACATCGGGCAGGAACTGCGGTTCGTGCGCACCCCGGGCCCTGATGGCCAGTCGATCACCTTCGGCCGGAACGAGGGGGCCCCCTATCGCCACGTCCAGCTCGAGGAGCATACCGTCTCGCGATTGCACGCGAAGATGTCGCTCGAGGGAAAGACTTGGACCCTCACAAACCTGTCCAAGACGAATCCAGCGGTCGTCAACGGCCTGCCGCTCGGCGAAGAGACTCCGGCCGTTGTGCTCCGCGACGGGGATCGGATCGAGATGGGGGAAGTCGTCTTCCGCTTCCGCTCGCGCTAACTGTCGCGCCCCTGCAACACCGGTGGCGACTCGCCACCCACACCAACAGATTAGTTCGCACTATCCGGGCCGCGCACCTCGCGCGGTTTTCGGTGCTTCCGGTCGGTGAACCACTCACGAAAGAGTCGGCACCGAGGGTGATCATTGCGGCATCGAAGGGTGCGGTTGGATGAGCGTTTCTGTCGAGAATCTTCTCGTCATCGTGGCGGCTCTGGCCACTACGGCGTTCGCCATTGTGGCGGCGTTGTGGGTGGCCCGGCGGCGGCGCGACCAGGAACTCCGGCAGCATGGCAAACCGTTGCTTGTAGTCCCTTCAGCTGGCGTGGCTCCCGCCGTGTTCGCCCCGGACCCGGCGCGGGAACGGGTCGAGCCACTCGTGGTGCGGGCCACACCTGAACATGTCGCGCAGGCGACGGCGATCCCCTGGTCGGGACCGAACTCGCTGGTCGAAGATCCCGTCACCGCGACGACGGGCCGATTCGCACAGGGTACAGTGCCGGCCGAGGTCGTGCACGGACACTCCCTGCGCTTTCATCGGCCGCCGGATGGCACCCTGCAGTTCTTCCCGGCGTCCCTATTGGTGATCGGCGGCCCCGACGCCGGACACGAACTGCGGTTTGTGCATCCCGACGCCGGTACGCCCGCCGACGTCAGCTTTGGCCGCAAGGAAGGCCCGCCCTACCGACACGTTCAGCTGCTGGAGCCGACCGTCTCACGGACGCACGCGCGCGCATGAGTCCCGACGGGACGGGCTGGCGCGTGATCAACCTGTCGCGGACCAACCCGGTCGTCGTGAACGGCATTGCGTTGTCGGGCGTCGACACCTGGCATCGGCTGGCCAACGGCGACCTCATTGAGATGGGAGCCCTGGTGTTCCGGTACCGGGATGGGGACGCCAGTCATGCCGGGGAGGTCGTCGCGTGACGGATCCCATCATGCTGACGGATAACGCCCATACGGGGTGGCCCGAGGAGCTCTCCGAGGAATACGAGTACCTCGGGGAACTGGGCCGCGGCGGGATGGCGGTGGTCTATCGCGCGCGCGAGCGCGCCCTGGGGCGCGAGGTGGCCGTCAAGGTGGTCCGCCCACGGTTCCATGCGGACGAGGAGGCGGTGTCGCGCCTGGCCCGCGAGGCACGCACCGTCGCGCAGCTGGAGCACCCGAACATCGTGTCGCTGCACGCCATCAAGAAGCTGAACAACGGCCTCGCGCTGGTCATGCAGATCGTGCCGGGGATGACGCTCAAGGCGGCCCTGGCCGCGGGTCCCATGGCCGGCGAACGCGCCGAGGCGATCCTCAAGGACATCGCCCGGGCGCTGGCCTATGCGCATCGCTGTGGCGTGGTGCACCGTGACGTCAAGCCGGAGAACATCTTCCTCGACGACGTCACCGGACGGGCCCTGCTGTCTGACTTTGGCGTCGCGCGCTCCATCACGGAGAATACGGAACTCACGGCCACCGGCACCGCGATTGGCACGCCGACCTACATGTCGCCAGAACAGATCGACGGCGGCGCCCTGGACGGCCGGTCCGACCTGTACGCATTAGGCATGGTGGGGTGGGAGATGCTGAGCGGCCAGCGCCCCTGGATGGGGGAGAGCCTGTACAGCGTCATCTACCGCCAGAAACACGACCAGCCGACCCCGCTCGACGTCCTGCGCCCCGACGTCCCGCCCCGGCTGCAATTCCTCATCGAAGGCCTGCTCCCCAAGCGGGCGGAACATCGCTGGCCCAGCGCCGCGCGCTTCCTGACGCTGCTCAGCGCCACCGACAAGCTCCCTGGGTTCAAGGAATGGCAGGCCGCCGCCAAGAAGCGACGGAAGGCCGGAGCCAAGGCGGGGCGCAACGTGCAAGTGGCTTCCGTCTCGCCACAGTCCTCCACGGTGCAGTTTCGGCGCGGGGAGACACCGGCCGGGCTGACGCCCTCGTCCCTGAATCGCGCCTCCGTCACGGCGTCGGGCGAGGTCGTCCGGCCGGCGTCCCCGTGGGGCCAACCGGCGATCCCCGGGCCGTTCGACCAGCCCGGCGGCCGGTCGCTGGCGCGTCCGATCGCCTTCGCGGTGATCGCCATTGCCGCGGTCGCGTCGGCCGCCTGGTACGCGACGCGGCCCCCAGCCGCCACCGCGGCGCGTCCCGATTCCCTGACTCTGGCTGACGCCGGCACGGTCGAGGTCCCGGTGATCCCGGCCTCCCCTGATACCGGCACGGCGATGAGCGACACGGCTGCCGGCGCAATCGACACGGCATCGTTAGGTCAGTTGCCGGCCGGCACGGTTGACTCCGCCGCCGAACCGACTCGACCTCCCCGCCGTGACTCCGTGCCGGTTACCGCGTCCCCGGGCCCATCGCCGACGCCCGCACCTACGCCCCCGGCGGTCACACCCGAGAGCGCGCGTGCACCCGCACCCGATGCACCCTCCGTGACGTTCCCCGCCGACCGATGGACCATTGCCGCCGGCACGCGCCACTCGTGCATGCTCTCGGGCGAGGGACGTGCCCTCTGTTGGGGGAACAACGAGTCCGGGCAGCTGGGTGACGGCACGTTCGACGCCCGCGTGGCTCCAACGCCGGTCACCGGCGACTTCACCTTCACGCAGGTCGCGTCGGGGCAGTCGCACAGCTGCGGCATCTCGCGGGACGGCGACGCCCTCTGCTGGGGAGCCAATGCCAGCGGTCAACTTGGAGACGGAACAACCACGCCGCGCAGCGCGCCGGTCCCGGTGAATGGCCGCACCAACTTCCGCGCGGTGCGCGCCGGGCGCACGCACACCTGCGGACTCACCACGTCGGGCAACGTGCGGTGCTGGGGTGGGAATAGTCGCGGCCAATTAGGTGATGGAAGTCGTGCACCCAAGGTCACGCCCGTCGCCGTCACACTGGGCGGAAGCGCTGGCGCCCTCAGCGCAGGACAGTCCCACACGTGTGCACTGCTTCGCACCGGCGAGGCCATGTGCTGGGGGCAGAACGACGCCGGCCAGCTCGGCGATGGGACGACGACCGACCATGCCACCCCGATCCCGGTGAACACCAGCGCGCGCTTCGTCAGTATCGCCGCGGGACGGGCGCACACCTGCGCCGTCACCGTCGATGGCGATCTCTATTGCTGGGGACAGAACAACTACGGCCAGCTCGGGGCTCCGGGGGCCGCGTCGGCAATTCCACAGAAGGTCGAGTCAGGGGCGAGTTATGCCGTGGTGTCCTCCGGCAGTGACCACTCCTGTGCACGCACACGCGACGGCCGCGGCCTGTGCTGGGGGCGAAATGCCCAGGGGCAACTGGGCGATGGCTCCACGACGGACCGGGATCGGCCCACCGCGATCCGCGGTGCGGGGAGTTTCTCCGTGCTCAGTGCGTATGGCGCGCACACCTGTGGGGTGGCGAACGGCGAAGCGTTTTGCTGGGGCTACAACGTCGACGGCCAGCTCGGCGTCGGCGACCGCGAAAATGCCGCGTTGCCACAACGTGTCGCCGGACCAGGTCGTTAGGTGAAATTCCCTCGCTGGCCGCGTCGCGCGATCGCCCTCGGGTTGGCCTACGCCTGCCTGGGCCTGGTCTCCTGTGACGATCCACTCGCCCCGGATTCCGAGGAGGTCGGCCGTCTCGAGGTGAACCCTCCCCTGCTGCAGGCGGTGGTCGGCGAAACGCGCACGTTGACCGCGCGGGTCGTCGCGGTGGACGGCAGCATTCTTGGCGATCGGCGCCTCTACTGGGCCACGCAGAATCCCGGCATTGCGACGGTGTCGCAGAGTGGGGTTGTCAGCGCGGTGGCCACCGGCAATACGCAGATCGCTGTGAGCAGTGGCGGAAAGAGTGCCGTGGTACCGATTGCCGTGTCACCGCGCCCGGTCACCCAGGTACGGTTGGTACCGGCGACCGCGAGCGTTCAGGTGGGACGGACCGTCGCGCTCCGCGCTGATGCCCTTGATGCGACCGGAAGTGTGGTGAGCGGTCGGACCGCGTTATGGGCATCGAGCGCCACCGCGACAGCGACGGTCACGTCGACCGGGGTAGTCACCGGCGTGGCCGCTGGCACAGCCACGATCAGCGCCACCGTGGATGGGGTGAGCGGCACCTCGGTCGTGACGATCACGCCAATCCCGGTCGCCTCGGTCACGGTGAGCCCCGGCAGCGGATCGGTGACCGTTGGCCAGACCATCCAACTGAGTGCCACCACCGCGGCGGCCGGCGGACAGACGCTCTCCGGGCGCGTGGTGGCCTGGACCTCGAGCGCCAACGGCGTGGCCACGGTGTCGTCCACCGGGCTCGTCACGGCGATCGCGCCGGGCAGCGCCACGATCACCGCCACGTCGGAGGGGATCACGGGCACGTCGTCGATCACCGTGGCGGCCGTGCCCATCGCCTCCATCCGCGTGACCCCGGACGCAGTGACCGTGTCGGCGGGGCAGACCGTGCAGCTTACCGCACAGGCCCTCGATGCCGAGGGCAACGTGCTCAACCGTCCGATCACCTGGTCCTCGGACCTGGCCACGCGCGCGACCGTGTCTGCGTCCGGGTTGGTGACGGCCGTGAGTGCGGGTGAGGTGCGGATTTCCGCGCGCAGCGGGACGACACTCGGTATTTCGACCGTGACGGTGACGCAGGTCCCGATCGCCCGGATCGACGTATCGCCGCCCACCGTATCGGTGTTGGTGGGAGGCACCCAGCAGCTGACGGCCACCCCGCGCGACGCTGCGGGGAACGCTCTTCCGGGGCGCGGCATCACCTGGTTGACGGGGGCGCCTTCGGTGGCGACGGTCAGCCAGACCGGATTGGTGACGGGGGTGGCCAGTGGTTCTGCACTCGTCTTCGCCGCGTCCGAGGGGCAGAGCGGGAGTGCCGCGGTGACCGTCGCGACCGTGGCGGTGGCTTCGGTGACGCTCACCCCCAACACGGGGATCATCCAACAGGGGCAGGCCCTGCAACTCACGGCGACCGCACGCGATGCGTCGAACAATGTGCTGTCGGGTCGGCCCATCATCTGGACGTCGTCGGACGAGACGCGTGCGACCGTCTCTTCGCTGGGCCGCGTGGTGGCCATCACCCCTGGGAGCGTGACGATCACGGCGACCATTGATGGGGTCGCGGGCAGCGGGAGTTATTCGATCACGCAGGTGCCGGTGGCGACGATGACGTTGACGCCCGCAACCCAGACGATCGCCATCTCCCAGCCGTTGACGCTCTCGGCGGCCTTGTTTAGTGCGACAGGGGCGCCGCTGTCGCCGGTGGGGCGAACGATCACGTGGACCACCAGCGCGTCGAGCGTGGCGACCGTGACCAATAGCGGGGTGGTGACCGGCGTGTCGGCGGGGACCGCCGTCATTACCGCCACCAGCGAAGGGGTTATCGCGACCGCGACGATCACGGTCAGTCCGGTCGCCGTCGCCAGCGTCACCCTGGCACCGAACAATGTGTCGCTCAACCAGGGGGCGACGCAGTCGATCACCGCCACCGCCCGCGATGCCTCCAACAACGTGCTCACCGGCCGGCCCGTCACCTGGACCTCCAGCAATCCCTCGGTTGCTACGGTCAACTCGACGACCAGCGCCACGAACACGATCACGGCGGTGGCCGCCGGGAGTGTGACGATCAGCGCGGTGGTGGGAGGTGTGACCGGCGTCGCGACCGTCTCGGTGAGCCAGGTGCCGATCGCGACGATCACGGTCACCGGGACGACCTCGCTGGTCGAGGGCGGGACGACGACGCTGACCGCCACCGCCCGCGATGCATCGAACAACGTGCTCACCGGGCGCACGATCGTCTGGTCGTCGAGCAACCCGCAAGTGAGCGTGTCGCAGGCGGGGGTCGTGACGGCGGTCATCAACTCGGCAGCGCAGTCGGCGACCATTACCGCATCGTCGCCGGGCGGAGGCGCGGGTGGGTCCACGCCGGCCGGAACCGCGACGGTGACCGTGACCTTTGCGCCGGTGGCGGCGGTGTCCTCCACACCGTCGACGGCGACGGTGTCCGTGGGCAACACGCAGCAGCTCTCGACGATCCTGACGACAGGGACCGGACAGGTGCTCAGCGCGACGGGTCGCACGCTCACCTGGCGGGCGATCGATCCGCTGGTGGCGACAGTAAACAGCACCGGACAGGTGACGGCCGTGTCGGTCGGGACGGCGCGCATCGAGATCGAGGCCTCGTCCCCGGGACAGGCGGCGCCCTTCCCCGCCGACACCACAACGATCACGGTCAACAACGTTGCAGTTGCCAGCGTCAGCGTTGCACCCAAGGCAGGAGCCAATCCGGGCACCGTGCACGTCGGCGCCGTGTACGCACGAAAGTTTGTCGCGACCGTGCGTGATGCCGGCGGCGCGCAGCTGACGGGACGTAGTGTCGTCTGGAGCGTGAGCGATGGGACCAAGGCACTGATCACGCAGGACGGGGACAGCACCATCGTCACCGGCCAAGCGGTTGGCACCGTCACGCTCACCGCGACCTCCGAGGGCATTCCGGGATCGATTGCCACCACGGTCGACCTGGTCCCGGTCTCGACCGTGTCTGTTTCGCCCGCGACGGCCACGCTCAACCTCTTTAACGCGCCGACCCAGCAGCTGGCCGCCGTCCCGCTGGACTCCGCGGGCACCACCATCAGTGGCACCGCGTTAGGCGGGCGTGGCACCAGCTGGAGTTCCACGGCCACGGCCACGGCCACCGTCAATGGCTCGGGGCTGGTGACCGGCGTCGCGGCGGGCTCGGCGACGATCACCGCGACGGTTGATGCCGTCCCCGGTACGTCCGCCATCACTGTCCTCGCCCCGGTGTCGAACGTGGCGCTCGTCGTCACTCCCGACTCGTTGATCCTCGCCGGAACCCTCCCGGGGACGGTGACCCTTCGCGACGCCAGCAACAACCTGCTGGCCAGTCGCAACGTCACCATCTCCAGCTCCAATACCGCCGTGGCCACCGTGTCACCGCTCACCGCGACCAGCAGCGGCTCGGGAACCGTGGCGTTCACGGTGACGGGTGTCAGTGCCGGCACCACCACCATCACGGCGAGCAGCGAGGGGGTCAACCAGACGTTCGCCATCCGGATCCTCAACGCGGTGGCCAGCGTCACCGTGGCCGCCAGCCCGGATTCCGTCATCGGGACCGGCGCGTCCCCGGTGCAGGCAACCGTTGACCTGCGAGACGCGGCGAACGCCGTCCTCACGGGGCGCCCCGTGACCTGGCAATCGTCCGCCACGTCCGTCGCCACCGTGAGCGCGTCGGGCCTGATCACCGTCGTTGGCCTTGGCACCACAAACATCACCGCAACGAGCGAATCGATCGTCGGCTCGAAGACGTTCCGCGTGTTGCCGCCCGTCAACACGATCACATTCACCACGCCGGGCGACTCCATCTTCGGCACCGGGACCTTGTTGGCCACGCCAGACATGCGCGATGCGGCCAACGCCGTGATTACCGGGAGACCCATTACCTGGTCGAGCAGCAACACGGCCGCCGCCACGGTAAACAGCAGCGGCCTCGTCACCGGCGTCGCGCCAGGGTCCACCACCATCACGGCACTGGTGGAAGGCAAGTCGGCCACCGCGACCATTCGCGTGCTGACCGGCATTGCTTCACTTGGCCTGACACCCGCCACCGACTCGATCATCGGCATGGGCACCCTGGCGCTCACCGCGGCGACCACGCCAGTGCTCCAGGGTCGTGCGCTCACGGTCACCTCCAGCAGCCCGAGCATCGCCACGGCCAGCCCAGGCACCGCCAACACCAGTGCAACCGGCGACGTGCCCATCACGATCACCTTCGTGGCCGCGGGCACCACCACATTGACCGTTTCTGCTCCGGCGGAAGGACCGTCGACGACCCGGGTACTCCGCATGCTCGCCCCCGTCGCCTCGGTGTCCCTCGCAAGCGCTGGCGACTCCATCATCGGCGCGCGCACCCTTGCCGTGACCGCCACCCTGCGCGATGCGAGCAACAACGTCTTGAGTGGGCGCCCGACCTCATGGGTCTCCAGCAACCCGGCGGTCGCCACCGTCAACGCGAGTTCTGGGCTCGTCACCGGTGTGGCCGCCGGCACAACCAACATCACCGCCACGAGTGAAGGGGTGAACAGTTCGGCGCTCACCCTGCGCGTACTCCCCGAGGTCGCCACGGTCAACGTGAACGTGTCGCCCACCTCCGTCCTCGTGACCGACTCCGTGCTGGCCACGGCGACCCTCCTCGATGCCGGCAGCAACGTCATCACGGGCCGTCCGATCACCTGGAGCGTGTCCAACACCGCCAAGGCGACGGCGCGCTCCACCGGCTACATCGTCGGAGCAGACAGCGGATCCACCAACGTCATCGCCACCGTGCCCTTCGAATCGAAGACCGGGCAGGGCGCCCTCACCGTGAACCTCATCCCGACCAAGACCGTCCAGGTCACACCGGCAAACCCGGCCCTGCAGGTCGGTCAGGTGCAGGCCTTCACGGCCACCGCCCTCGACTCGCTCGGCCGCACCCTCACCGGGCGTGCCTTTGCCTGGTCAGCGACCAACGGCAAGATCAGCGTCAACCCGACGACGGGGGTCGCGACAGCTGTGGATTCCGGGACGGTGAATGTCTCCGCCGCCACCTCGCCCGGCACACCAGCGTCCCCCGTTACGGGCACCACCGCGGTGACCATCACACTCGTGCCGGTGGGGACGGTGACCCTGGCGCCAAATCCGGACACGGTCGCCGTCGGCGCGTCACGCAACATCACGATCACCGCGAAGACCACGGCCAACCTCGACGCGACCAGTCGCGCCTGCACCATCGCCAGTGCCGACCCAGGCAAGTTCACGGTCAGCGTCGCATCGGGAATCACGAACCTCGCCGGACAATTCACCTTTGCCATCACCGGCGTTGCGACCACGGGAAGCACTCCAGTGAACGTGACGGCCACATGCGAAGGCGTCACCGGGACCTCTGCCATCACCGTCCCATGAGACGCCTCCTGATCGGCGCCCTTGTCGCCGCGGGCGCCACGCCGGCCGCGGCCCAGGGATTTCCCGTCAAGACCGCACTCGCCGCTGGTGGCGTGACCGGCTGTGCCGCCATCACCTCCATTCGCGAGCTGCCGACGCCAAACCCCACGAGCGAGGCCGAGGCCCAGCAGCTGGTCGAGGACGGACAGGACGCCGCCTTGCAGGGCGAACACGCGCGCGCGCGTGACGCATTCGTGAAGGCACAGGCACTGGTCCCGGGCAATGCGCGCCTCGCGTATGCCCTCGCTCGCGAGCACGAGGCCCTCACCGAGAACGCGGACGCCGTCCGACAGTATTGCCGGTATCTCGCTCTCTCCGGCAACCCGGCCGATGCCGACGACGTTCGCGGCCGAATCGTTCGCCTCACGCCGGCCGCCGAACTTGCGCGGCTGGACGAAGCACGCGCGAACTTCCAGTCGGGGATCGCCCTGCTCCGCCGCAAGCAGTACGCGGCAGCTGACTCCGTGTTCGGCGGGGTGCTCGCCGCCGTCCCAAGCGCCCCGGAGCCCGTGTTCAACCGCGCCTTGTCGCGCGCGGCGCGTGGCGAACGACAGAACGCGATGGGGGACTTCGAGCGATACCTGGAGCTGGAACCCCAGGCGGCCGATCGCGCGGACATTCGCGCGGCCATGAGCCGGCTCCCCGACGGGGTCTACCGGCCACGTGCAGCCTTTGGCTCCGGCCTGCTCGTCCCCGGCCTCGGACAGATGACCACGGGACGGCCGGTGTTCGGGGTCTTCATCCTCGGGCTGGCCGGTGGGGCGACCGCACTCGCGCTGGGGCAGAAGACCGAGGACGTGATCCAGCGATACACGGATCCGTTCGGTAACGCGTACGCGGACACGCTAAGCCAGGCCACGCGCCCGCGTCTGGCGCTGGGCGCGGGCACGGCGCTGGCGGTCTGGTTCCTCTCGGCGATCGAGGCCACGGCCTATGCCCGCCGTTCGCGGTCACGCGCCGAGTCGATCATTGCGCGCGATGTGGCTCCGGCTGTCGAGCGACGCGTCGGCCTGGCCTTGCGGTCGCTGCCGCACGATCGGGTGGGACTCGGCCTCTCCGTGCGTTAGGCGCCTCCCCGATGCACCACGGGCGCCCCAAGGGGCGCCCGTGTCGTTTCTGCCCGGTCCACCGCCCCGGTCAATCGTCCTTTTCGTCGAGGTCGTCGTCGAGGTCATCATCCTCGTCGTCGTCGAGGTCGTCGTCGAGGTCGTCGTCGAGATCGTCGTCATCGTCGTCATCGTCGTCATCGTCGTCCTCGTCGTCGTCGTAGTCCTCCTCGTCGTCCTCGTCGAGGTCTACCTTCTCCGGGTCGTCAAACCCGTCGTCGACGTCATCGTCCTTCTCGTCCTCGTCGTCGTCAAAGCCCCCGTCGTCATCGACGTCATCATAGTCGTCGTCATCCTTCCGCTTGGGCGACATCAGGAAGGGCGTCTCGAACTCCGACGCCGTGGACACGGCTTGCATTGCAACGTTCTCCAGAAGGGTGAAATCAGAGCAGGGCACGTTCGCGTTCACGCTTGGCGTCTCGACTCAACTTCTTGCGATCGATGGAATCGAGCATCCGTTTCCGCAGCCGAATGGACTGGGGCGTGACCTCGATCAGTTCGTCGTCCTCGATATACTCCAGCGCGCCTTCCAGCGTCAACTCCCTCGGGGGTTCCAGGACGACATGTTCGTCCGCGGACTTGCTCCGCATGTTCGTGAGTTTCTTCTCTTTCGTCGGATTGACGTCCATGTCGCCGGGGCGCGCGTTCTCCCCGATGATCATTCCCTCATAAACCGGGTCGCCAGGCTTCACGAATAGGGTCGACCGCTCCTGCAGATTGAACAGGGCGAACGCCACCACGACACCGTCTTCCATGGACACCATCGTCCCTCGCATACGGCCGGTCAGCGGTCCGACCCACGCCCCGTACTCCAGGAAGCGGTGGTGCATCATCCCGGTGCCACGCGTGTCGGTGAGGAACTCGCTGCGGTAGCCAAAGAGCCCGCGTGCAGGAATCCGGTAGCGCAGCCGCACCATACCCTGCCCCGGGTTGCGCATGTCGAGCAGCTCCGCGCGGCGAGGCCCGAGCGCCTCGATCACCACCCCGAGGTGCTCTTCGGGAACGTCGATCATCAGCTCCTCGTACGGCTCGAGGCGTTCACCATTCGGGCCGTCGTGGATAATGACGCGGGGCCGCGAGACCTGAAACTCATACCCCTCGCGCCGCATCGTCTCCATCAGGATGGTCAGGTGCAACTCCCCGCGCCCGGAGACTGCCCAGGCATCGGTGGCGTCCGTGTCCTCGACCTTGAGGGCCACGTTGCGCTCCAGCTCACGAAAGAGGCGCTCCCGGAGCTGACGCGAGGTCACGAACTTCCCTTCCTTGCCGGCAAACGGGGAGTTGTTGACCACGAAGTCCACCGAAATCGTCGGCTCCTCGACCGCGATCCCCTCGAGCCTCTCATGGGTGTCCGGCTGACACACCGTCAGTCCGATCTCCACCCCTTCCAGTCCGGCAAGCGCCACGATCTCACCGGCCGACGCAGTCTCGACCTCGAGTCGTTCGAGCCCCTGGTGGATGTACAACTTGGTCACCCGTGCATTCTCGGCCGGCATCGCAATGTCGTTCGAGAGCAGCGAGACCGACTGCCCGACGCGCACCGTGCCCCGCTCGATCCGCCCGAGGGCAAGGCGGCCGAGGTACGGCGAATAGTCCAGGGTGGACACGAGCATCTGGAAGGCGCCTTCGGCATCGTGCGGGGGCGCCGGGATCTCACGAACGATCGTATCGAACAGGGGATCCAGGCTGGTCGCCGGGACGTCCATGTCCATGGTCGCGATCCCTTCGCGCGCTGACGCATAGACGAAGGGGGCGTCCAGCAGGTCTTCGTCCGCCTCCAGGTCAATCAGCAGGTCGAGCACTTCCGAATGCACGCGCATCGGATCCGCGCCCGGCCGATCGATCTTGTTGATGACGACGATCGGCTTGCGCTTGAGGTCCAGCGCCTTGCGCAGCACAAAGCGCGTCTGCGGCATTGGGCCATCGAAGGCATCCACGACCAGCAGGACCCCGTCCACCATGCGCAGGATGCGCTCGACCTCACCACCGAAGTCGGCGTGCCCGGGGGTGTCGACGATGTTGATCTTGGTGTCCTTCGTACCAGACCGCGGTGTTCTTCGCGAGGATCGTGATCCCCCGCTCCTTCTCGAGCGGGTTCGAGTCCATCACACGCTCCTCGACGACCTGGTTCTCGCGAAACGCCCCGGCCTGCCGGAGCATCTTGTCCACGAGGGTGGTCTTGCCGTGGTCGACGTGCGCAATAATGGCGATGTTACGGATTTGCATAGCCTTGAAGTATCAGGGGGGCCCTGCCGGGGTTCAACCCTCTTGCCACCCGGTGGCCCGGGTGCGAAGGTAGCGAACGAGTATCCGAAACCCTACCGGAGGTGTTCCATGCAAAAGCAGGAGCCCGGGCCAGCGGATTATCCTCACGGCCGTGGCTACGGCCACGACTACATGCGGGGCGGCGAGATCCACGGCGGATACGGATACAGTAATCGCGCCGAGTACGAGAAGCGCCGGGGAGACGAAGAATCTTCCTCATCCCGCCCCCGAAAAGAGGGAGCAGAGGACAAGTAGGGGCCTCACGGGGGGCCTGGGACGGCCCCCGCGAGTCGTCTAGCGCCTGCCCGCGACCGGCCGCGCCGCGGCGGGGGCGGACTTTTCGGCCGGCAGTTCGATCTCGGCGAAGGAGACGTCGTGGCCGCGCGCCTTCAGCGCTGCCACGAGGCCGCCCTTGTCCGGCGCTCGCAGGTAGGCCTCCTGCGGCTCCACTTCGCCCCGGTCCACCAGGCCAATCAGCGCATCCATCATCGTCACCATGCCGAGTCGCTTGGACGTCTGCATGATCGACTGCATCTGAAAGGTTTTTCCCTCCCGGATCAGGTTCGACAATGCGGGGGTGACCAGGAGGATCTCCATGGCCGCCACGCGGCCGCCTCCGACCTTCCGGCACAACGTCTGCGAAATCACCCCGCGGAGCGATTCGGACAACATCACGCGAACCTGCGCTTGTTGGTCCGGCGGAAACTGGTCGATGATCCGGTCGACGGTACTTGGCGCCGTGGACGTGTGGAGGGTGCCAAACACGAGGTGCCCGGTCTCGGCCGTCTCGATGGCGATCGACACGGTCTCGAGATCGCGCAACTCGCCCACCAGCACCACATCCGGATCCTCGCGTAACGCGGCGCGCAGCGCCTGCTTGAACGACTTGGTGTGCAGCCCGACCTGACGTTGGGTCACCAGGCATCCCTTGCTCTGGTGCACAAACTCGATGGGGTCTTCGATCGTGATGATGTGATCGCGGCGCGAGGTGTTCACGAGGTCGACGAGCGCGGAGAGCGTGGTCGACTTCCCGCTCCCCGTGGGGCCGGTCACAAGGACGAGCCCCTTGGACAGCTGGGTCAGGGCGCGCACCTCGTGGCTCAAGCCGAGTTCGTCCGCCGTGATGATCCGGCTGGGGATGGCACGCGTCACCAGCCCAGGGCCACCGCGATCCACGAAGGCATTCACGCGAAAGCGGCCGATCCCCGGGAATTCATAGGCAAAGTCGGCGTCGCCCGTCGCCTCGAACTCACGGCGGACCTCTTCGTCCATGATCGCGTGCAGCATGGCCCGCATCCGCTCGGCCTCGATCGGCGCCTCGTCCTCGATCGCCCGCACGTCGCCACTCTGCCGAAACATCGGGAAGGCGTCCGTTCGCAGATGGAGATCGGACGCCCCTGCCTGCATCTGCTTGCCCATCAGGCGCTGGATATCGGCGAGCGCCTCGGGAAACACCGGGGCGCCGGGATCAATGATCAGCGGTGCCTGCGGCGCGCTGACCAGCGACTCTTCCACGCGCAGCGCCGGACGTGCCTCGCGAACGGTCGCGCGGGCCCCTTCGTCCGCGCGGGCCAGGTGCACCTCGAAGGTGCGTGATCCAACCGGGAGCCACGTATCCAGCTGCCCCGTGGACTCGAATGTTGCCATGGCGAACGGCGGGACCAACTGCGCCACGGTATTGCGCCACGAGTCGGCCGAGATTGGCCCCTTGGTAAGCGGGACCTGGGCTCCGTCGCGCTCGAGCATGATCGGCGCGTCGGCGACCAGGTGCAGGGTCCCGCCGGGGCGTTGCCCAGAACGTCGAGAAGCCGCTGGATCTGGGACATCAGGCGAGGTGCTCCACGTGAACGATGGCGTCGCGGTTGATGAAGATCACCCCCTGCGCCGTGTACAGCTGAACAAAGCGGGCCGGGATCTTGTTGAGGTAGTCCAGGACGCGCTGGTTGGCCGTCGCCTGCTCAATGAACACGGTCCCGGAATAGAGCTCACCGTCGGTCACCGTGACGGCGACGTCCGCCCGGGCGCCCAGGGCCCAATCGGGCTCCGGTACGTCTTCCGTGGGCACCACGACCTCACGGATGTGGGCCTTGGCGCACAGCAGGGTGCGTCCCGTGAGGGTGGCCAGCGGAAAGAACGGTTCCGGCGAATTCAGGACGTCCGGCACCTCTTCGTGCCCCGAGGGGGTGCGGGCATTGCTGACCACGAAGAGATCGCCCGTCAGGCGCTCTCCGCGTTCCGTCACCACAATGACCGGGAGACGGGTCTTCTCGATGTGGAAGTCGTTGACGATCGTCCACATGGGTGATGAGCGCGACATGGCAGGTGAAGGACGCCTGGAACGCGTCCGGTGTCACCCGGAGTATCGGCCGTATCGCCTGAACCCGTGACCCAGGGCGTGAGCGAACCCACACCGAGCAGGGTCAATCCGGTGATGCAGCACACACCGCCGCGGCGTCAGGGATGCCCCCCCTGACAGATTTCCTCCCGCTCGATCTGCAGGGTGACGTGTCGGATGCCGAAGGCGCGCATGGCTTCCACAGCTTCCTCGAGCACCCCCTGGTGTCGCTCCGCCGTGGGGACAATGGCGTGGGCGCTCATCGCAATGAGCCCCGTTGTCACCGTCCACACATGGAGGTCGTGGACACCGGCGACCCCGGGCAAGGCCTCCAGTCGCGCCCGGATGGCACCTAACGACAGGTGGGATGGGGTGGCTTCCAGCAGGACATCGACGCTTTCCCGCACCAGGCGCCAGGCAGAGCGCACGATCAGCAGGGTGACGGCCATGGAGACGATGGGATCCGCGGCGACCCAGCCAGTCCGCCGGATCACGAGGGCAGCGGCGACGGTACCGACCGAGCCCAGCAGGTCTCCCATGACGTGCAGGTAGGCCCCGCGCACGTTCAGGCTGTGGTGATGCCCCGCATGCAGCAGCCGCGCGCACACCGCGTTCGCCACGAGCCCGGCGAGGGCCACCGCCAACATGGTCCCGGTGTCCACCGGCTCTGGGGTGTGGAGCCGTCCCACGGCCTCAACGACGATCCCGGCCGAGACCACGAGCAGCACACTCCCGTTGATCAGCGCGGCGAGGATCTCCCAGCGCAGGTACCCGAAGGTCTTCTCCGGGGTGGTGGGCTTGCGGCTGAACCAGGCGACAAACAGCGAAAGGGCCAATGCGCCGGCATCGGTCAGCATGTGTCCGGCGTCGGCGAGCAAAGCGATGGAATTCGCCAGGTACCCGCCGACCACTTCCGCGATGAAAAACGCCACCGTGATCGCCAGGGCCCACGTCAAGGCACGTCCGTGGTCGTGGGACGCGTGATCGTGCGGGTGATCGTGGTGGGAGTGGTGGTGCACGCGGGGAGTGAACGGGGTCAAAGTCCACCGGACAGCTAGCCACCTCCCGTGGGGCCCGCAAGGGGATGCAAGCGGCCGCGCCCGCCTCACGTCGCGGCCACGGGGGCAGTAAACTACCTGTCGTGAGTCGCGCACTCCTTATCATCGTCCTCCTCCTCCTCAACGGCTTCTTCGTCGCGGTGGAGTTCGCCCTGGTTCGTGCTCGTCGCACCCGTCTCGAAGGGATGGTGCGCGGCGGGGACCGCCTCGCGAAGGCGGCGCTGCACGCCACTTCGCCGCAGATGCTCTCTCGCGTCCTCTCGGCCGGGCAGCTCGGGATTACGCTCGCGTCCCTCGGCCTGGGGTGGGCCGCCGAAGACGCCTTGGGGGTCGTGTTCGAGCATTGGTTTGCGAGCCTGCCGGTGGCGCTGGATGCCGGGATCCGCGTGAGCCTCGGCGCAGCGGTCGCCCTGATCTTCGCGACCTACCTCCACGTGGTCTTCGGCGAGTTGGCTCCGCGCGCCGCGGCGCTGAACCACCCCGAGATCGCGGCGAAGTGGCTCGCCCCGCTGATCCTGGGCTTCACCTGGCTGACGACGCCGTTCAACTGGCTGTTGAACAGTTCCGCGGATCTCGTCCTCAAGCTGTTCGGGCAGCGTGCCCAGGTCGAGGAGCACTCGGTGCACTCCCCCGAGGAACTCCGCATGATCGTGGAGCACTCGGAAGAGGGTGGAGCGATCGAGGCCGGCGACGCCGAGCTGATCGAGGGGGTCTTCGAGTTCAGTGAGAAGAATGCCCGGGAGGTGATGACGCCGCGCACCAACGTTGTCGCCCTGCCGGTGGAGGCCACGCTGAATGAGGCGTGCGACGTGGTTGAGGAGAGCAATTTTTCGCGCTTCCCGGTGTTCGATGGGTCACTGGACAACGTGGTGGGGCTGGTGCTCGCGAAGGACCTGCTGCGTGAGGTCCGTCGCCCGGCGGCGTCGTTCGACCTGCGGCGCTTCATGCGCGAGGTGCACGTGGTCCCCGGCTCGCGCGAGGTGGAAGAGGTCTTGTCCGACTTCAAGCGGCGCAAGGAACACCTGGCCGTCGTCCTCGATGAATTCGGCGGCACGGCCGGCATTGTCACGATGGAGGACCTTCTCGAGGAGATCGTCGGCGAGATCCTCGATGAACATGACGAACCCGAGCGGCGGGCGCTGGAAGGGACGGCGGGCGAGACGCTGGTCCCCGGGGAGACGCACATCGTTGAGGTGAACGAGCATTTCGGCCTGGAACTCGCCGACGACGACTACACGACCATCGGCGGCTTTGTGTTCGGGGCCCTCGGGCGCCTGCCAGTGGTGGGCGACCGCGTCGCGACCCCGGGGGCCCAGCTCTCGGTGCGCGAAATGGAGGGCCGGCGCATCAAGACCGTCGCCCTGGAGCGCCCGCCGCTCGCCTAACGCTGCATCATCTCCCGCGCGACGCGGATCGCCTCGCGCATGCTCCCCGCGTCCGCGACCCCGCGGCCGGCGATGTCGAGCGCTGTGCCATGGTCGGGCGAGGTCCGGGGAAAGGGCAGTCCCAGGGTGACGTTCACGGCCTGGCCGAAACTCGCGACCTTGATGGCGGTCATCCCCACGTCGTGATATGGGGCGATCACCGCGTCGAATTCGCCGCGCATGGCGCGCACGAACACGGTGTCCGCCGGGAACGGACCGGCCACGCCTAACGCGACCGCCAGCGGGCGGAGGATGGTGTCATCCTCGGTGCCGAAGCGCCCCCCGTCCCCGGCGTGCGGGTTGAGCGCGCACAGGGTCAGGCGCGGTGCAGCCAATCCAAACCATCGGGTGAGGCCGGCGCGCGTCACCTCGACGGCTCGCGTGATGGCCGTTGCGGTCACCGCGCTCGGTACGTCGCGCAGAGGAATGTGCGTCGTGGCCAGGACGACCCGCAGCCGGTCCGAAGCGAGCATCATCGCCGTCTCGCACCCGGTGAGCGCGGCGAGCATCTCGGTGTGCCCCGGAAAGTCGTACCCCCCGGACAGCAGCGCGGCCTTGTCGATCGGTGCGGTCACGATCGCATCGACGGCACCGCTGCGCGCCAGCTCGACCGCCCGTTCGATGGCGCGACCGGCGAGCGTTCCCGCCGTGGCGACGGAAGCGGTCGGTGTCCATTGGCCGACCGACTCATGTACATCGACGCCCGTGCCGGTCGGTCCCACGAGGACAACGTCGATCTCGCCGACCTCGCGTCCCCCAGCCAGTGCCTTCGCGACAATTTCCGGTCCGATCCCGCGCGGGTCCCCCAGGGTGACGGCGACGCGCGGCCGACGTGCGGGCATCACGGTTTCGCCGCGACCTTCTCCTCGAGCATCACGGTCACGAAGGTCTCGCGCCGGAGAGCATCGAGCAGGCGCCGCATCGACTTTTCCTCGCTGAGCTGGTCCCGGATCTGGTTGCGCAGGTCCTGCACCGTGTACTCGCCCTCGTCCGCCGCCGTGATCAACTGCGCAATGACAAACTTGGGAACGCCGCGCCGTGGATCCTCGACGGCAAACGGGCCGATGTAGTCCCCCGGTCCCTTGCCCTTGAAGGCTTCCTGGTATGACTCCGGCATCCGCCCGCGTTCGAACGGCTCCAGCACCCCGCGCATCTCGTCGGAGGCAAGGTCATGGTACCGCGCGACCAGGGTGTCGTAGTTCGCGCCCGTCCGCCACAAGCCGAGGACCGAGTCGGCGAGCACCGAGGCCCGCGTGACATCAGCGGTGTCGAGTTCCGGCTTGATCAGGATGTGTCGCGCCTTCCGCTCGGACGGGTTGATGCGGTCGACCCGGATGATGTGAAAGCCGTACTGCGTTTCCACGATCGGGCTGACCTGGCCGGCGGCGAGGTAGAACATCATCTGGTCGAAGGCGGGCACCATCGCCCCGCGTCGGTTCCATCCAAGGTCCCCGCCCTGCACCGCGGATCCGGAGTCCTGCGACACGCGCTTGGCGATCTTTTCGAAGTCCCCACCCCCCAGCACTTCCTTCAGGACGGTGTCGGTCTTTTCGTAGGCCGCCTTGCGCGCCGCCTCGGACGGCATCGTGGGGATCACGAGCTGCCGGAAGGTGACCGTTGCGGGGCGTTTGGGGAGTCGCTCTTTTTCCCGCGCGAAGGCGTCGCTGATTTCGGCCTCGGATACGCCGACCGTGACCATCTTCCCATCCTGCCGCAGCTTCTGGACGAGCTTCTGCTGGAGGGAGGCGCGGCGCGCCTGGTCCATCATCCAGCGACGGTATTCCTCCACCGTGCCGAACCCGTCGTTCTTGAGCGCGGCGGCCAACTCGGCGTCCGTCTTGAAGTTGGTGCGCAGCTGGGCGAACCGCTTGTCGACGTTGTCCTGCAGGTCCGTATCGGCCACGACGATCGCCGTGTCCAGTCGCGCCTTCTGCACCATCACTTCCACGTCGACCATCTCGTTCAGGACCAGGAGCGCGAACTTCTTCTGCTCCTCGGGGTCTTCGGGCACCGGCACCCCCTGGGCGCGCCGGATGTTGACCTGTTCGAGCACCTCACTCCAGAGAATGGGCGTGGTCCCGATCACCGCGACGATGCGGTCGATGTCGATCTTCAGGCCGGGAGCGGTCGTGGAATCCTGGGCCCCCGCGGAGGCGGCGGCGAGCAGGATGGCGAGCCCGGCGCCAGCAAGGCGTTTCATGCGTGGGATTACCCCGTTGTTGCGGTGGCGTGCCCTTGGTGAGACACGGGACACGGGGCGACCGGTTGCCGGCGCCCCGCATCCCCGCGTGGGTGTTACGGCTGCTTTGTGGTGTCCGGGGCGCCCGGCATCGGAACCGCCGACGGCGGCGTCGCCGCGGCGCGCGACGAATCTTCCTTGGCGCGAATAACCTGGGCGGCGGCTACCGCGCGGTCCAGCCCGGCCGAGTTCACCTTCCAGTCGTACTTCTTGCGCAGGGCCTGGGCCAGCGGCGACGGAACTTCGACGAACTGTTCTTCGCCCTTCACGAGGCGGTCGAAGTAGGAGTCGACCCGCGCCGGGATAAAGCGCTGCTTTTCCGCCGGCGTCTTGGCGCTGTCAGCCACCATGGCCGGGGCGATGCGCAGCCCGGCCCAGGCATTGGCCAGGATGGCCGCAAACGACCGATACACTTCGGCGGTCTCGGACGAGTCCATCGTCACCTTCGCGCTGTCCGCCGCGGCGAGGATGAGTTCGCTGCGGAGCAGGTTGCGAATGAAGATGTCGAACAGGGAGTCGGGCGCCTGTGCGATCTGGCCACGAATCTGGTCCGGGTTGGGCGCGCTGGAAATCCAGCGGGCAAACTGGCTGGCCTTGTACGTGCCGAGCCGCGACTTGGCGAGGGCCGTTCCGTCCTTCTCATGGCTCGCCGGATCCGTGGCGACCGCTTTCATCGTGCGGGCGACGGTCGGTTCGACCGTGATCTTCGCCCCGTTCTCCAGGTTCGTGATGTAGGTCGACTCGGCGACCACGCGGCTCCGCTGCACGTACTGCTGCTTGAACGCGTCGGCGACTTCCTCGTACGTCGAGCGGCGGATGATGTGAAACCCGAACTCGGTCTTCACCGACCCGATCTCGCCCGGCTTGAGGGCCGCGACGCCCTGGGAGAACGCCGGCACCATGGCACCCGGGGCAAACACGCCGAGGTCACCGCCTTGATCTTTCGTGCCATCCGAGCCGTATTGCTTGGCGAGGGCGGCGAAGTTCGCGCTGGTGGTGCGTGCGAGGACGCCTTGCGCCTTCTTGGTGATCGAGTCGCTCCCGGTGGCCTGTTGTTCGGCCGGGATGGCGAAGAGGATGTGGCGGGCGGCGAGGAGGTCACCGGCGGCGTACTTGGCGGCCATGTTGCTCGTGTCCGCGACCCACCCGGCGGCGAGCTGCGTGTAGAACTTCTGCTGCTTCGACTGGGTGAAGACGGGCCACATCACGTCGTCGATCAGCTTCTTGTCGGTGAGCGAGTCTTCCGCGGCAGCGGAGGCACCAAGGAGATGGTAGTTCACCCACGCATCCGCGATGCTCTGGGCAACTTCGCGCCGCACCGGGACCTGCGACTTGCCCATCATATCCGCCATCCGCTGGACGGAGAGTTCCTGGGAACCGGCGCTGGCGACGACATCGACATGCGCGGTCAGGGCCTCCTTGAGGCCGTCGCAGGCGGTGATGGACGCCAGCAGGACAAGACCGGACCAACGAGTGCGATTCATGGGACGAAGAAGGGTGCGAGGAAGCCTTCGGGAGGAGCCTGAGCAGCGGCGACCTCGGGCCTCCCCCCGAAGACGAGCCCCCGTGAGTCCCCTATTCCGGCCGCAACAGTTGCAGTGCGCGGACCAGGCCGTCCAGGATCGGCGACCCGCCCAGGCGCGACAACTTGAGCGACAGCGGGTGGGGCCGCCGCACATCCGCCCGGAACTGTACCTCGCCAAAGGCCGTGGAAAGCGCCTTGAGCCGGGGAACCACAGAGTCGCGGAAGTTAACACGGGCTTCGTCCCCGTGCACCATGATCCCCTCGATCCCCAGGCGCCCCCCGACCAGGCGCAGGACGGCCACCGAGATCAGGTTGACGACCGTCGGGGGTAGCCGCCCAAACCGGTCCCGAATCTCGGACCGGAGCCCGTCGATCTCGGCAGCCGACGTCGCGGCGTTCAAGCGGCGATAGAGGTCCAGCTTGGCATCCTGCGACGGGACATAGTCATCGGGGATGTACGCGGGGGCGTCCAGCGAGACATCGGTCGGCTGGGCGGTCGGCTTTTCTTCGCCGGCCTCGATCCGTTTGACAGCCTGCTCCAGCATCCGGAGGTACAAGTCGAATCCGACCGCATGCACGTGCCCGGACTGTTCCGCGCCGAGCAGGTTCCCGGCCCCACGTAGCTCCATGTCCTTGAGGGCAACGCGATACCCGGCACCCAGTTCTGTGTGGTGTTCCAGGACCTTCAGCCGACGCTCGGCATCCTCATCGATCAGGTCCGGCACGACGAGGTAGCAGTACGCGCGCCGATGCGATCTCCCCACCCGTCCCCGCAACTGGTACAGCTGGGCGAGGCCAAAGTGATCCGCCCGGTTGATGAACATCGTGTTCGCGTTCGGCACATCGAGTCCCGATTCCACGATGAGGGTCGAGACCAGGACGTCGACCTCACCGGTCACAAACCGCCGCATGACCTCCTCGAGCTCCTTCTCGCGCATCTGGCCATGCCCCACCGCGATGCGTGCCGTCGGCACCACCCGCTGCAGGTGATCGGCGAGGGCCAGGATCGTCTCGATGCGATTGTGCACAAAGAACACCTGCCCGCCACGATCGATCTCGCGGGCGATCCCTTCCTCGATCAACCCGTCATCCCAGGGTTCCACGAACGTGAGGACCGGCGATCGATCGCGCGGCGCGGTTTGCATCAACGTCATGTCCCGCAACCCAGCCAGCGAGAAATGCAGGGTCCGCGGGATCGGAGTGGCGGTCAGGGTCAACACGTCGGTCGCCAGCTTGAGCGCCTTGAGCTTCTCCTTGTGCTTGACGCCAAAGCGATGTTCTTCGTCCACCACGATCAACCCCAGCGCGGCGAAATGCACGTCGTCGCTGAGCAGGCGGTGCGTCCCGATGACAATGTCGATCTTCTGCTCCTTCAGCTCGATGAGGACTTGCGCCTGGTCCTTCGTGCCCTGGAAGCGGCTCATCGCTGCGATGCGGATGGGAAAGTCCGCCATGCGTTCCGTGAAGGTGCGATAGTGCTGCTCGGCCAGGATCGTCGTGGGGACAAGCACGGCGACCTGCCGGCCGCTTTGCACGGCCTTGAACGCCGCGCGAATCGCGATCTCCGTCTTGCCGTAGCCAACGTCGCCAACGAGCAGACGGTCCATGGGGCGGTCGCCTTCCATGTCCGCCTTGAAGTCGACCGTCGCCTTGCGCTGGTCCGGGGTATCCTCAAAGAGGAAAGCAGACTCCAACTGGCGCTGCCACGCCGTGTCCGTCGCGTGGGGCGGGCGGGTGGCCATCTTCCGCCGCGCGTAGAGGTCGAGGAGCTCGTGCGTCATCGCCTCGATCGCCATGCGCGTGCGATCGCGCTGCGCCGTCCAGCGCTTGCCTCCGAGCTTGTGGAGCTTGGGGGGCGGCGCATCATCACCGACATCCACGCCGCTCCGGTACCGCTCGACCTGGTCGATGCGGTACAGCGGGACGTTGAGGCGATCCCCCCCCTCGTACTCGATGACAGCCACTTCGATAGTGCTCTCGCGCACGAAGATCTGCTCGATGCCGCGATAGATCCCGACCCCGTGCTCGAGGTGCACGACGAAGTCCCCGGGGCGAAGCGCCGTGACGGCTTCGAGGGCCGTCGCCGTTGCGTAGCGGCGCGCGCGGCGCAGCCGGCGGTCGCGACGGAAGATCTCGTGATCGGTGAGGACCCGGAGCCCGCTCGAATCCCCCGATCCGTCCACCCGTCGTGTGCCGGGGGGGATCACAAAGCCGCCGTGCAGCACGCCGATGGTCAAGGCGGCTGGTGACGGACGGAACTCGTCCTCGTTCAGCAGTTCGTCGAGTCGCTCGGCCTGCCCGGCGTTGTCACACAGGATCACCGTGGGCATGCCGTCCCGCACGACGCGACGCAGGAGCCGCACATCACGCGAGATGTTGTCAGGTGCGCGGATGGGAAATGGGATTGCCGAGGCCTCGGTGGCACTCACCATCGCCACCCGCGCGCACCGCCCCAGCAGGGCGAGCAAGGCCTCCGGGGCCACAAACGCTTCCTCGCGTGCGACCACGTCGTCACCCCGCCGACGCACGACGTCCTCGTGGTGCAGCGCCTCCTGCCACGTGCGGTTCAGCTCGGGGGCCAGGTGCGCTTCGTCCGGGAGCACGAGGAGCGTGTCCGGCGGGAACAGCGAGGCCACGGTGACGCGGCCCGAGCCTGGCGCGGCCCGCACGCCGGCGCCGTCCACGGGAAGGATCACCACGCGTTCTGCCGGTCGCGTCGTGCGTTGGGAGCCAATGTCGAAGTGCCGCAATTCGGCGATTTCGTCGCCCCAGAACTCGAGGCGCACCGGCTCGGACATCCCATACGAGTAGATGTCGACGATCCCCCCGCGCACGGCAAATTGGCCGACGTCATCGAGCAATGTCACGCGCTCAAAGCCCGTCGCCTCCAGGTGCGCCACCAGCTCGTCGAGGCGTCGCGACTCCCCGGCACGCACTTCCAGCCGGGCGACGCCTAACGCGGACGGCAACCCCGTCTGCTCCAGCAGCGCACGCGCCGTCGTCAGCAGCACACGCACGTCGCCGCGCAGGACCCGCTCCAGCGTCTCGACCCGTTCGCCGGCAATCTCGGCGTGGGGTTCCTCGACGCCGAACCCCTCGCGCGGCGGGTACAGTGCGGCGGGCCCCGCCCCCATCAACAGGTCCAGGTCGGCCAACCAGCGCTCCGCATCCGCCACCGAGTCGGCGACCACGACCAGGAAGTGGTTGGGACGGTGCTCGGCCAGGGCGGCCACCAGCACTGCGTCGGTAGAGCCCACCAGGCCCGTGACTGGCACCCGCCCCCCTGGGGGGGGCAGCTCCGCCAACAGCCTGCCGAACGGCGCCAGCCGTTCGAAGGCGTCCAGCACAACCGGCAGCGGCATCAGCCCGTGGCTTCGCGTTCGGTACGGCGAACGACCCACGCCTCGGCCGCCAGCAGCGCCAGCGCGAGGAGCAACAGCGGGAGCTGCAACGGACGCTTTGACCCCGAGGAGAAGAGGGACGCCTTGAACGCCGCAGGGTCCGCCGTGGCCGCCACCGACGCGCCCCGAATGCGTTCCTTCAGCAGGGCAGGCTCCAGTCGCCTCAGGTCGGACTCCTGCGGCTCGGGATTCACCACCAGCGCCCCAATGCGCTCGGCGCCGGCTCGCAGGAAGTAGACCCCGGGACGCGCCGGCACCCGAACCGACGCGGCCGCACGCGTCACCTGTCCATCCGGTGCCTCGATCCCATCGGTGCCCAGCGGCAAACGGACGGTAGCACCGGGGGCGGCAGCGACCACCGTGGTCGCATCACCGGCGAGACGCTGCGCCACGACATCGCCCAGCCAGGGGACGAACCCCGCGGACACGGGGAGGTTGGTCGCCGCCGGATCGAGGGCCGACCCGATGAGCACGTACCCTGGCCCAGCCACGACCCACGCGTCGCCGCCCGCACTCGCGAGGGTGTCCGCGACCGCGCCCGCCTGGGCAACCAATGGATACCGAGCCAGGACGCGCACGCCGTCAAAGCGGCCACCACGGGCGCCGGTCTCGTCGCGGCGCACTCCGCCGAACCGCCATGGTACCCCAAGGCGTTCCAGGGTGCGGTTCGCTGTGCCGATCCGTGTCGGGTCGGACGGGGCGACGAGCAGCGCCGGGAGACGTGTTGCCACGTCGGCCGAGGCAATCACGACGTCGCCACCCATGGTGACCCGCTGGCTCTGGACGAGTGCCTCCACCGCGGTACGGAGGAATGCTCCTGCGGAGGGATCCGGCAGGACCCGTGGCGCTGCGCCTGCCCAAACGGCAAAGTGCCTCGCGTCATCTCCGCGCAGCTCGTCAGCCTCCAGCTCCACGACACCGGCCCGCCATCCCGGCTCCGCCGAGGTGCCATGCACGGTCAGGTCTTCCCCGCCCCGCGCCGTCCCGCTCGCCAGTCGCTGGGTGCCTAACGCGATTCGGTACGTCGCCGAGTCCGAGCCCGCGGACCGCGCCACGACCGAGCCACGCGGCGTCCAACGGGCCGGCCGGGCGTCCGCCTGCACGATCGCCCGGTTCGAGATCACGGGCAACACCGGCGCGAGCACGGAGACGGCGACCGCGCCGACCGCCACCGTCCCATCCCAGGCACTTGCCTGGCCGTCGGTGACCACCACGACCTGCTGCGCGCCGAGACCGGCACCGGCGACAAGTCCTGTCGCACGGGTGATCGCCGTGGCAAGGTCGCCCCGACCCGTCAGCGCATCCGCCCGATCGATCGCGTCAAGCACCTGCTCCCGCGAGCCACCCACGACCTGGCCATCCGCCGTTACCAGCCAGATCCGGTCGGACCCGGTGGCGGCGGACGCGGCCTGCCGCGCCGCCGACCTGAGCGTTGCGAGCACCGGCTCGCCGCTGACAATCGCCGAGGTGCTGAGCGAATTGTCGAGGACGATCGCCATCGCCGTGGGCACATGCCCGGCGCCGAAGAACGCACCGAGGGGTCGCGCCGCGGCGAGGGCCAGCATCAGGACGGCCAGCACGCGCAACACCATCAACAGCAGGTTGCGCATCTTGAGCTGCCGCACGTTCTCGCGCTCGGCGCGGGCCAGGTACGCCACCGCCGGAAAGTCCACCTCGGAGTGAATGCGTCGACGCAGCAGGTGCAGGACCAGGGGAACGGCCGCACCAACGCCGAGCAACAGGAGCAACGGCTGAAGGAAACTCACGGAAGTCGCTGCCTCGCGGCAAACGCCTTGCGCAGCGGCACGCCGAACGGCTCGTCGGTGAAGACCACTTCGTAGGACACCCCAAGAGCGGAGAGGCGGTCCCGCCATTCCTGGATCGCCCGGTCCACCGTGCGCCGATACGCCTCGCGCACTTCCGAGGCCGTCGCCGGCACCTTGAGGTTTGTCTCCGTATCGGCAAAGACACCCTCGGGCACCAGGTCCAGCTCACGCTCGGACCGGTCGAGGATGTGCAGGACCGTCACGTCATGGCCACCGGCGCGCACCGCCCGGAGCCCGGCCATCGTCGCCTCGGGGTCCACGAGCAGGTCGCTGACCAGAATGACGATCCCCGGGCGCGAGACCATGCGACCGGCATGCATCATCGCCGTCCCCATCTGGGAATCCCCGCCGCCGCCGGGCTCCTCCAGTGCCTTCATCAGTCGGCGCCAGTGGATGGTCCGGGCCTTCGGAGGGATCACGCTCCGCACCTGGTCGTCGTAGCGGACCAGCCCGACGGCGTCCTTCTGCTTGAGGAGGAGGAGGCTGATGGACGCCACGATCTGCTCGGCGTACTGGAGCTTGGTGATCCCCGTGGTCTTGCCCTTCCAGTCCATCGACTTCGAGACGTCCAGGACGATCGCCGCGCGGAGGTTGGTCTCCTCCTCGAACTGCTTGATCATCCACTTGTCCGCCCGGGCAACGACCTTCCAGTCCATATACCGGAGGTCGTCCCCCGGCTGGTACTGGCGGTACTCGGCGAATTCGACGCTGAAACCTTTCCGGGGGCTCCGGTGTAGCCCCTGCAGAAATCCCTCGACGACCCACCGCGCAACGATCTCCATGCGGCCGAGGGAGGCCACTTGAGCGGGGTCCAGCTGGTCGGCGCGGGGGTTCCGGACGGTTTCCATAGAAGGGGCGGAAGGTAGGGGCGGGACGCGGCTGGTGGGAGGGCAAGGGAAAAACCGGTGGCGCATCGGGCGCCGACCGATACCTTAGAGAGGCGGTCCGGGGACGTACCTGAAAGACGGGGTAGTCGTCGAACACCACACGGAGAGGGAGATCAAACCATGCGACGCTTGAGATTCGCGATGGGCCTGGGGGCCTTGTTGGCCGCCCCGCTGCTCGCGCAGAACACCGTGCGCTGGAACGATGTGGTCCGCTCGCTGGATCCCCTGGACGGCGACCCGCCGGCCGTGAAGGTGTGGCTCGACCAGCGCGTGGCCAGCTGGGGCCAACCGATCCGTGTGGGATTCCGGGTTGAGGAGGACGCCTTCGTCGTCGTGGCGCGCGTGGATAATGACGGGCGCCTCACTGTGCTCTTCCCCGCCGGCCGGACTCGCGCCGCCGAAGTGAAGGGCGGCGAGGACAACTTCATCCGGTCCAATCGCCTGGGCGGTGCGACCTTCGCCTCCGGTGAGTATCCCGGGGCCACCGGCTACGTCTTCGCCATCGCCAGCCGCACCCCGATGGACCTGACTCGCCTGCGATCCAATGACTTTTCTGCGTGGGTCACTGGAGTGCCACGGAGCGCGCCTGTCTCGCGCTACAACGGTGACCCGTACCGCGTCATCCAACGCTTCGCTCGTGTAGTCGCGTACGGCGACGCCGCCGAATTCGACTATGACCTGGAGTATTACTCGGTCGACCAACCGACCTTCGTGACGACCAGCAGCTACTGCGGCTATGGGAACATGGGCTCCGCCATGTGGCGCACGCCCAGAGCCGGATGGTGGAACCGCGGCCTGATGTTCGACGAATACGACCCCGTCTCCAGCTATGGCGGCTGGAATGGCTGCTCGCCGAACTTCAACTGCCTGATGCCAACGCTCGGGATGTGGGGACTCGGGGTGCCGTACTTCTTCTACGGCGCGACCGGGTATGGGTGCGGCCTCACCCCAACTCAGGTGGCCACCACGGGGACGACCGGCGTACCGCCGGTCGCTCCTCCGCTGGACAGTCCGCCGGTCAACCCGTGGGCCCCCGACTCGATCTCGCGGCCAAACGTTGACAAAGGAACCAACGCGGACGGCCAGAATGCCAACGGCCCGCACATCATGATGGATCGGCCGAACCCGGTTCCGGGGACCTGGAACGACCGGGACGACCTTTCCTTCTCGATCCCGTCGCGCGCGCTTCGCGCGATGCGCGGTGCCAACCGCACGGACAATGGGGCCACGCCGATCAGTGCGCCGGGAGCCAACGCCAGCGGCCCGATCCCAATGCCTGATCGGCCGACGATCGAGAATGCCCCGCAGCCCACGATTGACTGGGTGCGGCCGCCGCGGTCGTTCGACGCCCCGCCACGCGACCCGGTGGATCGCATGCCGTCGCTCGGTGGACGCCGCACCGCCGTCGCTCGCGGTGAGGACATGCCTGGCCGGCCCATCGGTCGGAATGACATCGGGCCGCCGCCCCGCATGGGCTCGCCCATGTTCGATCGGGAGCCGGGCCGGAACTCCGGCTTTGTCCCGATGATCCGCTCCTCCGATGGAGGCCCCCGCTGGAACAGCGGGACCAGCGGCGGCGGCATGTACAGCCCGCCCGCATCATTCGGTGGGGATGGGCGCCCAATGGGCGGCCAGGTGTACACCGGGTCGAGCACCCCTGCACCGATCTCGACCAGCACATCGGGCTCGAGCGGCACCACGGGCACGAGCGCGCCCCCGATCCCGCCGAGCGGGTCGAGCAGCTCCGGCACCTCGGGGTCCTCCGGCAGCGAGAAGAAGCCGCAGTAGCTGCAACATCGCCATTCGGGCGACGAAGGGGTCCTGCGCTGAACGCGCGGGACCCCTTCTGCTAGATTGGTGGGCTGTCCCAAGTCCCCGCACCGCAGGCTACTCGTGAAGCTCGACCAGATTCGCAACTTTTGCATCGTCGCCCACATCGACCACGGCAAGTCGACCCTTGCCGACCGGCTCATCGAGGCGACGGCGACGCTGGAGAAGCGCGCGATGAAGGCCCAGGTACTGGACACGCTCGACCTCGAGCGGGAACGCGGCATCACCATCAAGCTGAACGCGGTCCGGATGGGGTACACCGCTCCGAGCGGACAGTCGTACGAGTTGAACCTCATCGACACCCCCGGGCACGTCGACTTTACCTACGAGGTGTCGCGATCGCTGGCCGCCTGCGAGGGGGCCATTCTGGTCGTTGATGCGTCGCAGGGCATCCAGGCGCAGACGCTGTCCAACCTGTTCCTCGCCCTGGACGCCGGACTGGAGATCATCCCGGTCCTGAACAAGATCGACCTGCCGGGCGCAGAACCCGAGCGCCGCAAGCAGGAGGTGCACGACCTGATCGGCGTGGACCCGGACGACATCCTCCTGGTGAGCGCCAAGGAAGGCCTGGGCATCCCCGCCCTGCTGGAGGCCATTGTCAAGCGCGTGCCTCCGCCGAAGGGCGAGCCCGACGCCCCACTGCGGGCCCTGATCTTCGACTCGTATTACGATCGGTATCGCGGCGCCATCCCGTCGATCCGCGTGGTGGACGGGGCGATCAAGCCCGGGATGAAGATCACCTTTGGGGCAAACGATGCCCAGTATGAGGTGAGCGAGGTGGGGTACCTGCAGCTCCGCCAGGTGAAGGCCGAGGTGCTCACCGCCGGCGAAGTTGGGTACGTCCTGGCCAACGTCCGCACGGTGCAGGAGACGCGCGCCGGCGACACCATCTTCGACGCGGTCAACAAGGCCCCGGAGCCCCTGCCCGGCTACAAGGACGTGCACTCGATGGTGTTCGCCGGGATCTACCCGACGGAGACCACGCAGTACGAGGCCCTGCGCGACGCGCTCTCCAAGCTCAAGCTCAACGACGCCTCCCTCAACTACGAACCCGAGACCTCCACCGCCCTCGGCTTCGGCTTCCGTTGCGGGTTCCTCGGCCTCCTGCACATGGAGATCGTGCAGGAGCGCCTCGAACGCGAGTTCAACCTCGACCTCGTCACCACCGTGCCGAACGTGGAATACCACGTGTATCGCACGGACGGCGAAATGGCGTTGATCGAAAACCCCGCGAAGCTCCCCGCCCCCGCAGAAATCGAGCGGATCGAGGAGCCGTATGTGAAAGCGCGCATCGTCTCACCGACGGAGTACATCGGCCCGATCATGACGCTGGGGACCGAACGTCGGGGGGTGTACAACGGGATGCGGTACATCGACACCACGCGCGTCGAGTTTGACTGGGAGTTTCCGCTCGCCGAGATCATCCTCGACTTCTACGACCGACTCAAGACGATCTCCCGCGGCTACGCCTCGCTCGACTACGAGATGGCCGACTACCGGCCGGGGAAGCTCGTGAAGCTCGACATGCTGATCAACGGCGACGTGCTGGACGCGTTCTCCGTGATCATCCACACGGACAAGTCCTACGACTGGGGGCGCAAGATCGCCGACAAGTTGAAGGAGTTGATCCCGCGCCAGCTCTTCGAGGTGATCATCCAGGCGGCGATCGGCACGAAGATCATTGCCCGGACCACGGTGAAAGCCCTGCGCAAGGACGTGCTCGCGAAATGTTATGGCGGCGACATCTCGCGCAAGCGCAAGCTCCTGGAGAAGCAGAAGGAAGGCAAGAAGCGCATGAAGAGCGTGGGGAGTGTCGAAATCCCGCAGGAGGCCTTCCTGGCGGTCTTGCAGGTCGACTAACTGGCGCGCCGGCGTCAGCGACGGGAGATTCCCCGCACATGCGCGCCACCCCGTCCCTGGTGATTCAGACGTCGTTCCTCGGCGACGTGGTGCTAACGACCCCGTTGGTGCGGCGCCTGGCCCAACGGGGACCGGTCACCGTGGTGACCACCCCCGGCGCCGCCGCCCTGCTCCAGGGGCATCCCGATGTGGCGCGCCTGGTGGTGTACGACAAGCGCGGCGCCGATGCCGGCATTGGCGGGTTTGTTCGGATGGCGAACGCGCTGTCCACGCATGCCGGGGACGCCGTCGCCTACCTCGCCCAGGGCTCGCACCGGACCGGCGCCCTGGCCCGCGCCGCTGGCTACCACCATCGCGTGGGCCTGGCCACGTCGACCGGGCGCATCTGGTACACGACAGCCCTCAGCACGCCTGAGGGCATGCACCACGCCGAGCGGCTCTGGCGGCTCGCGGGAGACATGCCCCCGACGGCCGATGACCTGCGGCCGCACCTCATGCCTGCCGGGACCGACCTCGCGGCGGCTGAATCCTTGCTGCAATCGCAGGGCGCGTTGCACGAACCGCTGGTGGCCCTCGCCCCGGGCAGCATCTGGGGAACCAAGCGCTGGCCCCACTACGCCGAACTGGCCGGCGCACTGCGTGGGCTGCGTCCCGTGGTGATCGGGTCGCGCGATGACGCGGCCCTCGCCGCCGAGGTGGTGGCGGCAGCCCCGCACGCCATCGATGCCACGGGACGGCTCCCCCTGCTGGCGTCGGCCGCCCTCATCGGTCGCTGTCGCGCGGTTGTCACCAACGATTCACTGCCGCTCCACCTGGCCACGGCCACGGACACACCAACGGTGGCGATCTTCGGGCCGACGTCACCAAGCTTCGGCTTTGGCCCGCTCGCGACACGCCACGTCGTCGTGGAGCACCGCACGCTCACCTGCCGACCGTGTCACCGACACGGGCCACCGACCTGTCCGTTGGGCCACTTTCGTTGCATGACCGAAGTGACGGTGCCCCAGGTCGTGGACGCGCTCGCCCGGGTGACGGCGTGACCGCACTGCTCGCCCACGGAATCGCCGGGCTCCTCCTTCCCCTTGCCGTTGGCGTGGTGCTGGGACTGCTCGGAGGCGGCGGATCGATCCTGGCGCTCCCGATTTTCCTCTATGTCTTTCAGGTCCCGACCAAACCCGCGGTGGCGATGAGCCTGGCCGTGGTGGGTATGGCGGCCTTCGTCGGCTTTCTGGGTCACTGGCGACAGGGAACCGTCAGTCCCCGCATCGCCCTGCCGTTCGGCGGTTTCGCGATGCTGGGAGCCTTCGTCACTGCACGCCTGGCGCACCTCGTGCCCGAACGCGTGCAGCTCGGACTGTTCATGGCATTCGCGCTGACCGCGGCCGTGTTGATGCTCAGGGACGCCGCCCGCACGCCCGCGCGCGACGCCCCGGTCGAGGAGCTCCGCCCAGTGTTTTCGCCCCTGCTCGGCGCCCAGGCCCTGGGCGTCGGGATGCTGACGTCGCTGATCGGTGCTGGCGGCGGCTTCGTGATTGTGCCGGCGCTCGTGATCCTCGCACGGGTGCCCGTGAAGGTCGCCGTGGGGTCGTCCCTCCTGATCATCACGATGAACGCCCTGGCGGGATTCGTTGGCTACGTTGGGACGGTGGCGATCGATTGGCCCCTCGTCAGCGCGTTTACCGGTGTGGCGGCGCTCGGGGCGCTCGCCGGGACACGTCTTGTTCGGTATGTGCCACAGCGGCGCATCAAGCAGGGGTTCGCCGTGCTCATCCTCGTGCTCGGAGCCATGGTGATCGCTCGCTCTCTCGGCGTGATCGGCTAGATTGGGGCCAGCGCGTTCCGCGCGCGTCCCTGCCCTTCACTTCGACGGATGACAAGCCGCAAAGCCGGGAAGTTCATCGTGGGTGTCGACCTCGGCGGCACCAACATCGTGGTCGGCTCTTTGAGCGAAGACGGATCGCGGGAGTACGCGATGCGTTCCGAGCCTACCCGGTCGGGTCAGGGGGCAGACGCCGTGGTGGACCGCATGGTGCGGATGATCGACACCGTGATTGCCGAGACAATTGCGGCCACCGGAGCCAAGCGGTCGGCATGCCTCGGCGTGGGGGTGGGCGCCCCGGGCCCGCTCGATCGGGAGGCCGGGGTGGTGCTCACGACGCCGAACCTTGGATGGACCAACTTTCCACTGCGTGCGGTGATCGCCGAGCGGGTTGGACTGCAGGCCACGCTGGACAATGACGCCAATTGCGCGACGCTGGGAGAATGGTGGCTCGGCGCGGCCCGCGGGGGGCGCAACGTGGTTGGCATGACGATCGGGACAGGGATTGGCGGCGGGCTGATCCTGGACGGCCGACTGTACCACGGCGTCTCCGACGTCGCAGGAGAGATCGGGCATACGACCATCGACCTGACGGGCCGACGCTGCAAGTGCGGCAACTATGGGTGCCTGGAGGCGTATGCGTCCGGGCCGTCGATCGCGGATCGAGCGCGCGAGGCCATGGGCGACGACACGTCGTCGCGGCTCTACGCCATGGTGAACGGCGACCTGTCCATTCTCACCGCCGCGACGGTGTATGCCGCCGCCCAGGCAGGGGATGACACGGCGCTCGATGTGGTGCGCGAGACCGCCCGATTCCTCGGCACGGGGATCGCCAACTTGTTGAACATCTTCAACCCCGATGTCGTCGTCATCGCGGGTGGGGTGACGCAGGCCGGGGATTCACTGTTCGAGCCGATGCGACGCGAGGTGCGGCGGCGGGCGTTTCGCGCGGCGGTGGAAGCTTGCCGCATTGTGCCGGGGTCCCTGCCAGGGACGGCCGGCGTGGTGGGCGCGGTGGCGACGTTTCGGCAACAGGCCCTCGGCGCGGTGTGAAGCGGGTCGGGGTGATTGGCTCGTTCGTGTGGGACATCATCCACGGACGAGACCCGGGGCGTCGCCCCGTGGAGGAATGGGGGGGGGTGACCTACGCGCTCTCCGGGTTTGACGCCGCGCTGACTAGTGACTGGCAGGTGGTCCCGCTGGCCAAAGTCGGGCGCGATCTGTGGCCACGCGCGTGCCAGTTCCTGCGCACGTTGCGGCGGGTGGCCCCAGACGCCCACCCGATCGAGGTCGAGCAGCCTAACAACCGGGTGACACTGCGCTACCTGGATGACGAGCGCCGTTCCGAGGTCTTGACCGGCGGCGTGCCACCGTGGCACTGGCTCGGCCTCAAGCCGCTCCTCGCGGACCTCGACGCGCTCTACGTGAACCTCCTGAGCGGCTTCGAGCTGGACCTCGAGGTGATGCAATTGATCCGGCAGCACTTTCGCGGGCCGATCTACTGCGACCTGCATTCGCTGTTCCTCGCCGTGCAGCCCGATGGGTTGCGCACGTGGGAGCCGATCCCCAACGTCGATGGCTGGCTGCGCTGTATGGACCTGCTCCAGGTGAACGAGGAGGAGATGCGGATGATGGCCGACGACCCGATGGCGCTCGCCGCCCGCGCGATGAATGCGGGGGTGACGTCGTTGATCGTCACGCTCGGTGCACGCGGTGCGGTGTTCGTGAATGCGCCACACTTCTCGCGGCTGTCCGACCTCGCGACACGCGATCGTGCCGCCTTTGTGTCGGGGCCAGTGCAAACGGCGCTAGTGCACGCGCACGCGGCGCGTGTCAAGGGGACAGATGGCGACCCCACGGGATGCGGTGATGTGTTTGGTGCCACACTCTTCTCGCGACTGCTCTGTGGTGATACGTTTTCGGTCGCGTTACACACCGCCCACACGGCCGCGGCGCGCAACGTCGAGTTCCATGGAGCCTCCGGGCTTGCGCACCATCTTCGCGGCGAGTTGATCCCCACGTGACAACGGTCATCACCGTTCCACCATCCCTCGACGACCAGACCCTTGAAACGGTGCTGGACCAGCTGGCGCCGCTTCCCGCGGACCAGAAGGTGCTCGTGGATGCGCGTCACACGCGATGGGCATCGCCGTATGGACTGACGGCCTTGCTCACCATCGCGCAGTCGCGCGCGGAGCGGGCCTCGTTCGCTGGGCCCGAGACCGAGGAGACGGCGAGCTACTGGCAACGGGCCGGCTTCTATGAACACGCCGAGCGCGTCTTCGAGATGCACGGCCACGTCCCGCGGCCACGCGGCCACGCCGGGGAGTCGCAGGTACTGCTCGAGATCACGCCGGTCGCGAAGAGCGATGACGTGCACGAAGTGGTGGAAAAGATCCAGTCGAAGGCGCAGACGATCCTCGTCAACGAGTTGCACCTGGACCCGATGGCGACGATGCGGTTTGCCATGACGCTTTCTGAAGTTTGCCAGAACATCGTCGAGCACGCCCAGACGACCGGGTGGGTGGCGGTGCAGACCTATCGGTACCGCCAGCGGTTGGGGCGACGGGTCGTGGTGATCGCCGTCTGCGACGGCGGAATCGGGTTTCGGCGCTCGCTGGAGTCAGCGCAGGGCCGCAAGCTCAGCGACCGTTGGGACGACGGGATGGCACTCGAAGACGCGATGTTGCGTGGCGTCAGTCGCTTTCGGGACCCGGGCCGCGGCCAGGGACTCGCCGGCGTCCGACGGTACGTGGGAAAATGGGATGGCAAGCTGGCCATCCGCAGCGGCACAGCACGGATTGCGCTCATCCCATCGTGGGACGAGGATATCGCGCTCCGGGAAGGGCTCGCGCCCTTCCCCGGATCTCAGGTGCAAATCACGATTCCGGAACGGGTGGCCAAGGGTTGACCTACCACATCGCCATCGACGTCAGCTCCGTGCTTCGCCGCACGGTCTGCGAGCTGTATTCCAACCTGGTCACCCGTCCGACGGGTGCGACCGTGCGTCGCGCCATCGAGGAGGCGTTGGTCGGGCTCCCCGAGCCCAACGTTACGGTGATCGATTTTTCGCATGTCACGCTGCTCGACTTTTCGTGCGCCGACGAGATCGTCGGCAAGCTGCTGGATGCCCAGCAGCGGGCGGACGGTCGGCCGCGCACGTACTTCCTGATCCGTGGCCTCCACGAGCCGTACCTCGAGGCTATCGAGGCGGTCCTCGAGCGCTACGACCTCGCCGCCCTCGTCCAGGACCCGTCGGGGAACGTGCACCTCGTGGGGACCCTCGACGACGGTGCCCGTCGTGCCTGGCACGTGGTACGCCAGCGTGGGTCGGTGCAGGTCCAGGAGATCGAGGACGAACTCGGTGAGCCGTTGGTCCCGTGGGAAGAAGTCGTGAGCCAGCTCTCGTCACGACGATTGGTCGTGCGGCGCGACGACGGGCGGGTGGCCCTCCCCCAGGCCTCATGAGCCTCCTGCGCTCCACCCCGCCACTCCATGTGGTGGGATTTGTCGCCACTCGTCGTGGCGACCCGGAGCGCGGCCCGCTCGCCAGCCTGCGTACCGAGGAAGCGGTGGCCCGGTTGATCGAGGACGGGGAGCTCGTGTACCTCGTGGGCCCGCGACGCAAGGAAATGGTCGAGGTCCGGTACGATGACGCTGTGCCTCGCGGGGCGGTGGTCATTCGCGACGTGAGCGGGGTCAGCGTCTCCGAGGTGATCCGCCTCGAGAAGCGTCCCCCGCCCCGCGCCCCGACCTGAGCACGCCGCGGCCCGTTACCTTTTCGTCGGTCAAAGTGTCCGAGGGTGGGAGCGACCTCGCTCGCCTGAACCCTCGCAACGACCGGACCGTCGTGTGATTCGTTTCTCGCACGTTCACAAGGAATACCCCCGCACGGGCGTCGCCCTCAACGACGTCTCGTTTGCCGTCAACCGTGGCGAGTTTGTCTTCCTCACGGGACCGAGTGGTGCCGGGAAGAGCTCGATCCTCAAGCTCATCTACATGGACGAGCTGCCGACCAAGGGAGACGTCATGGTCAGCGGCACGCACTCCACCGGGGTGAAGCGCAAGGCGATTTCGCTGCTACGCCGCAAGCTGGGCGTAGTGTTCCAGGACTTCCGGCTCCTCGAGGACCGGAGTATTGAGGCCAACGTCGCGTTTGCGCTGGAAGTGATCGGTACTCCGCGCGACAAGATCCGGCCCAAGGTCGCCCGGCTGCTCACGCAGGTGGGGCTGGCGTCCAAGGCGACGAACGTGCCGCGGGAGCTGAGTGGTGGCGAACAGCAACGCGTCGCGATCGCACGCGCCCTCGTGAACGACCCGTTCGTGCTCGTCGCGGACGAACCGACGGGGAACCTCGACGACCGCGCCACGCGTGGCGTCTTCCAGCTGCTGCGGGAGATCAATGCCGCCGGGACAGCGGTGGTGATGGCCACCCACAACCTGGAGCTCGTGAAACGCGAGAACCTCCGCGTGCTCGAGATCAACCGCGGCCAGGTGGTCTACGATACGAACGACGACAAGGGCCGCGCCCCGGAGCTCACCCCATGAGCCTCGCGCTCCGAGAAGCGATGATCGGGTTCCGGCGGGCCCCGATGCTCTCCGTCCTGTCCATCACGACGATCGCCTTTTCCCTGTTTGCCTTTGGGCTCTTTTCGCTGGTGGCGATCAACTTGCGAAGTGCGCTCGAGCAAGTGGAGTCACGCGTTGAGATCCGTGGATTCCTGGAGGAAGGGGTCAGTGCCGAAGCGGTGGCCGACGCCATGCAGGTCATCGGCTCATACCCGGAAGTGGCGCGGGTGGAGTACGTGAGCCCGGAGCAGGCCCTCGACCGGGCGCGCGAAGAGCTCAGGGAATTCCGGGACGTCTTCGAAGCCGGGTTCCTGCCGGGTTCGCTGGACATTCAGCTGCGTGAGGGATCCCGGGACCCGGTGAAGGTGGCTGAGGTGGCGCAACGCCTTCGCGGGTTCAACTTCGTGAACGACGTGCGCTTTGGCGCCGAATGGATCCAGAAGCTCTACACGATCCGCAACATCGCGACGGCCGCCGGGATCATCCTCGGGCTGGCCTTTGCCGCCGTCGCGGTGATCATCATCAGTGCGACGATTCGCATGGCCGTGATGGCCCGCGCCCGCGAGATCTCCATCATGCGACTAGTGGGAGCGACCGACGGCTTCATCCGTCGCCCATTCCTCATCGAGGGATTCATCAAGGGGGTCCTGGGTGGTGCCTTGGCGCTCGCCCTCACATGGATCGCGAGCCTGGTCATCAGCAAGTACTTCATCCAGACCGAGTTCTTCGCCCCAGGCCTCGCGATGCTTGGCCTCCTGGGCGGCGCGGTGATTGGCGTGGCCGGGAGCGCGATCTCCGTCGGACGACAGATCCGGCACGTGTCATGACGCCGGTACGGCGCGGCGTGTGCCGCCTGGCGCGTACGCTGGTCATCGCCGCCCTCCTCCCGGGGGCGGCGAACGCCCAAACGGCGGAGCAGCGTCTGCGCCAGCAGCAGAATGAGCTGGAGGCCATCCGCAAGGAACGCGCAGACCTGCAGAAGCGACTCGGTGAACTCCAGGGGAAGGCCCACGACCTCAGTGAGGAAGCGACCAACCTCCGACGCCAGGCCGACGCGACCGCACGGCTCGTGCGGCAGCTCGACGTCCAGCTCGTCGAGATCAATCGCGATGTGCAGGCCTCTGAAGAAACGCTGCAACGGGCCGAGCAGGAGGTCAGCCGCAAGCGTGGCTCGCTCAAGCAGCGATTGATGGACATCTACAAGCGCGGCCCGATGTACACCACGGAGGCGCTGCTCTCGGCGCGGTCGTTCGGCGAGCTCGTGGGCCGATACAAGTACCTGCATGAGCTCACCCTCAACGACAAGGCGGCGGTCAAGAACGTCGAACGCCTCTACGAGGAAATCGACGCGCAGCGCACCCTGTTAGTGCGGCTCCAGACCGAGATCGAGAGGAACCGCGGGGAGAAGGCGCAAGAAGAGACCCGACTGCGCTCCATGCAGGGGCAGCGACAGCGTTCCCTGCAGGAGGTGCAGCAGACCGAGCAGCAGGTACGCGAACGTCTCGCGCGCATCCAGCGCGATGAGCAGCGCCTGGGCCAGCTGTTGGCGAGCATGGAGGACACGCGACGGCGCAACGAGGCACGACCCAATGCCCCTGCCCCATCGGCGAGCACACTCAAGACCACCGACCTCGGGCGGCTGGACTGGCCGGTCGACGGCGACATTCTCTACTCGTTCGGTCGGGTGATCAACCCGAACAACACGGCGGTCCGCTGGAACGGGGTGGGAATTGGTGCGCCCTCAGGGACCGCGGTGCGTTCTGTGGCCGCTGGAACGGTCACGTACGTGCAGCCCATCGGGACGTACGGGCTCACCATCATCGTCCAACACGGGGGCGGTGACTACTCTGTCTATGGCTCGTTGAGTCGTGCGGATGTGCGCGTGGACCAGCAAGTGACGAAGGGCCAGGTGATCGGCGGAGTCGGTGCCGCCGACCCGGACATGCCCCCGCACCTGCATTTCGAGATTCGTCCGAAGGGGCGCGCGACGGATCCGCTAGGTTGGCTGCGACGGCAGTAACCTGCCCCCCGGGCGACAGGTCGCAGGTTTCCAGATCGCGCATCGGGCGCAGTAGACTTGTCGGGACACCTCGCGACGCCGCCCTGCCTGTGCCCCCACGTCCCCTTGCGCCTCTCGGTGCCCACGTCTCCGTTGCGGGTGGGGTGTCGACCGGCATCGCCCGGGCGCAGGCCATCGGCGCGACGGCCATGCAGATCTTCACCAAGACCTCCAACCAGTGGAAGGAGCCAGCCATCGAGGAGGAGGAGCGCGACGCGTTCCGATGCGCCCTCGCGGAGTCGCCGATCGCGTTCACCAACGCGCACGACTCCTACCTGATCAACCTCGCCTCGCCAGATCCCGTCCTCTGGGTCCGTTCACTGATCAGCTTCACGAGTGAGTTGCGACGATGCGAGGCCCTCGGGTTGCACGCCCTCGTGAGCCACCCGGGGAACTTCATGGACGACCGCGCCAGCGGGATCGCCCGCAACGTCGCGGCGATCACCCTGGCCCTGGAGGCGGTGCCGGGCCGCGTGCGGCTCTTGATGGAACTCACGGCGGGTAGCGGGACATCCATCGGTTCGTCGTTCGAGGAGATGGCACTCCTCCTCGACGCGCTCCCCCGATCGCTGCAAGCGCGAGTTGGCGTCTGCCTGGACACCGCGCACGTCTTTGCCGCCGGCTACGACCTGCGCGATCACTGGGACGATGTGTGGCAGTCGTTCGACGGCACCATTGGCCTCGACCGGCTCGGCCTCCTGCACCTCAACGACTCCAAGGCGCCCCTCGGCTCCCGAAAGGACCGTCACGAGCTGATCGGCGAAGGGGCCATTGGCCTCCACGCCTTTCGCCGCATCATGGCGGACGAGCGCCTGACCCCGATCCCCAAGGTGATTGAAACACCCAAGGGGACGGACGAGGTGACCAACGACCGCCGGATGCTTGCGCTTCTGAGGGAGGCGGCCGGCGGTTAGGCCGCGCGCGGCGCGGGCAGGGCGTCCAGCACGCGCTCCCGCACCCGGACCCAAGCGGCCGGACGGGACAATCCACTGGCAGACGCCGCATGGGCGGCGGCCACCATTCCGGTCATTGCCACCAGTTCGCCATAGTCCTCGAGTAACGCGAGGAACTCGCGTGGGGCGCGCGGCGAGCGCCACCCTTCATGCAGTGCGTCAAACCCGATACCGCACATCGCGACGACGCCTGCGGCAAGCACGAGGTCGAGGTTCGCGCGTCGCACATTGCGACTCGCCCGTCGCCACGCGAGTGCCAGGACAAGCAGGGTCACCGAGGACACACCGGCGAGATAGATGATCTCGCCCACGTCACGCCCGCGGAGGTGCAGCAGGAACCGGGGAAGCCCGAGTCCCCTCGCAATGGCGACCCCCATCTGCTCGTGCACCCCAACGATGTCATCCAGGAGTAAGGTGGTGCACAGGGCAGTCCACACGGTGAAACTCCAGTCCTTCAAGCGAAATGCGCGACTCCCGAGCATCCCGATGACGAGGGCGAGCTTGGCGTAGCCGACCACCTCGGCCAGTCCGCCGTCCCGCGTGACATCAAAAAACGTCAGGGTGCCATCTGCGGCGGTTCCCATCGCCACGTGGGCGACGAGAACGCTCAGGTCGAGCGCTAGCATGGCGTAGAGCCAAGGCTTCAGGACGGATGGCATGCGGGGCATTCGTGTGAGACACGACCGTTACGATGGTGTGACCACGTCACAATCCGTGCCACCGTAGGTGAACCCCCGACAGGGGTCGCCGAACTGGCCGACGGTTTGGTCGCCTCCTAACTTGGCCGGCATGGCCACTTTGCGACGGCGTGTGCTCACGGAGAAGGAGGTTCGGCAGGCCGCCAAGGCCGGCCAGAGGTCCCTGGACCCCGCCGGAGCCATCGTGACACCAGCCGCCAGAGACGCGGCGTCCGCCCTGGGCGTCTCGCTCGAGGTGAGGCTATCCCCGGTTGTGCCTTCGCCTCCCTCGGCCCTTACGGGACCCGCCGCTATAGTGGTGGGCGCAGACCACGGAGGTGTTGCACTGAAGGACACCCTTGTTGCGCACCTTCGGACGGCCGGCCATGAGGTGAGCGACGTCGGGACCTTTGGCACGGCGGCCGTCGACTACCCGGACTTCGCGGCGGCGGTCGCGCACGCCGTGGCCTCGGGCCAGGCGCGGTTCGGAATCATGATTGACGGTGCCGGGATCGGTAGCTGCATGGCGGCCAACAAGATTCCTGGCGCCCGCGCGGCGGCCTGCCACGACGTCACCACGGCCGCCAACGCCCGGGAACACAACAACGCCAACGTGCTTACCCTCGGCGCCGGGCTACTGGGCACACGGCTGGCGCTGGACGTTGTTGACACCTTCTTGCGCACCCCCTTCGGCGGGGGGCGCCACCAAGCCCGGGTGGACAAGGTCGACGCCCTCGATCGGCGCCGGTAGTTCCGCGTCGGCGAACGCGCTTGCGCCGCGCCGAGCGGCGCGCGAGGCTTGGCCCATGCGAACACAGATCCTGACCCTCTGCCTCCTGCCGCTGGCCCTCGTCGCGCAAGAGACACCGACCCAACGCGCCGCTGCCGCCGATGTCGTGCGACGCATGGCGGAGTTGCACAAGACGGTTGACGCCGCGGCGCTCGCCACCCGCCTGACGAGTCGCGCCAGCCCGTCTCGCGATGCCGTCATCGCCCGTGCGAAGGCGCTCTGGGACACCGAGCTGCAGGCGATGAGCGACGACATCACCAAGCATCCCGAGATCGGCTTCAAGGAAACGCGGTCGGTGAAAATCCTGGCCGACTACCTGACCGCACATGACTTCACGGTGGAGATGGGGGTGGCCGGGCTCAGCACGGCCTTTGTCGCCCGGTACAACAAGGGGACCCCCGGCCCGAACCTCGGCGTGATCCTCGAGTACGATGCGCTGCGTGGGACGGTGCGGGACTACCACGGCGACCAGCACAGCGCCCAGGGGCCCGTGGGGATGGCCGCCGCCATCGCGGTCGCGGAGTTCCTGACGAAGACCCGGACGCCTGGCACGGTGACGGTGATTGGGACCCCCGCCGAAGAGATGATGCCCCCGCCGTCCAAGACCCTGATGCATGAGAAGGGGGTCTTTACCGGGGTCGACGTGTTCGTGCGGTCCCACTCGTCCGTGAACACCCAGCGGCCGGCCCCGGGGTTCGGGACGTGTTGCCTCAACATCGATGGGGTCCGCTATGTGTTCACCGGTGCGCCGGCGCACCAGATGATGTCGTGGGAGGGCCGCGATGCGCTGTCCGCGGTGGTGCGATTCTTCAACAACGTGGACGGACTGCGCAAGAGCATCCGTCCCGAGGCGCGGATCCAGGGGATCATCCCTGAGGGAGGCAAGGCGCCTAACGTCGTTCCGGATCGCGCCGTGGCGGACTTCTACATCCGCTACCCCGACGAAGTGTACCTCGCCCAGATCCGCGAGTTGATCGACAACGCCGCGCGCGGCGCCGCACTCGCGACCGGGACCAAGGTCACCATCGAGCCATACGGCAGCATGCGCGACGGGATCTCGGTGGGCGCGCTGAACGAGGTGGCGTTTGCGTACCTGAAAAAGTTCGGCTCCACGCAGGTCGTGGCGGAACCGCAGAAACCGCAGGGCTGGGAGGAAACCGGCTCGGTATCACGGGACATCCCTGGGGTCGGGTTCAGCGCGTTTTCGTCGTCGGGCGGTTTTCATACCTACGAGATGGAGACGGACGCCCTCAACGAGATCGGGCACACCGGCTTCCGGTTTGACGCGATGGGGATGGCCGCGTTGCTCCATGACTTTGCCACGGACGCCGAGTTTCGGTCGCGGGTGAAGCAGGAGTTCGCGGGGACGAAGTCGTTATTCGCGGACTACGTCGAGGCGTTGCGAAAGGCGTATCCGGTGCCGGTGGTTCCCTGAGGAGAGTGGGCGTGGCGGGTGGACATGCGGCGACCCGCGCCGCGGGCTCTCGAGGGCGAAGCACGAGTAGCACGAGTAGCACGAGTAGCACGAGCGGCACGGGGGACAGGCGTTTCGGACCGGACCGGCGGTGACCCGTGCCGCCCCGGACTCGTGCCGCCCGCGCCGCACGGTCTTGTAGATTGCAGGCCATGAAGCGCAAAGACGCCCTCGACTACCACGCGAATCCCCGTCCCGGGAAGATCGCCGTCGTCCCGACCAAGCCGCTGACGAATTCGCGCGACCTGGCCCTCGCCTATTCCCCCGGGGTCGCAGAGCCCTGCCTGGAGATCCACAAGAACCCGGACGACGCCTATCGCTACACGGCCCGGGGGAATCTGGTCGCCGTGGTCACCAACGGGACGGCCGTACTGGGCTTGGGGAACATCGGCGCACTCGCCGGCAAGCCGGTGATGGAGGGCAAGGGCAATCTCTTCAAGCAGTTTGCCGACATTGATGTCTTTGACCTGGAGGTGGGGTCGGAGAATCCGGACGACGTGATCCGGTTCTGCCAGCTCCTCGAACCGACGGTCGGGGGGATCAACCTCGAGGACATCAAGGCCCCCGATTGTTTTTACATCGAGGAGACGTTGCGGAAGACCATGAAGATCCCGGTCTTCCACGACGACCAGCATGGAACCGCGATCATCTCGGGGGCAGCGCTGCTCAACGCCCTCGACGTGGTGGAGAAGAAGATCGGCGAGGTGCGCGTGGTGTTCAGTGGGGCCGGGGCGTCGGCCATCGCGAGTGCCGAGCACTATGTGCGACTCGGTGTGAAACGCGAGCACCTGATCATGTGCGACAAGGCCGGCGTAATCTACCAGGGCCGCGCAGATCACATGGACCCCTACAAGGCGCGCTTCGCCAACGACACCCCGGCGCGCACGCTGCACGAGGCCCTGGTCGGTGCCGATGTGTTCGTCGGCTTGTCTGCGGCGGGGGCGATGAACCGTGAGATGGTCGCCGTGATGGGCCCCAACCCGATCATTTTCGCGCTCGCCAACCCGACCCCCGAGATCCTCCCCGAAGAGGTGAAGGCGGTCCGCGACGACGCCATCGTGGCCACCGGGCGCAGCGACTATCCCAACCAGGTCAACAACGTCCTCGGCTTCCCGTTCATCTTCCGCGGTGCCCTCGATGCACGCGCGACCGAGGTCAACGAGGAAATGAAGATGGCCGCCACCCGCGCGCTCGCGGCGCTGGCGCGGGAAGACGTGCCGGATTCGGTGTCGGCGCTCTACGGGCTTCGCAAGGTGAAGTTCGGGCGCGAGTACCTGATTCCCTTCCCCTTTGACCCACGCGCCCTGCTCTGGGTCGCCCCAGCCGTCGCGTGGGCGGCCGTTGCGAGTGGCGTGGCGCGCGAGTTCATCGACCTCGAGGAATATCGGCATTCCCTGGAAAGCCGGCTCGGCCGCGCCCGGGGGATCATGCGCGGCATCATCAACCGCGCCACGGCCGACCCCAAGCGCCTGGTCCTCCCTGAAGGGGAGGCCCGCAAGATGATCCGCGCCGCCCGGATCATGGTCGACGAAGGGATCGCGTCCCCCATCCTCCTCGGCAACGAGGATACGATTCGACGCCGGGCGGCCGCGGATGGCATCCCGCTCGACGAAATCGCGATCGAGGACCCCGCGCGTTCTCCGCGGCGCGAGGCGTATGCGCACGACCTTTGGGAGCGACGCCAACGGAAGGGGCTCTCTCTCGCGGAGGCCCAGCGGCTGGTGTTCAACGGGAACTACTTCGGCGGGGTCATGGTCAACCGCGGCGACGCAGACGCCCTCCTCACCGGCATGACCACCACGTACCCGGAGGCCCTGCGTCCAGCGCTCCAGGTGATCGGGGCCAACCCCCGACTGGGGTCGTCGCAGGGATGTACATGCTGGTCTTCGACAAGCAGGTGATTTTTTGCGGAGACACGACCGTCAACGCGGAGCCCACGTCAGAGCAGCTCGCCCAGATCGCGCTCGCCGCCTGCCGGATTGTCCGGCTCTTCGGGCAGGACCCGAAGGTGGCCATGCTCTCCTATTCGAACTTCGGCTCGGTACGCCAGCCGGAAGCCGAACGGGTGGCCAGGGCAGTCACCCTGGTCCGCGCAGCCGACCCCACGCTGATGGTCGACGGGGAAATGCAGGCCGATACTGCGGTGGATGGGGCGATGCTGGCGGAAGCGTTCCCGTTTTCCGCCCTCAAGGAAGCGGCGAACGTCCTCATTTTCCCGAACTTGAGCGCGGGGAACATCGCCTACAAGTTGTTGCACCACCTGGGGGGGGCCACAGCGATCGGCCCGATCCTGGTGGGGATGGCCCAGCCGGTCCACATCCTGGAGCAGGGAGCCGAGATCCAGGAGATCGTGAACATGGCTGCCGTCGCCGTGATGGACGCGCAGGAACGGAACAAAGCCTCCTCCACCCGCCAGCCGGGTCGACCGGGTACCGCCCGGGCGTTTTCTTTTCTCTGAGCCGACTCCGCTCGTCCTAGAGGGCGAGTGGACGGCACATCTGACTCCTGACCTTCTGAGTTTCCCAATGCCTTCAAACCTCCTGGCCGGCCAGGGCCTGAACCCCTCCGGCACGGTGCATGTCAACCTCGTCGCCCCCGAACTCTTTCAGGCGGCGATTGCCCGCGGCGAGGGCACCCTCGCCGACATGGGCCCCTTCGTTGCGGTCACGGCGCCGCACACGGGGCGCTCGCCGAACGACAAGTTCGTGGTCAAGGAGGGCTCGACCGAGGCAGACGTCGACTGGGGCAAGGTGAACCAGCCGTTCGCCGAGGAGAAATTCGACCTGCTGTTGGGTGACGTGCAGGCGTACCTCAATGGCCTGTCGGACCTGTTTGTCCAGGATCTCCATTGCGGCGCGGACCCGGCCCACCAACTAAGCGTCCGGTACGTCACGCCGAACGCGTGGCATGCCTCGTTTGTGCGGAACATGTTCATCCGCCCGGATGCTGCCGGCCTCGCCGCGTTTGCCCCCAACTTCACGGTGCTGCACGCTCCGGAGTTCCAGGCCGACCCGGCCCGGCACGGGACCCGCACCGGGACCTTCATCGTCCTGCACCTGGCGCGCCGGACCATCCTCATCGGCGGCACCCGCTACGCCGGTGAACTCAAGAAGGCGATGTTCACGGTGATGAACTACCTGATGCCGAAGACGGGCGTGCTGTCCATGCACTGCTCCGCCAATGTCGGCGCCGGTGGCGACGTGGCCCTCTTCTTCGGCTTGTCGGGCACGGGCAAGACGACGCTGTCCGCCGACCCCGAGCGCGGACTCATTGGCGACGACGAACACGGGTGGTCCGACACCGGCGTCTTCAACTACGAAGGCGGCTGCTACGCCAAGGTGATCAACCTGTCGCCCGAGGCCGAACCCGACATCTTCGCAACCACGCAGATGTTTGGCACCGTCCTGGAGAACGTGGTCCTGGACGACAAGCGCCGGGTGAAGTTCGACGACCAGTCCATCACGGAAAACACGCGGGCGTCGTACCCGCTGCACTACATCCGCAACCATGTCCCGAGCGGACGCGCCGGCCACCCCCAGAACATCGTCTTCCTCACGGCGGATGCTTTCGGTGTGTTGCCCCCAATCGCGCGCCTCTCGCGCGACCAGGCGATGTACTACTTCATGTCGGGCTACACGGCGAAGGTTGCGGGCACGGAACGCGGCGTGACGGAGCCGCAGGCCACCTTTTCCTCGTGCTTCGGCGCGGTGTTCCTGGTCTGGCACCCCACCAAGTATGCCGAAATGCTGGGCCGACTGATCGACCAGCATGGGTCGCGGGTCTGGCTGGTCAACACCGGGTGGAGCGGCGGCGCCTACGGGACCGGCAAGCGCATGAAGATCGCGTATACGCGGGCCATGGTCCGCGCGGCGCTCTCGGGCAAGCTGGACGCCGTGACGACGTTCACGGACCCGATCTTCGGGCTCAACATTCCCAGCGAAGTCCCAGACGTGCCCGCGGGCGTGCTCAACCCACGCTCCACCTGGTCCGACGGGGCCAGCTACGACGCGCAGGCAAACAAGCTGGCCGAGATGTTCCGCAAGAACTTCGAGAAGTTCGGAAACGTCGACGCGAAGATCGTCGCCGCCGGGCCCGGCGCCCGTTAGGCGCCGTGCACGGCCTGCGCGACTGAGAGGGTGACCGCGGCGCTCGTCGCCCGGTCACCCTCTCGGCTTTCTGCCGTCGCCGGCGCACCATGCGACCGCCAGCGACCCTCCCCTTCCTCCCTCCCCTGCTCCCGCGTGGACATCATCCGCGATCCGCTCTGGAACAACATTCGCGTGGACGCCCGCGCACTGCGGCTCGTCGACACGCCGACCTTCCAGCGCCTGCGGCACGTCCGCCAGCTGGGCTGGGCCTACCTGGTGTATCCCGGCGCCACGCATGCACGCTTTGAACATGCGTTAGGCGCGTACCACCTTGCCGGGGTCGCCCTCCAGCGACTTGAGGAGGACGGCAGCATCGCCGGCATCGACGCGACCGAGCGCACCATCGCGCGACTGGCCGCGCTCCTGCACGACGTGGGGCACTATCCGTTTTCCCACGCCCTCGAGGAGATTGGGGCCCCACACCACGAGGAGGTCGCCCGCCCGCTCGTGACCGAGGGGGCCATCGCATCCATCCTGCGCGAGGTCGCCCCCGACGCCCCCGAACGCGTCCTCGACCTGATCCGTGGCCGGTCCACCTCGCCATTGCAGGGGCTGATCAGCGGGTCCCTCGACCTCGACAAGATCGAGTACCTCAAGCGCGATGGCCTCATGTGCGGCGTGCCCTACGGCGAGATCGATGTCGACCGGCTGATCCATGCGCTGACGGTGGCGGTGGATCCGGTCGCCGGCCGCCCGGTGGTCGCGATCCGGGAGAAAGGACTCTCGGCGCTGGAATCGCTGCTGTTCGCCAAGTACCAGATGTACCGCAACGTGTACTGGCACCACGCCGTCCGCAGCGCGACCGCGATGTACAAGCGACTGGTCGAGCACGCCATCCGCGACGGGGCCGTGACGGTCCATGCGCTCGCGGGCTACGCTGATGAGTCGTTGCTCCACACCCTGGAGCAGCGGCATCCCTCCCCCCTGCTGACGCGACTGCGCACGCGCAACCTCTTCAAGCGTGCGTTCGAATGTCCGGCTGCCGAGCTCCCTCCAGAGGTCGTGGACGCGGCCTCCAGCCGCGAGCAGCTGAGCAAGGCCGAGGCGCGACTCGCTGCGACGTCGGGGCTCGGCCCTGAAGACGTGCTGGTGGACTTTCCGGAGAAGACCCAGATGCTGGGTCTCGACATGCCAGTGGTCAGGCGAGACGGTTCGGTGCAGCGCCTGACCACGGAGGGGCTCTCGGGCTCGATCAACCTCCCGGTACTCGCCGATGCGTTGTATCAGTCGGCGCGCTGGCTGCGGGTCTTCACCGCTCGCCCCGTCACGCTGTCGCGGGAGGCGGTGCTGTCCGCCGTTGCGTCGGCCTAGCGCTTCTCGCGCCCCCTCGCATCCGCGAGTTTGCGCCCGATGCCGCGATAAAACGCGGCGTGGTCACCCTTGCCTTCGGCGTCCAGACCACGGGCACAGGCCTCCAGCGCGAAGAGGATGTTCCCCAGGTACAGGCCTGCGACCTCACCGACCGTTTCGGACGCCTCGTCAGGTGGTGACGGGTTCTGCATGGCGCGGGGTCGGGTGTTCAGGACCGCCGTTGTCAGTGGATGCGATCTGGATCACGATGGCGGTGATGTTGTCGAGGCCACCACGATAGTTGGCTTCGGCGATCAGCGCGTCCACGAGCCGTCCTGCCGAGGCGCGGGAGAGGAGCAGCTGCTGGATCCGCCGGTCGTCCACCATCCCCGTGAGGCCGTCGCTGGCGACCAGGAAGACGTCTCCGGGGCGAAGGTCGCCGCTGTACGCGTCCGGCTCCACTGACTCCCCAGCCCCAACGCAGCGGGTGATCACGTTGCTGTAGGGATGGTACCGTGCCTGTTCCGGGGTCAGCAGCCCGGCATCCACCTGCTCCTGCACATACGAATGGTCCTTGGTGACCTGCTTGAGCGCCCCGTCTCGGAGGAGATAGATCCGCGAATCACCGACCTGCCCGATGAGGAAGCGCCCGTTGGCAACGACGAGCACCGATGCGGTCGTTCCCATGCCCTGCTTGTCCGCTTCGGCGATGGTGCGATCGTAGACCGCCCTATTGGCCCGCCGAATCGAATCGGCGAGATGTTCCAGCGCGGCGTTGTCAGCCGGTGAAAGGTCGGTCAGCTCACGGGAGACGATCTGCACCGTCATCTCCGACGCGACTTCGCCAGCCGCATGGCCACCCATTCCGTCCGCGACGATAAAGATGCCGCGCTCCCGGGTGGCGTGGGCGAAATACGCATCCTCATTCCCGGAACGAATCATTCCGACGTCGGTGCGAGCCGCGAATGTCAGGTCCATTTACGGTTCACCACCAGTGACAGCCCATAACACGAGGGCGACGAGGGCGAGGAGGACGATCCACAACAGTGAGGCCAAACGGGACGGCGCCTTGACGGGGCTCGGCTCCTCGGTCGCATGTTCCGCGAGTTCCTTGAGTCGCTCTGCCGCGCGTTTCGGGTCGGGTCCCTTGACCCCAACAATAACCCGAGTCTCCCCCGAAGGTCGAGCGGTCGGGCCGGATGGACGAAAGACCACCTTGACGCCGCCAAACCGCAGGTCGCTACCGGACGCAATCTTGAGGTCACCCTGGAGACGCTCGCCCCCAGCGTATGTCCCGTTCGTGGAGCCGAGGTCGCTCAGGTACCAGCCATCCTCGCGGAGCTGCAGCTTGGCGTGGCTGTCGCTGACGCTCTCGTCAGGAATCACCACGTCGTTGTGCAGCCCTCGTCCCACGTCAATGCGTGGAGACCGCAGCTCATAGCGGGTCCCCTTGGTCGGCCCTTCGTTGCGCACCTCGAGGGTCCCGAGCAGCAGTTCCGGCGGCTTCGTCGCCGCCTCCGGGCGTCGGGCCGCAGCAAAACTGCCCGTCGACGCCAGCTGGGGGACCGCGGTGGCCACGAGCGGTTCCGAGCGATCCGAGTGGAACCGGAACTCTTCCAACCCAACGCGGATGGTGTCGCCGCGACCGAGCGGCACCTCCGTGAGCACGCGCGCCCCATTGACGAGGACTCCATTCGTACTCGTGTCGAGCAGGAGGTAGCCCGTGGGGGTCTCGCGGATGGCGAGGTGGCGACGCGACACGTCCGGTCGGGCAACCACGACGTGACAGGTGGGATCGCGCCCGATCAGCAAGCCGTCGCCACCGATGGGGTACTCTCGCCCGTCGGTCTGGGACACGAGACGTCCCCCGGAGCGGCTGATCGCGGCCGCGGGGCTTGCAACAGCGATCGGCGCGTCCTCGTTGACCGCCAGGGGAACGGTATCGCCCAGCAAGGCCTCGTCCCCAAAGCGCAGCTCCCAGCCCGCGATCTGGACGGCATCGCCATGGAGGAGTGGCGTTGGCTCCTGAACCGAAACGCCGTTGAGGCGGACGGCGTCGCCGTGCCCAGCCAGGGCGGCTCCCCCGCCGACAATTTCCACGGATGCAGCCGCCTCCAAGGCGGTCGCCACGTCGTCGGTCGGCGACGGCAGCCGGACGTCGACCCCGGCACCCCAACCGATGCGGTTCACCCCCTCGCGCAGCGGATACCTCGAATCGCGGAGCTGCAGAAAGGGCATTCAGGTGGAGGCGGCAACCCACGAAACAGAGACGCCGCCCCTACCAGAGGCGGCGCTCTAAGGAAGTGCGGGAAACTATTCGGCCCGCGAACCCGCTCGCAAGCGCGACCGTGATCTCCGGCTCGAAAGGCTCAGGGGCAGGCCAGGGCGGCGGCGACATCCAGCCGACCGGCCCCGTACATCCAACGACTCCCAACGCGCTGGGATGAGGCTCGGAAGCACGCCTCGTGCTGCGCAGGGGATCGATTCCCATTCGCCGACTCCACCACGGCGGCGGCAGCAGCCACGAGCGGGCTGGCAAAGCTCGTCCCGGAGGCGAAGACAAAAGAGCGAGCGGTGCATGAGAACGGCAGCGAACGCGCGTACTGGCTGCACGCGGAGATGACCAGATCCTCCGTGACACCGCCGGCCACAAGGTCCCCACCCGGTGCCACGATGTCCACGGTGCGAACGCCGCCGTGGTTCGAGTACGACGCCAATCGGTCGAAAGACGATTGATTGAATGGGGCCGTGGCACCGACCGACACGACGTTGGCCAACATCGACGGGATGTGTACGATGCGAGACGGCACTTCGTCGAAGTTCACCCCCAGGTTGCCGGCGGCCGCGACGACGAGCGACCCGCGGGCGTTCGCGTAGTCCACCGCCGCCTGCATGTTGGCGACGAGGCTCGCGAAAATCGGCTCCTTGGCGTCGATGACGGCACCGAGGGACAAGTTGATGGCATCCGCGTTCCAGTCAGCGGCCTGGAGGATCCCGAAGAGGATGTCGGCAAAGGTGCCGCGCCCATCCTCCGAGAGCACCTTGATCGAGCACAGCCGCGCGTCCGGCGCGACCGAGGCGACCCCAATGCCATTGCTGGCGACCAGCCCCGCGATAAAGGTGCCGTGAAAGTCGTAATCGAGCGGTGTGACGTCAGAGGCATAACGCGGCAGCGCGATCCCGGAGATGGTCATGGACGGATCGACGTTCCCCGCAAGATCGAGATGTTGCGGATCGATCCCGGTATCCAGGATGCATACCAGCTTCCCTGCCCCGGTTCCGGACGGTCCCCAAGCGCGGTCCGCCCCCGACGAGCGAATGTTCCACTGCACCGGATAGAAGAAGGCTCCACGCTGGTCCGTCCCCTGAACGCCCAGCCGCTCCGACGCAACCGCGGCGCGGAGCGCGCGGGGCAAAGGACGGGCGAAAACCTCACGATCCTCTGCCACGGCGGCCACGCTGGCGGACGTCGCCAGCGTGCCGACCCCGCCCACCGCAAGCCCGGCAACCTGCAGCACTCCGATCTGGGGCATCTCTCGCACGACGCGTCCGCCAAGCGCCTCAACCGTCGCGCGCGCCCCTCCCCGTTCACCGGCCCGGTAGCTCACCAGATGCGTGCCCGTCGCCCTCCCCTCATCCGCCGCGACGACGCTGGCGAGCGCCGTTGCGGATCCTGGCCCTGCCACGGGGTCCGCCGCGCAACCGGCCGCGAGGACAATGAGGGCCGTGGTCTTCAGGGACGATGCGGTGCGCATGCAATCTCCAGCAAATGGGAAGGGGCCAACGATGCTGCTGACACCTGAGTCCGTCAACGGTCAGAACGTCGTGTCCGGGCGAGGACACGCCCCACGGGTGACGCTCGTTACGTTTCCGGCGTGAAGGACGCGATCATTGTCCACGGAGCCCGCCAGCACAACCTCAAGGACATCACGGTCCGCATCCCACGGCGGGCGGTCACGGTGGTCACCGGCCCCTCGGGATCGGGGAAGTCATCGCTGGCCTTTGACACCGTGTATGCCGAGGGACAGCGGCGATACGTGGAGTCGCTGTCCGCGTATGCGCGACAGTTCCTTGAGCGCATGGAGAAGCCCGATGTCGACTACATCGAGGGCATCTCGCCGGCCGTCGCCATCGAGCAGCGGAACCCCGGGCGCTCTTCGCGCTCCACCGTCGGGACCTCCACGGAGATCTCCGACTACCTGCGTTTGCTGTGGGCCAGGATCGGGGAGACCGCCTGTCCGCACTGCGGGCGCATTCTCAAGCCGGACACGACCGGAGATATCGCGGAGGCGATCTTCGGCCACCCGCAGGGGACCCGTTTTCTCGTCACCTTCCCCCTGCGGCCTTCCCAACACGTGACGACGCAGGCGCTCGTGGAGAGCTTGCGCGAGCAGGGATTTCTTCGGGTGGTTGTTGACGGGAGTGAGGCGGTGCACCTCGATGAGGTCGCGCAGCGTGAGATTCCGCTCGTGGGTCGTGCGGAGGTCCTGGTCGTGGTCGACCGACTTGCGGTGCAACCCGACATGCGCGGGCGGATTGTTGAAGCCGCGGGTGCGGCATTTCGCCATGGGGACGGCGAGTGCGTGGTGGTCGTCGGGACTGGTGCCGCGCGCCGTATCGAGCGGTTCACCGAGCGCCTGGAATGTCCGAACGATGGGTTCCGTGCGCCGCACCCGTCCCCGCAGCTGTTCTCGTTCAACAACCCGCGCGGGGCCTGTCCGACGTGCAACGGGTTCGGCGCGAACCTCACGTACGACGAGCAGCTGATCATCCCGGATCCCGCGCGAACGCTGCGTGACGGGGCGATCGACCCCTGGACCAAGCCCCGGTACGAGGGACGCCGGAGCACCCTGACGACCTTTTGCCGCGACCAGGGGATTCCCATGGATGTGCCCTGGCAGTCGTTAGGCGCCGCGCACCGCGAGCTCCTGCTGCACCGTCCCACGGCGCGCGGGTACCGTGGGATCTTTCCGTTCCTGCAGGACCTCGAGGCCAAACGGTACAAGCAGTACATCCGCGTCTTCCTGCGGCAATACCAGTCGGCGGTCGAGTGTGCCGAGTGCCGGGGAACGCGATTACGCCCGGAGGCCCTCCTGGTCCGGGTCGCGGGGCGAACGATCGCCGAGGTAAACGCCCTTCCCGTGCGCGCGTTGCGCGACTGGATCGAAGGGCTCACGCTTCCCGCGTTCGCGCAGCAAGTGGCGGTGCACATCCTGCGCGAGGCCCGCGACCGCGTCCGGTTCCTCTGCGAGGTGGGGCTGACGTACGTGACGCTGGACCGGGCTACCCGCACCCTCTCGGGGGGCGAGGCCCAGCGCATTACCCTCGCGAACTCGTTAGGTGCCTCGCTCATCGACACCCTGTACGTCCTCGACGAGCCGTCCATCGGGTTGCACCCGCGGGACCTCGACCGGTTGCTGGCGTTGCTCAAGCGCCTGCGGGACGGCGGCAACACCGTCCTGGTCGTGGAACATGATCTCGAGGCGATCCGGGCGGCGGACCACATGATCGAGCTGGGCCCGGGCAGCGGGGAGAACGGGGGGCGCGTCGTGTTCGAGGGGCCGGTCGCCGACGCGGCCGGCAGCCCCCTAACGGGGCCGTACCTCACCGGCGCGATGGCCATCCCGGTGCCGAAGCGGCGCCCCGTGAACCGCGGGAAGCTTGTGCTCCGCGGGGCACGGGAGCACAACCTGCAGGATGTCGAGGTCACCATCCCGTTAGGCGCGCTCACCGTCGTCACTGGGGTCTCGGGGTCCGGTAAGAGCACCCTCGTCCATGACGTCCTGTATCGAGCGCTCGAGGCCCGGCTCACCGGGGAAACCTCGGCCAAGCGGCACCTCGGCGAGCGCGTGGGTACCGTGCAGGAACTGGTCGGGGCGGAAGCGCTCGACGCGGTCGTCCTCGTCGACCAGGAGCCGATTGGGAGGTCGCCGCGGTCGAACCCCGTGACCTACATCAAGGCCTTCGATGAGATCCGCCGGATCTTTGCGTCCGCGCCAGCGGCGAAGAAAGCCCGGCTGAGCCCGTATCACTTCTCCTTCAACGTGAAGGGAGGACGTTGCGAGCGGTGCGAGGGCGCGGGCGCGCTCCAGGTCGAGATGGTCTTCATGGCCGACGTGTTTGTCCCGTGCGACGACTGCGCCGGTCGACGCTTCCAGCAACGGGTCCTGGACGTGACGGTCAACGGGCGGAACATCCACGACGTCCTGCAGCTGACGGTCGACCAGGCCATTCGTGCCTTTCCCCACGAGGACAAACTCGGGCAAGCGCTCTGGCACCTGCAGCAGGTCGGGCTCGGGTACCTGCGCCTCGGACAGTCGGCCACCACGCTCTCCGGAGGCGAGGCCCAGCGCGTCAAGATCGCGCGCGAACTCGCGACCTCTTCCCGCGGCATGGGTCGGCGCTTGTACCTGATGGACGAACCCACGACCGGCTTGCACATCGACGACGTGCGCAAGCTGGTCGGGGTGCTCGACCGCCTGGTCGATGCCGGGCACACGGTGTTGCTCATCGAACACAACCTCGACGTCATCAAGCTGGCCGACTGGATCATCGACATGGGCCCGGACGGCGGCGACGGGGGTGGTCGGGTGGTCGCCATGGGCCGACCAGAAGACGTGGTACGGGTCGACGCCTCACACACCGGGCGGTTTCTCCGCCCCCTGCTTGGCCTGTCCCGTTAGTTCGTCGGCTTCATGCGGGCGAGTTGGATCTTGCGAATCGTCGCGGCGGACCAGCTGCGCGGCAGATAACGACCCAGCGCGGCCGCGACCACATTGCGCGCCCCCGTGATCACGACCGGCTTGCCTGCCATGGTACCGCGAAAGGCGCGGTCGGCGACATCTGCGGAGTCCATCGGAGGTGGACCACCGGGGGCCGAGTCCGAGGCCAGGCCTGCCGCCACCTTGAAGCCGGTCGTCGTCGGGCCCGGGCAGACCGCGGTGACGGTCACGCCAGTACCAAGGCACTCGTTATGCAGTGCCTCTGACAGCGACAGGACGTACGCCTTGGACGCGTAGTAGGTCGCCATCAGGGGCCCGGGCTGGAACGACGCCACCGAGGCCACGTTCATGATGTGCCCGCGACGGTTCGCCCTCAACCAGGGCAGCACCCCGCGCGTGAGGTGGGTGAGCGCGGCGATGTTCACTTCGATCAGCACGCGCTGACGTTCCATGGCGATCTCGTGGAACCATCCGTGGGTCCCCAGGCCCGCGTTGTTCACGAGCGCATACAGGCGATCGCGCGCTCCCTCGAGGGCGGCGAGCACTCGGTCGCACTCCGCCGGCTGCGACAGGTCGGCGGGAAGGACCTGACACCGGGCCCCGTGCTGGGCGAAGAGCGTGCCGGCCAGTTCGCGGAGCAAGAGCTCTCGACGGGCGACGAGGACGAGGTCGAAGTTGGCCAAAGCGTAACACGCCGCGAGGTCGCGCCCGATCCCCTCGGATGCCCCGGTGATGACGGCCAGGGGCCGCGGTGGCGGAGTAGTCATGGGGGAAAGCTCCACCGTTCCCCGCCTGTCGTCCACGGCGCCCGCGCACAGATTTCCGGGATGCGCGTTCCCTTTCGCCTCCTCAGCACCCTCCTGGTGGCCGCCTGCGTGGGCGGCGGACGCTCGTCTCCGCCCGGCGCTCCGGCCGTCGCCGGAGGGGCGACGCTCACCTTCCTCCATGTCAACGACGTCTACGAGATCATGCCGGTCGAGGGGGGACGGGTTGGCGGACTCGCGCGGGTCGCGGCGCTCAGGCGACGCTTGGAGGCGGAACGCGGCCCCGTGCTCTTCACCCACGGTGGCGACTTCTTCTCCCCGTCCGCGCTGGGTACAGCCCGAGTGGACGGCCAGCCACTCGCGGGGCGTCAGATGGTGGCGGTGCTCAACGCCGCGGGGCTCGATTGGGCCACGTTAGGCAACCACGAATTCGACGTCAACGAGGCGACCTTTCGGCAGCGGGTCGCCGAGTCCCAGTTTCGCTACGTGACCGGGAACGTTACCGATACCGTCGGACAGCCGTTCCCAGGCATCCTGTCACGGGCGATTGTCCCGATGCGCACCCGGAGCGGGCGCGTCGTGCGGGTCGGCCTTGTCGGGACGCTCACCCCGGTGAACCGCGTGCCCTACGTCCGCTATGGCGATCAGTACGCCACCGTCCGCGCGCAAGTCGCCACGTTCAAGGACTCGGTCGATGCGGTCGTCGCCCTGACGCACCAGTACTTCTACGAGGATGAGCGGCTCGCGTCCGATATCCCGGAGCTGGATCTCATCCTTGGGGGCCACGAGCACAAGAACTATCTCCTCCGGCGCGGGCGACAACTCGCCCCGATCGTCAAGGCGGACGGCAACGCGCGCACAGCCCAGGTTGTCACGATGCACTTTGGTGCTCCCGGGACGCGCCCTCGCGTCACGACCGAGCTGGTCCCCATCAACGACCAGCTGCCGGCCGATACCGCGGTGGCCCGCGAGGTGGAACACTGGCTGGACCAGGCCTTTGTGGGGTACGAGCGCGCTGGCTTTCGTCCCCGTGAGGTCATCACCGAACTCCGGGAACCGCTCGACGCCCTCGAAACGACGATCCGCTTTCGCGCGTCGAACCTCACCGATCTCGTGCTCGCCGCGATGCGACGCGAAGCCCCCGGCGCCGAGATCGGGTTCTTCAACGTGGGCAGCGTGCGGATCGACGACGTGATCCCGGCCGGCCCCATCACGCAGTACGACGTGATCCGCATCCTGCCGTTTGGGGGACCGCTCGTCACGGTACAGGTCACGGGCGCCCTGATGGCCCAGGCGCTACTGACGGCGCGCGCCAATGCGGGCATCGGCGGCTTTCTCCATGCCTTTGGCGCGCGGGTCGAGGGCGAACGCGTCCTGGTCGGCGACAACCCGATCGACCCCGCGCGACGTTACACCGTGGTCACCACCGACTTCATGCTCACCGGCCGAGAGACGCGCCTGGGGTTCTTTTCGGCGACCAACCCGGGGATCACCGATCGGAAGAACCTGAGGGACATCCGGATGCCCCTCATCGAGGAACTCCGCGCATTGGGCAACCAGCGTTAAGCAACCGCCGCCTGGGCACCGGCCCGCTGCCGGCCGGTGCGCGGAGGCCCCTCATCTGGACGCGACGTGGGTTGCGGTCCACCTTCCCCTCCCCCGACCCCTCGAGATGCCCACGCCAACACGGATTTTCCTCGTCCTCGCGTCCGCGACGTCGGTCGCCGTGGCACAGCAGGCCCCCGCGCCGATCCCGACTAAGCCCCGCGCCGCCGTGACCGCCCGGGGCGACTCCCTGCAGCTGCCCGGCACGTGGACGCCGGTGCCGGGTGATGCCCTCGCCCACCACACCGCCGGGTTCGCGACTACGCTGTGCGCGGCCGTCTTCATCACCGGGCTGGACCCGAAAGACGCCGCCGCGAACGTCTGGTTCTTCACCGGCCCGCTCGAGTTCCGCGGCGAGGTGCGGGACACGGTGATTGACCGTGCCCGCCAGGAGGTGCGGCTCACACTGAAGAACGGCGTCACCCGTGTGGCGAAGAAGTATGGCAGTCAGGGGTGTGTCGCCCGGCCCATTGGCGCCGACTCCGTGTTCTTCCGGCCCTCAGTCGTGAAGGGCAACTTCGCGCCAGCGACGGCGCCGTTCCCCGCGGGTGATGCCCTGCCTCGCGCGCCGTGGCCCAGCGGGGTGGACTCCGCATTGGTGGCGCAGGCGATCACCGAGGCGTTCGGTCCGCCGGACGCGATGACCCTCGGCTTCGTGGTCACCCACAAGGGACGGATCATCGGCGAGCGTTATGCCCCGGGGATCAAGCCGGACACTCCGCTCGAAAGCTGGTCGATGGGGAAGAGTCTCACCGGGACCCTCGTCGCGCGCCTCATGCAGATGGGGGTGTACACGCTGGAGCAACCTGCCCCGTTCCCCCAATGGCAGAAGGCCGGTGACCCACGCCAGGCGATCCGCATCATGGACATCATGCGGATGTCGAGCGGTTTGCGCATCCGGGCCCCGCAAGACCCGGACTATGACGCAAGCAAGGGGTATCCCGATCACCTCTACCTCTACACCGGGACAGCGGATTCGTACGAATGGGCGGCCACGCGCCCCCAACAGTGGAAACCCGGCACGGTGGGCCGATATCGCAATTCCGACCCCGTCCTCGCCAGTTACCTCGTGCGTCTCGGTGCGGAGAAGCTCAAGCAGGACTACCACGCCTTCCCGACCCGCGCGCTCTTCGAGAAGCTGGGGATGCGAGGGTCGGTCCTCTACACCGACCCCTATGGCAACTTCCTCGGGCAGGGCTACGAGGCGGTGTCGGCGCGGGACTGGGCGCGCCTGGGCAACCTGTATCTCCAGGATGGAGTCTGGAACGGTGAGCGGCTCCTTCCGGCCGGCTATGTCCAGCACGCTCGTACCATCGCGCCGGCCTGGCTGGCCGACGGGCGCCCCGTCTACGGCGGTGGGTTCATGTGGGTGAACGGGGATGGCGCACAGCCGCTCCCCACGACCGCCTTTGCCATGCTTGGCGCTGGCGGCCAAAGCGCCTGGATGGTCCCCTCCCACGGGCTCGTCATCGTCCGGATCGGGAAATACCGTGGATCACAGGTGGGGGACCGCGCCTTGCAGCAGGGGATGAAGACCCTGATGCGGGCGGTCAAGGCGGGCTAGGCGGAGCAACGGGCGGACAGGCCGTCCGTTGACCCTGTCTGGGGGGGGCTGATAGCTTTCGCGGCTCATTCCCGAGTAGCTCAGGTGGTAGAGCAGGTGACTGTTAATCACCCTGTCGGGGGTTCGAGTCCCTCCTCGGGAGCTCTATCGAAAGGCCCGTCGCGAACGTCGCGGCGGGCCTTTCGTTTTCCTGGTGCCGGTCGCGGCCTTCGCCCCGTGTCCCGGCCGGATCCTAGCGCCGCCGCATCGAGCCGTGGAGCACAGCCTGACGAATCAGGTCGTGCAGCCCGGGCCGGGACAGGTCGGACACTCGCCGCACCTCCACGACGCGAACCTGGCGCATTGTGGGGCGATCGGCGAACAGGCCGTGCGGGTCCTCGAGTTCCATTCCTCCCTCGAACACCAGGTCGATTCCGCCCGCCACCGGGAACATCCCGACGAAGTAGCCAGCCTGTGGATCCCGAAAGCCGACCGCGTTCCAGCCGGGATACGGCCGCTCGAACATCGTGGGAATCGTCTTCCTGACCAGCCGGCGGCAGGCCGTGGCCAGTCGCTGCTGCGGCAGCTCCCACCGCTCCAGGATAGCACTCGCCCCCGCTTCGTCGTCGACATCCGCCTTCTTCGGAGGCATCAGAACTCGCGAACCGGGGGAGGCTGGTCGCGACCGACGCGTCCCGTCGTGATCTCGGCGCGGGCGTAGTTCTCGCCTCGCACAGCCCCTCCCCCCAGGCGCCTGAGCAGCGCCATCTGGCCGACGTGGGTCAGTGCGTCTGCGAGGGGACCTCGCAGGAGTGCCTGGGTGTCCAGGTCGCTGACTTCGCGCGCCTGCAGGAGTGCGTCGAGGGTCGCGATCGCCTCGTAGAAGCGATCTACCAATCGGTCCCAGTCACGCTCGGGTGACTCGACCCAGGCGACCTCACCCCGCACCATCGTCGCCGCCCAGTCCATCAGGTCTCCCATATGTGCGAGGATATCCGCCGGCTGTCGCGCTCCGGCACCGGCGTCGAACGATCCAAACCCCGGGGGGACATCGCGCACGACCTTGTTGGCGCGATAGGCGAGGGTGGCAAGCGCATGCCGGAGTAGTGCCTTGGCGTCCAATGACATGTCGTGGTGAATTGGCGAGTGGGCAGAGTCTCGACGCGATTGCGAGAACGCGCAAGGTCACTGTTGATTGATGTCAATCATGCCACGCGTCCCTCCGCCACCCGCACGGTGCCCCTGGTGCGGCACCGACCCGCTGTATGTCGCCTATCACGACGCCGAATGGGGTCGTCCGGTCTCCGACGACCGTCGGTTGTTCGAGAAGTTATGCCTGGAAGGGTTTCAGGCGGGATTGAGCTGGATCACGATCCTCCGGAAGCGCGAGCATTTTCGTGCGGCCTTTGACGACTTCGACTTCGCGGTCGTGGCCCGCTACACCGCACGCAAGGTGGAGCGCCTGCTCGCCGACGCGGGGATCGTGCGCCACCGGGGCAAGATCGAGAGCACCATCAACAACGCAAAGCGTGCGTGTGACCTCGTCGACGAACGCGGGTCGCTGGCGGGGCTTGTGTGGTCGTTCGAGCCGCCTCCGAGCGCACGCCCCAAGACGTTGACGTGGGACGTCCTTCGCACGATGGGCACCACCCCGGAGTCGACGGCCCTGTCCAAGGAGCTCAAGCGCCGGGGGTGGAGCTTTGTCGGGCCCACCACGATGTACGCCGCCATGCAGGCGATGGGGATGGTGAACGACCATATCGAAACCTGCGACACCAGGACCGTCGTAGAGAAGATGCGTCGTTCCTTTCGCCGGCCCGGATGACATGACCCTCCTGCTCAGATTGGCCATCAACGCCGCCGCGTTGTACGCGGCCACGCGTTTCGTGCGCGGCATCGCCTACGAAGGCGAGGCGCTCGGATTGGTTGGCGTTGCCCTGGTGTTCGCCGTGGTCAACACGTTCATCAAGCCGGTCGTGAAGTTCTTCTCGTTTCCCGTGATCTTCCTGACGCTTGGCTTGTTCACCTTGGTGGTGAACGGCTTGATGTTGATGCTGACCGCGCACTGGTCGAGTGCCCTCGGGTTCGCCTTCACCGTGCGCGGCCTGGGGGCCGCATGGAAAGGCGCGCTGGTCGTGTCGATCGTGAGCTACGTGCTCGGGTGGCTGCTGGTCGAGGACGAGAAGGAGCGCAAGCGCCGCAAGGATTGAGGATTGCCAGGCTCTGGTGAGCGCGCTCCCTCACCCTGCGCTGACACACGTTCCGCTGCGCCCGTCCCTACTCCGCGAACCGCGGATCTGCGCGCACGAGGTCTGCCAGCGCGGCGCGGGAGTCCACTTGCACCTTCTTGAAGATGTTGGCGAGGTGCGTGCTGACCGTGCGCGCGGAGATGTCGAGCCGCTCCCCGATCTCCTTGTTCGTCAAGTGTTCAGCTACACAGCGCGCAATGTCGAGCTCCCGGCCGGTCAGTGCGCCCGCCCCTTCACTGACCGCGCGCGGCGGGAGCCGCACGCCCAGCGAGCGCAGGGCGCTCCGGGTGCCGCGCAACTCGGCCTCTGCCCCGGTGCGCAAGAAGACGTCGTGGGCGTGGCGCAGCTCGCGTACCGCCTCATCCACGCGTCCGTCCGCCGCCAGCACCTGCGCGGCGTTTCGTCGCGCGCGGGCGGCGTGAAAAACAAAGGGGACGGCCTCCAGCTGTTCCGCGGCAGCGAGTAGTTGTTCCGCAGCATCGGCCCTTCCATCGCGCAGGCGGGCCACAAGGGCGTCGATGGTCGTCGCCCAGGCCAACGCGAGCTTGTGCTGCAACGGAACTCCATCCCGCCGCAGTCGATCGGCCACCTCGAGGGCGCGATCGTAGTCCTGCTGCCACATGGCCGCCTCAGCGATGAGGGGCAGCAGGCGGTGAATGCCCCACGCAACCAGGCCATGCCGGTCAGAAAGGGCCAGCCCTCGCTCACCCAGGTCGCGCGCCTCCTCCCAGTTCCCTTCGGCGAGCGAGGCGGCTGCGCGGCCGGTATGTGCGAGGACCACATTCTGCACGGCGGCGGCGGGGACCGTCCCCGGCAACCCCGCTCCACTCAGTTCCCACGCCTCGTCGATCCTGGCACGGGCAGATTCCCGCTCCTCCTGAGCCAGGAGCACGAGTCCCTCCCACACGAGCAGGCGCGGGAGCAAGGTGCGCGGCGCGACGGCGCGGGCGATGGGAATGGCGCGGCCCGCCAGTGCGCGCGCTTCGGCCCACTCTCCCGTCGCCGACGCATATTCAATGGCCACCTCCGCCGTGAGGGCGGCCCGCACGGGGGAGCCTAACGACTCCGCGAGACGCTCCGCCGCGCTCCGATGCTCACGCACCCCGTCGCCATTTCCGGTGAACCCCTCCAGGATGGCCAGGGCCCAGTGCACCGACCAGGCGATCTCATCGTTGTGCGCCAGACGGGCGGCGGCGAGTGCGAGCTGCGCGTGGTGCCGCGCGGTCGCGCTGGGGCCCGTCCAGCCGAACAGCTGGACCAGTGCCCGATGTGCATTGGCGATCCCCTCGGCATCGCCCGAGGCTTCCACCCGCTCCATCACGTCGCCGACCACGGCCTTCCCCTCCTCCATGCGGCCAAGCGACTGCAGGACCACGGCCGTCGACACGCGGGCCGTCACTTCCAATCGCAGGTCGTTCGCGAGGGTCGCCGCATCGATCGCCGCGCGGCTCGCCGCCAGTGCATCGTCCGGCCGCCCGGCTACCGCGGCCGCACTCGCCATGTGGCGCAGGATGCGCGCGCGGAGGCCATGTGCCCCGTCTGCATCCGCCAGTTGGAGCGCCTGCGCGTGATGGGAGGCCGCCCCTTCCATGGCACCAGTGCGCCACTCCGCGCGCGCCAGGTCGCTGAGCAACTCCGCCGCTTCGGTGGGTCGAAGGACAACCCCATGCTGGCGCACACTCCGTTCGGCTTCACCCAGCCAGCGCACCGCTTCGTGATCCGCGCGTCGTGCCAAAGCGTCGCGCCCCGCCGCTATCAGGTGCGGGAGCGCCTCGACGCTCCCGCCAAGACCGGCTCGCACCAGGTGGCGGGCCAAGCTCGCTCCCGCATGGGCCCCGTTGCCGTCGAGGTGCGTCGCGATCGCGCGATGCAGGCTCCGCGCCCGCGCGTCCGAGATGCCCTGCTCCACCACCCGCTGCACGATGTGGTGGGTGAAGGTGTAGGGGCCATCCGGTTGGTTTGGCGCGGCGAGCACCTGCCCCACGGTCAGCGCATCGAGCACCTGGGCCAATGGCGCGGCGTCGAGGCCGGTCACCGCCTCGACGCAAGAGATTGTGGCGACCGTGCTCGCCAGGGCGACAGCCTCCGCAACCGCCTGGGCGCGTTCCCCGAGGGTCGCGAGTCGTCGGTGCACGGCCCCGGCCACCGTACTTGGTAGGGTCTCGGGGACCCCGCGATCCAGGCCCGCCCACTCGCTGCCTTCTCGTCGCAAGTGTCCACTGACGAGCATGGACTTGAGCATTTCCTCGACGAAGAAGGCGTTCCCCCCGGTCTGCTCGTGCAAGCGGGTGGCGAACTGTTCCGCGGCGGCCCCACCCTGACCAAAGACACGCAGCACCAGCTCCTGGAGGTCGGCGCGGGTGAGGGGTCGGAGCGCGCGCTGCGTGGTGCGCGGGCCCATCGCCCGGAGCAGCTCGTCCAGTGTGGCGCTTCGTGCCGTGCCGGTCACCCACGACACCGCGAGGAGCACGGGGACCGCGTCGAGGTGCCGGCCAATGAAGTGCGCCAGTTCGATGCTTGGCGTGTCCGCCAGGTGGAGGTCCTCCAGCACCACGAGCATCGGCTGCCGCCTGGCCGCGCGGGCGAGGAACTGGCCAACGTTCCAGAACAGGTGGCCCTTGTCTTCGACTTCGCCGGGCCGCGGGCCAATGGCCGGCACAATGGCCGTCAGGTCGCGTTCCAGTCCGCGGGCCAACGTGGCCAATCCCGGCCCGAGTTCCTGTATGAGCGGCGTCAACGCGTCGGTCCAGGGGCCGTACGGCCGGTCCCCTTCCAGGGCGAACCCGCGCCCCGCCAACACGCGCGCGCCGCGTGTGCGGGCTTCCTCCGCGAGCAACGCCAGCACGCGCGACTTGCCAACCCCGGACTCGCCGACGACCGCTGCGAGCCCCCCCCGGCCATCGAGGGCGTCATCCAACGCCAGCTGCAACGCCTGCGCGTCGGCTCGCCGCCCGACGAGCGGCAGTGGGAAGATGGAGCGTCCGGGACCCGTCACGCCGTGCCTGTCATGAGAGACGGAAGCTCGCTCCCGATTCGCGAAAACGGAACGGGGGAGCCACGATCGGCTCCCCCGTTTCGTTTGTCACTTCCAACAAATCACGCCTTGCGGTCGAGACAGGCGGGCGCGCCGTTGAGGTTCGGGTTGGTGGACTCGTCCACGGTGACCGGCAGCACCACGTCGTCGCCGTACCGCGAGGTCTTGTAGTGAATGCCCACCGGATACACGTCCTCGGGCGCGCGTCCGAACTGCCGCACCAGCCGACGCATGTCACCGAGGCGCTGACCACGGCTGAAGGTCCAGAAGGCCTTCTCGTAGAAGTGCAACGAGACCCGGGCCGAGTCCGACGCCGGCATGGTAAGCGGTGCCAGCGCGGTGGCCCCTAACGTTACGGTGCCTACGGACGTCACGCGGTCCGTTCCCGTGCGCAGCCCATTCAGGATGGCCAGCCACTGCGTGGCGTTGCCGCCACGCAGCGCCGCCTCGGCCTCGATCAACCGCGCGTCGATGCCGTTGACCACGTCGATCGCGGTCAGGCGGTCATACAACGTGGTCGTGCGCACAAAGGTCCCACCATCCTGGCCGACCGTTCGCGTGTCGGTCACGGGGAGGCGCGGGTCGCGCGCCGAGAAGAACGGAATGGCGTTCTTGACGACGAGGTTCCGGCTGTTTCCTTCCAGGTTGTCCGCGACGGAATAGCGCTTGGCCGAAGTGCCCTGGTTCCAGATGATGTTGTCGCTCGTGGTGAGCGAGAACGTCGACTGATATCGGAACGAGGTCGGGATGCCCGCCACGGTGGTCGCCGCCGCCGCAAACTGGTTGTTCCCGAGCTGCGCCCGCGCCTTGCCCACACGGGCCGCGCGTTGGATCAGCACGGACTGTGCGTCAGTGCCCGTGGCCACGAGCAACGCCGAGTCGAAGGATGCCATGGCCGCGGTGAACACAGTAGCCACCGGGAGTGGCGCGGTGTAGACCGGCGTCTGGGTCGACCCATCCGACAGCGGAATCCCGTTGCAGAAGTCCGACGCCAACTGCAACTCGGCGAACCCGCGGGCAAAGAACATCTCGCCCATGAGCGCCGTGCGCGTGGCGTTGAACTCCTTCAGGAGGGCAGCCCCTTGCGTCGCCGCTGTCCGCACCAGATAGAGGCGGCGCAACATCCCTTGAACCTGTGAATTGTTGTCCAGGATCTTACGCCAATCGGTTTCGTCATTCTGGATGAACGTCGAGCTGGTGCCCCATTCGTCGGCCAACAAGCCGCCGAACATCCAGGTACTCTCGGCCCCGGCGGTCACGTTGCGCAGGCGACCGAGGGCGCCGTTCGCCACCGCAATCGCCCCCGCGGCGGAGCTGGCGTTTTCCGGCATGATGAGATCCGGATCTTCGACATCAAGGAGCGAGTCTGTCACGCCGCTGCAGGCCGCGAAGGCCGCGAGCATCGCGGCCGTTCCGGCCGCCCGCGTGAACCGCCCGCCGAAATGCAATACTGCACGCATGGAATGTGTCCTCGGTGAGCGTTAGTAGACGAAGTTGAAGCGGAAGACGACGTACGTCGGCGGCCCAAGGGTCTGGAACTCCGAGGGGACGTCGTTATCCACCGTGGCCTGGAAGTCCGACTCGGGGTCGGTGCCGCGGTAGTTCGTCCACAACTTCAGGTTACGGGCCGACGCGACGACGCTCGCGTTCTTCGCCCGGAAGATCGTCCGCGCGATGCTCGGCGAGAACGTGTACTGCAGCGAAGCCTCGCGGAACCGGACGTATTCGCCCGGTTGGAAGTAGCCGGCGTTCGTGCGGGCCGGGTGCTCCAGTGCCGCGGTGACCATCGCCTTGTCTTCGAGCGTGGCATTGGGATTCATGCGACCGCCGCAGTTCGGGCGGGTGCAGCGAATCCGCTCCGTGTTGTTGTACCAGCGGTGCCCGCCACGATAGTCCAGCAGGGTCTGGATGCGCAGCTTGCGATTGAGGAATTCGAACCCGGTGCTCAACGTCGCGAGGTTTCGCGGCTGGGTGTACCCGATGAACGTGTCCACCGAGTCAACGAAAATTTCGTTACGCGCGGTGTCGGCAAAGTACGTGATCAGGTTGTCACCATTCTTGTCCTTCCAACCCAGGATCTTGTTCTCCCAGAAGCCGAACAGCGGATATCCCTCGACCACGCGGGTATTGGTGCCGATCTGCGGCGGCGTGCCGCCAAGCGAAATGAGCTCGTTGGAGTTGGTAGAGTAGCTCAACGAGAGGTCCATTGCGAAGGCGCGGCGATCCAGCACCTGGGCCGTGGCCAGCGCCTCGATCCCCTGGTTGCGTACGGAGCCGAGGTTCTGGCGTACGGACGTCGCCGAGCCAAGGGACGGCGGGACAATCGCCGAGATCAGGGCGTCCTTCGTCGTCTTGGTGTACCCGGTCACGTCCAACGTCAGGCGGCTCTTGAACAGGCGCGCCTCAAACCCACCTTCGTACTCGGTGCTGCGCTCCGGCTTGAGGTTGGAGTTGCCCAGCGCCGAGATCTGCAGGCCGGGCTGGTCCGTGCCGAGGATGTTCTGCTGCGACGTGTTAAAGAAGCGCAACGCGTCGTTCGGGCCCGGCTGCACGCCGGCGGCGCCATACGAACTGCGGAGCCGCAGTTGGTCGATCCAGCCAATCTCGGGGAAGAAGGACTCGTCCGAGATGACCCACGACAAGCTCGCCTTCGGGTAATACACACGTTGGAAGTCCGTACCGAAGGCGCTGTTCTGGTCGGTGCGAAGAGCGCCCGTCAGGAACAATCGGTCATTGAGGGCGACCGCCTGTTCAATGAAAACGCCAAACGTCTTGATCAGCGTCGTCGCCTCGGTCGCCGTGCGCGTCACCGCACCATTGGGCGTCTGCGCCCCGGGAGGCAGTTCCGTTCCCGACGCCTGGCCCAGGTCGGTAATCGTGTTGATGTACTGCGCGCCAACGGTGGTCTTGAGGTTCATCCAGGCACGCGGGTTGAACTGGGCGGTTGAGCCCAGGTCGACCGTGGTGTTGCGCGTCGCGCCGCGGGAGTTCGTCTTGAACCCGTTGCGATACGTCGCCGTGATCGGCGGCCCCTCACCATTCGGCAGGTAGCGGTCGTCCTCGCGCGCACCGTAATCGTTGCCGAAGACAAACCGATTCTGCAACCAGGAGGTCGGACGCCAGTTCGCCGTTGCCGCCAGGATGGTCCGGTTGATGTATTGCTGGTTCTTTTCCTGCCAGGTGTACCCCGGAGTCCAGGCGCGGTAGCCGGCCAGGTCCGTGTTCAACGGCGCCGCAGCGCCCGTTAGGCGTGCCGGCAAGCAGATCCGGCACCCAGGGCCACCAAAGACCTGCGAACCCAGCCCAGCGGTCGCGTTGGACTCCAGGGAGAAACGCTGCGTCAGGTTGGTGAAGCCGGTCGACAACGCCAGGTCCAGCTTGGGATTGACGGCGGAGTTCAGGTTGAGTCGCACGCTGTTCTTGCCGAGCGTATTGGGACGCTCGGTGTAATCCCGAATCGGGAGCCCCTGCGCGTTCATGCGATCGCGCTCAAACGTCGGGAGCTTCATCACACCGACTTCGTCCTCGCGCTCGCCGGCCAGGAAGTACCGGACCATCTCTGTCCCGCCCTGCAGCTGGGCACCGAACTGCGAGCGGTGGCCCATCCCAACCGGGGTCAGGTCGTCTTCCTCGAAGATGTTCAGGTCGGCGACTGAGTCGATGGAGCACTGCCCCACACCCACCCGCTGCAGGTTGCAGAAGTTGAACGCTGCGTTCGTGCCTGCGGGCAACTGCTTGCCGAAGAGGGTGTAGGCCGTCGGATAGGTGTTGCGGTCCTTGATCATCCCGCCTTCGGCATAGGTGCTCCAGCGGGCCGCCCCTGCGCGACCACGCTTGGTGTTGATCACCACGACGCCATTCGCCGCCGCCGTGCCGTAGAGCGCGGCCGCGGAAGGTCCCTTGATGATCTCGATGTTCTCGATCTCATCCGGGTTGATGTCGCCCACCCGGCTCGGCGTCGCGCCACCCGTGGGCAGGTTCGTATCGTCCGGGTTGCTCGTCATCCGGATCCCGTCAATCACGAACAGCGGCTGGTTGGACAACGAGAGCGACGACTGGCCGCGGATACGCATGCGGCTGCCGGACCCAGTCTGGTTGCCCTGCGTGATCGCGACGCTCGTCGTGCGTGCCGTCAGCAGGTCGTCGACGTTCTTGATCGGCGTCTTGTCCACGATGCTCGAGGCGTCGATGCTCGAGATCGTATTCCCGACCTCCACCGAACGGGTCTGCCCCGTGGCGGTCGTAACCACCGGCGCCAGGCTCACCGCCACCTGGGTGAGCACGATCTCGATGTCCTGCGTGCCACCGGCGGTCACGGTGACGTTCTGCTTCTGTTCCGAGTAGCCAACGCGCAGCACGCGCACCACCTGCGCACCCGCCGGAACGCCGCGCAGTGTGTACTGCCCTGCCGCATTCGTGAGGCCACCCAACGTGGTGCCCACCACGAGGACCTGCGCCTGGTCCACGGGGGACCCGCCCGCGTTCACGCGGACATTGATGGTACCCTGCGTCCCTTGGGCGCCAAGAGCGGTCGCGCCTAACGCGACCAGACCGACGAGGGAGCGCAGGTGTCGTCCGAACGAGTGAATCCTCATCTCGGAGTCTCCTGGGGTGTGGGGAAGAACCGATCCACCGCCCGCTTTCTCTGCCGACCACGCGGTGGGGATCGCGCGGGACGGCTCGGAGCGGTGTCGGTCGTCCCAACGTTAGGACCGGGTACAGGCGTCGTCAATCGAAATCTCGCCCGGATTCCCGCGGCTCGTCCCTAGCCGGTCGTCCCCCCGAGAAGAAGGGCGAGGTATACAGCGTACGACGCGAGGAGCAGCGCCCCGTCCAGGCGCCCCAGTTCCATCCGTCGCCGCATCAGGGGGAGCAGGGCAAAGGACGTGCCCAGCATCCACCACACATCGGACCGCAGGGCCTCCGGGGGGACCGCAATCGGGGTCACCAGCGCCGTCGTCCCCAGGATTGCCAGGACATTAAAGATGTTCGATCCGATCAGGTTCCCAACCGCCACGTCCGTCTGGCCGCGGCGAGCCGCTATCAGAGACGCCGCCAGCTCCGGGGAACTCGTCCCAGCCGCCACGATCGTCAACCCGATGACCCGCTCCGACATCCCGATCGTCCGGGCGATCGTCACGGCACCGTCAACCAGCCAGCTCCCGCCGACCACCAGCAGCACGATCCCCACGGCCAGCAGACCTACCGAGAGCCCAACCTCACGCCACCGCTTGGGGAGCCCGCGGTCTTCCGCCATGGCCTCGAACTGCGCCGCCTCGTCGGCGCGCATCTCCTCCCGGGACAGGCGAATCGCAAACCAGGTGAAGAGCACCAGAGCCGCGAGGAACGTGAGCCCCTCCAGCCGGTCGATCACGAGGTCCCGCATGAACATCACACCGATCCACGACGCCGCGAACATGAAGGGCCACTCGATCTTTACGACCGATCCACGCACTGGGAGGGGGATCACGAGCGCCGTGATCGCCAGGATCCCCACGATGTTGAACATGTTGGACCCCACGACATTCCCCACCGCGATCGCCGGCGAGCCGTCCCGCGCCGCCAGCAACGAAACCACCAGCTCGGGGAGCGAGGTGCCCATCGCGACCACAGTCAGGCCGATAACCGCCGGCGTCAGCCCCGCAATCCGTGCCAGGGTCGTCGCCCCGCGCACCAGCAGTTCCCCACCCACGGCGAGGGCCGCGAGACCTGCGATTATCAAGAGGGTCGCCATCGGAGTGCTCATTCCGGCAATTTAGGTCGCCGACGACCGGGTTGGAGCGCAGATTCACTCGCAACCCCCTACCCACCCTCCATGCCCCGCTGGCCTTTGTTCGCCGCTGCCCTCGCAGTCGCCTGCGCCGCCCCGCCGACCGACGGACCGCTCGACGTGGTCATCCGGAATGCGAGAGTGGTCGACGGCACAGGGTCGCCCTGGTACCGCGCCGACGTGGGGATCCGGGGCGACGAGATCGTGGCCATCGGCGACCTGTCGTCGCGCGCCGCTACCCGCACCATCGACGCGGCCGATCGCGTGGTCACCCCAGGGTTCATCGACCTCATGGGGACCTCCACCCGGCCGCTCCTGACGGAACCCAACGCGGCCTGGTCGCGGCTCGCGCAGGGCATTACGACGATGATGGTTGGGGAAGGTGGATCCGAGGCGCCACAATCCCCCACCACCCTCGGCGACGGCGCCACGTTGCCGGATGGCTCCAAGGCCAGCTGGCGCACTTTCGCCGAGTACTTCGCGCTGCTCGACAAGGCCGGTGTGCCGATGAACGTCGTGCACAACGTCGGGGCGGCGCAGGTACGCGAGGTCGCGATGGGTGTAGAGGACCGTGCTCCCTCGCCAGACGAAATGACGCGCATGAAGGCCATGGTGGACAGCGCCATGCTGGACGGCGCGGTCGGGATCTCCACCGCCCTCATCTACCCACCAGGAGCGTATGCCACGACCGAGGAGCTGATCGAGCTGAGCAAGGTCGCCGCCGCACGCGGGGGCGTCTACTTCTCTCACATGCGCAACGAAAGTGCGGACCTGCTCACCTCAATCCGCGAAGTCATCCGGATCGCTGAAGAAGCGAAGATCCCCGCGCACGTCTACCACCTCAAGGCCGCCGGCCAGGAGAACTGGCCCCTCATTCCGCAGGCGATCCAACTGATCGCCGATGCCCGCGCGCGCGGCCTCGACGTCACGGCGGACATCTACCCCTACATCAGGAATGGCATCGGGCTCGGCTCGTTCCTGCACCCGCGACACTACGCCAAGGGCGACTCCGCCTTCGTGCCCACGCTGGCCGACCCCGCCGTGCGCCGCGCCCTGCGACAGGAAGTGGAGGCCACCCGCGACTGGGAGAACTGGTACCGTCACGTCGGGATGAACTGGGACAACGTGCTGATCACCGGCGCCGGCCCCAAGGTGGACCAGGCCTTCGTCGGCCTCTCGGTGCGCGGCGTCGCGAAGGCCCGCGGCATCGACGAATGGGACGCCTTCTTCGACCTGGTCCTGAATGGCCCGGTGGACGTCGCCCCGCAAAGCATGAACGAGGAGCAGAAACACCAGGCCCTGCGCGCTCCCTTCGTGGCCAACGAGGTGGACTCACCTCTCGCCGACCCGGCCACCACGAAAAGCGCCCACCCGCGCGCCTTCGGCGCCTTTCCGCGCCTCATCGCAAAGTACGTCCGCGAGGACAAGGTCCTCCCCCTCGAGCAGGCCGTGCAGCGCATGACGGCGCTCCCGGCGAACATCCTGCGCCTGCGCGACCGCGGCCGTCTGGCCCCCGGCATGAAGGCCGACCTCCTGGTCTTCCACCCGGACTCCATTCAGGACCGGGCGACCTTCGAGAAGCCGCTGCAGTACGCCACCGGGATCGACTACATGTTCGTCAACGGCACTGCCCTGATCGACAACGGCACGCGGACCACCGCCAAGGCCGGTCGGGTCCTTCGCCAGGGGCGGTAGCTCGGCGATATTGCCCGTCCGACCGCACGTATCACGATTCGACCGCCCCACCCGACGACGATGCCCGAACCACATCCGGCCCCTCTGATCGGCATCATCATGGGGAGCAAGTCCGACCTCGAGCACATGCAGCACGCGGCGGCGATGCTCGATGAGCTCCAGGTGCCGTACGAGATGCGCGTCGTCTCGGCGCACCGCACCCCGGATTGGATGTTCGAGTATGCCTCATCGGCCGCGTCCCGCGGCCTGAAGGTCATCATCGCGGGGGCCGGCGGCGCCGCGCACCTCCCGGGGATGGTCGCCGCGAAGACCGTCGTCCCGGTCCTCGGGGTCCCCATTCCCGCGACCGTCCTGAACGGACACGACGCCCTCCTGTCCATCGTCCAGATGCCCGCCGGCGTCCCGGTGGGAACGCTCGCCATTGGCAAGCCCGGGGCGATCAACGCGGCGATCCTCGGCGCCGAAATTGTCGGGAACGAACGACCCGAGGTCCGGGCACGTTTGGTCGCCTGGCGGGAGTCGCGACGCGACGAGGTCCTCGGCCAGTCCCTGCCGTGAGCGTGATCCTGCCCGGGGCCACCATCGGGATCCTCGGTGGTGGTCAGCTCGGCCGCATGACCGGGATGGCCGCGCGATCGTTAGGCTACGACGTGCAGGTGCTCGATCCCGACCCGCATTGCTCGGCGCGGGCGGTGGCCAGTCGCGTGATCACGGCACGTTTCGATGACGCGGACGCGGCAGCCGACCTCGCGCGTGAATGCGACGTCGTCACCCTCGAGATCGAACAGATCGCCCGCCCTGCCCTGGAGGCCGTCGCCAACCTTGCGCCCCTGCGCCCACGCGCCGAGGCGGTGTTCACCATCCAGGATCGCATCCGCCAGCGCACCTGGCTGGACCAGCACGGGTTCCCGGTGGGTCCGTTCCGCGCCGTCTCCAGCGCCGATGAATGTGCCGCAGCGGTGGCGGCGCTGGGTCCGTCGATCTGCAAGGCCCCCATGGGCGGGTACGATGGGCGTGGCCAGGTCCGGGTGAAAACCCCAGACGAGGCCCGCGCGGCCTGGCACACGTTAGGCAGCAGCCGGGTCATCGTGGAGCAGTTCCTCTCGCTCGACCTGGAGTTGTCCGTGCTGGTCGCGCGCCGCGAGGATGGCGCGTGCGTGACCTATCCGCCGGCCATCAACCATCACGTGGACGGCGTGCTCGACTGGTCGATCTGCCCCGGCCCGCTCCCGGAGCCCCTGGTCCAGCACGCGCGGCAGGTGGGCCATGCGATCGCCGAGACGATGGGCATCGTGGGATTGATCGCGTGCGAGCTGTTCCTCACGACGGACGGGCGCCTGCTCGTCAACGAACTCGCCCCGCGGCCACACAACACGTATCACCACTCCGAGCGCGGCGTCTCCACGAGCCAGTTCGAGCAACTCGTGCGCGCCGTCTGCGGCCTGCCCCTCGGTGAGGTGCGTTCCATCGCGCCCGCGGCGATCGCGAACTTGTTAGGCGACCTGTGGGAAGGGATCACACCGGACGTCGCCGGGGCCCTCGCCGTGCCCGACGTGCGCCTGCACCTCTACGGCAAGACGTCCGCGCGCCCGGGCCGCAAGATGGGACACCTCTCGGCCGTTGCCGAGAGCACCGACCTCGCCCTGGAGCACGTGCTGGAGGCTCGACGCCGCTTCTCCCGACAGGGCTGACAACCGACAGGGAGCCGGGACCCGCGCGCGACGCGCAGGCTACGCGCGGGCCGCGACCTGTCTCGAGAGCCCGCCAAAGCGACGGTCGCGGGCGCGGAAGTCCTCCACCGCGGCGTCAAAGTCCGCCGTGCTGAAATCCGGCCACATGCGGCGAGAGAAATACAGCTCGGCATAGGCGCACTCCCAGAGCAGGAAGTCGCTGAGCCGTTGCTCGCCACCGGTGCGAATGAGCAGGTCCACGTCCCCCGCGCTACCGTCATCGTGATTCACGCTCGCCAGCAGCGAGGAGAAGTCCTCACGGCTGAGCGAGACGCCCGGCGGCACCGATGCAGCGGCCCGGACCATGGTGTCGCGCGCCGAGTAGTCGACGGCGAGCCGCAGGTGGAGGGACCGGCACTCCCGGGTCGCGTCTTCGGCGGCGTCGATGGAACGCCGGAGTTCGGGCGACAGGCGATCGCGTCGACCCACGACACTGATTCGGATGTCGTTCTCCAGACACTTCGGGGTCTCGGCGGCCAGGTGGCGGCGAAAGAGCCGCATCAGCGCATCGACCTCGTCCTGTGGGCGACTCCAGTTGTCCGAGGAGAATGCGTACAGGGTGAGGACGCGAATCTCCGAGCGCCTGGCGTGTTCGACCATCTGGCGCACGGTCCGTGCGCCGGCGAGGTGCCCAGCCGTCCGCGGACGACCGCGCTGGTTTGCCCACCGGCCGTTGCCGTCCATGATCATGGCGACGTGGCGCGGAAACTGGCGCGGATCGTGCCCCGCATGTGGGTGCGGTGTCACGCGCGGGCCTCCCGGGTCGCCTTGATGATCGCTTCCATGTGTTCGAGGTATCGTTCGAGGGCAGCACGCCCGGTCGCCGTGAGGGCGAACGCCGTTCGTGGCACGCGCCCCTCAAAAGACTTTGTGCAGCTGATGTACCCCGCCTCCTCGAGCTTCCGGGCGTGAACGCTGAGGTTTCCGTCCGTCGTCGCCAGGACCCCCTTGAGGTCGTTGAACGACATCTCGGCGTGGACCGCCAGCGCACTGACGATCCCGAGCCTGATCCGTTCGTGGATGAGACGATCCAGCTCGGCCGCGGTCGCGCCCGAGGTTGCCTCGGCGCCCGGCGGGGCCGGCAGTTCATGCTCCGCCACCCGGGCGGCACCCTGACGCCTAGCCACCGAACCTCCGGGAAATCAGGAGCCCGAAACCGAGGTGAAGGCCGCCAAAGCCCAGGGCCATCAGGGCGCTGAGGAGTTCCGCGCGGCTCGCTTCACTCCACGCCGTGGCCAGGGCCACCGGCGCTGCCAGGGCGAGGGCACCCATCGCCATGAAGCTCGCCCCCATGACGGGAATGATCGGTGTGGAGAGCGCGCCACCGGCCATCACCGCCGCGCCGTACATGATCAGCCAGACCCCGGGGAGGGCGACAAACCACCCGGCGCGCAGGGCGACCGCGGTGAACACGGCGCCGGCAACGAGGGAGGGAAAGAAGGCCAGGGCCAACTTGCGGGCGAGCGCCGCAGAAACCGCCGTGTCGGTCGCCCGAGCCTTTCGCCAGGTGGCGATCGCCGACTGCACAAAGGCAAGGACCGCGGCCGTGATCCAACTGAGGATCCAGCGGGGGGAATTGAGCTCGTGCCCGGCGACCGAGTAGGCGAACAGGGCGATGATCCCGGAGCCGACGATTCCCTTCCCGGAGAGCGCCGTGAACGTCCCGGCGCTTTCCATCGTCTCCCGGATGAACCGGAGGTTGTCGATAGCCCGATCGGAGAGCCGTGGCGGGGGCTCGTCGCGTTCAAGGCGGAGGGGCGGCTTGGAGCTCATACGGGAGGCAGAATAGCCAGCCCGGGCGGTGGCTGTCAAGTACTTTGCACTACAGAGCCGAACCCGTGCCGGGGACGTTACAGGCCTCGGCCGGGGATGCAAAAGGGCGCCGAGCGGCAGAGGCCGTCGGCGCTCTTCCCTGCACCAGCGAGGTCCTACATCGCCGCGCGGTTCCCGAGGATCTTGCGCGTCTCCTCGATGCGCAGATCCAGCTCCTTCCGGAGGACGGCGTACCGCGTGATCGCGTCGCGCCCGATTTTCTGGTCCGACTGCATGGTCATCGAGTAGAGGTACTGGATGTGCGCCTGCAGTTCGGGCTTGGAGTACCGGATGGCCGGGGTCACGATCTTCGCCCGCAGTTCCTCGAGCATCTTGAGCGTGTCGGCCGCCGTCGTCGCCCCACGCAGGCGGGTCCGGCCTTCCTCGATCGCGGCCGCGAGCTGGTTCACCTCGGTGACCATGTCACGCACCTTGAGGTTGTGCTGCAGCTGCTCGCGGAGCGCCACGAGGGTGACGCCATCGCGGGTGATGCGCGGGTCCATGCGAACCACGAGGGGCTGTGAGAGCGTCTGTCCCCCAGCGGTGAGCTTCACCGTGTAGGTGCCAGGCAGGATCATCGGGCCATTGCGACCGCTGCGACCCGGGTTGGCGTCCCACGGCCCGGCCATCTGGAGGTCCCAGGTGAAGCGATTGTGGCCGGCGGCCTTCGGCAGGCGTGGCGTCCCGGAAATCTCTGTCACCATGCGCCGCATGCTCGGCCCCGTGGTCGCCGTCTCCCCCGAAGCTTCGCTGGTAAAGCTTCGCACGGCTCTTCCGGTCCCGTCGAAGATCTCGAGCTTCACGTCACCGCCTGCCCCATTGCCCAGCCAATAGTCGATCTGCGCACCCATGGGTGGATACTGCGGATCCGCCGGGTCGGTGCGGTTCCCTTCAACGCCGCCGAACGAGCCGGCATACCGCTGACGATAAGCATCGGTCGGCTTGTAGAGGTACGCCGACGAGGCTAGCAGGTTGTCGCTGACCGCACGGACCGTCGAGAGGTTGTTCAGGATCCAGAAGGACCGACCCTGGGTGCTCATCACCAGGTCGCCCCGGTGCACGCGCATGTCGGTGATCGGCACCGACGGCAGGTTGAGCTGGAACGACTGCCACTTCTTCCCGTTGTCAAACGAGACGAAGATCCCGAACTCCGTGCCCGCGTACAGGAGCCCCTCCCGCTCGGGGTCTTCGCGCACGACCCGCGTGGGGTGGTCGCCCGGGATCCCGTTGTCGCCCGGGGTGAGCAGGGTCCACGACTTGCCGTAGTCGTCCGTGCGGTAGATGAACGGACGGAAGTCGCCTAACAAGTAGCAGTGCACGGCGTAGTACGCGGAGCCCGCGCGATGCGGCGACGGCTCGATGTTCTGCGTGCGGCACCCGTCCGGCGGGCCCTTGAAGTTGTTGCGCGTGAAGTCGCTGGAGGTGGCGACGAGGCCGCGCGGGGTAATGTCGGTCCAGGTGCGACCGCCGTTGCGGGTGACGTAGAACGGCCCATCGTTGGCCCCGGTCCAGATAACCCCGGGCTCCTTGATGGACTCCCGGATCGCATAGACCACGGAGAAGTACTCCTCACCCGTCACGTCGATCGTGATCGGGCCACCACTCGGGTCCTGCTGGCGCTCGGGCGGGTTGAGGGTGAGGTCGGGTGAGATCGTCTGCCAGGTGATGCCCCCGTCCCGCGTGCGGTGCACATACTGCGAGCCGTAGTAGACCGTGTTGGGCTCCCACCGCGAGACTTCCATGGGGGACACGCGCTGAAAGCGCAGGTCCATGTCCTTGCCTGGGTTGCCGTACAGCGACTGACCGCCGGTCCAGTACGGCTGCTCCTGGCCCGAACGCATGCTCATGCGCGAGAACTGGCCCTTGCACGCGCCGTACACCGTGTCCGGGTTGGTCCGGTGCGGCATGATCGGCCCGGTCTCGCACCCCGGCCCCTGCATCCACTCCTGCATCGGGGAATCCGGGCGCCCACTCGTTAACGGCAGGCTCGGCACGATCAACGTGGAGTTGTCCTGCTGGGCGCCATACAGCCGATACGGGAACTGGTTGTCCACCTCGACCTGGTAGATCTCGGCCGTCGGCTGGTTATACAGCGTCGACCAGGTACGCCCGCCGTCGATCGTGACGTTCGCCCCGCCGTCGTTGGTCTGGACCATGTAGTCCGGCATCTCCGGGTTGATCCAGAGATCGTGGTTGTCGCCGTGGGGCACGCTCTGCGAGCGCCACGTCTTGCCATTGTCGATGCTCTTGTAGAATCCTTCGCTATACGTCCACAGCGTGTTCGGATCCCGCGGGTGCACAGTGATCCCGGTGTAGTAGAATGGGCGCGTGAGCATCGGGCCGAAGTTGCTCAGCAGGGTCCAGCTCTCGCCCTGGTTGTCCGACCGATACACGCCACTGCCGGGCTTGGCCTCGATGATTGCCCACACCGAGTTCGGCGACGCCGGGCTCACCGCGAGGTTGCTCTTCCCGAACAGGTCCGACGGCAACCCGCCCGCCAGCTTCTTCCAGGTGGTGCCGCCGTCTGTCGACTTGTAGATGCCCCCTTCGCGCGCCCCGGAGATGATCGTCCACGGCTTGCGTTCGGCGCGCCACATGGAGGCGTAGATCACACTGGGGTTCCCCGGCATGATCTCTACGTCCACGGCGCCGGTGGAATCCGACACGAAGAGCACCTTCGACCAGCTCTTGCCGCCATCGGTCGTGCGATACACGCCGCGATCCGCGGTGGGCTTGAACGGGTTGCCGATCGCCGCGACAAAGGCGATCTCCGGATTGGTGGGGTGAATCTCGACGCCGCCAATGTTCCCCACAGTCGCCAACCCGATGTGCGCCCAGGTTGCGCCGGCATCCGTCGACTTCCAGATCCCGCGACCGATCGCGACGTTCGAGCGGTAGCCGTCCGACCCCGTCCCCGCGTACACAATGTTCGGGTCCGAATTCGCGACATCGATGTCACCCATCGACGCCACGTTGAAGTACTTGTCCGAGACGTTGAACCAGGACTGGCCGGCGTTGGTGGTCTTCCAGACCCCACCACCGGTGGAACCCATATAGAAGGTCAGGGGCTGCTGCGTCACGCCCGTGGCGGTCGTCACACGGCCACCGCGAGCGGGACCAACATTGCGGTACCTGAGGCCGGCAAAGGCCGTGGCTGGAACGTCGCGCGTGAGCGTCGGCGCGGTGTTCCGTACGGGCCGAACCTGCGCGGCCGCCGGGACAGTGGTTGCCGCGAGGAGGAAGGCGAACGAGCGAATCGGGCGAATCATGGAAGGGATGGAGGCGGGGGGGCCTGACGTGCCACCAATACAACGCAAAGGTGCGGGGCGCCGCTGTGACGGCCCGCGCTCCCAATCTGCGGCCCCGCGCGGGGTCGAGCCAGTGGAATCGCCGCGCCTCAACCGCGCGCGCTATCTTCTGCCCGCCCCCACCCCGCTCGCCATGTCGCCACGCGTCGCCTGCCTGTGCCTCACTTTGCTGCTCGCGGTCCCCGCCGCGCACGCGCAGTCGCACTACGAATCCCGCAACCGCTGGGCACGCCTGTGTGAGATCCGTCGCGAAAAGTTCGACCGGATCCTCCCCGAGGCGATGCGCGAGAACGGCGTCGACATGTGGATCGTCGCCATGAAGGAGGGCAACTACGAACCGCTGTGGAACATGCTGGGCCGTGGCTACGTGGGCACCGTCGGCTACTACATCTTCACTGACCGCGGCGGCGACCGCATCGAGCGCGCCGCCATCGGGATCACCGACCACAATCGCGCCGCGTGCGGTGCCTACGACATCGATTCACCCAGCGTGGGACTCGCGGAGTTCGTCACCACCCGCAATCCGCGCAAGATCGGTCTCAACATGTCCGAGGAGATGGGGATGGCGGACGGGCTGACGCACACCCTGCATGCCCACATCGTCCGCGAACTCGGCCCCGCGCTGGCCACCCGCCTGGTCTCCGCCGAAAAGATGGTGAGCGACTTCAGCTCGCGCCGGGTCGCCAGTGAGATCGTCGCGTTTGGGGACGCGACCGAGATCGGCCGACAAATCGCCGAGCGCGCCCTGTCGAACGAGGTCATCACCCCTGGAGTCACCACGCTGGCCGAGGTCGCGTGGTGGATCCAGGAGCAAATGCTCACCCGGGGGCTCGGCGCGTCGTTCGAGGTGCCGAGCATCTATGTGACCGGACCCAACGGGATCGAGGCAACCTCCAACGACCGCATCATCCAGCGCGGCGACATCCTGATGATCGACTTCGGGGTCGGGTACCTCAACATGTGGACCGACCAGAAGCGCATTGCCTACGTGCTCAAGCCAGGCGAAATCGCGCTCCCGGCGAGCATCAAGAACGCCTTTGACCAGGCCGTGAAGGTGCGCGAGGTCATCCGCAGGACCGCGAAGGCCGGCAAGACGGCCAAGGCGATGCTGGAGGACATGAACACGGCCATCACCGCTGCCGGCTTCATGGCGATGCGCGGCTTCAACCAGGTGCGGGAGGACAGCAGTACCGAGTTTATCCTCGGCTGCCATTCGGTCGGCGACTGGGGACACGGGATCGGGCCGTCGATGGCGTTCTTCAATCCCGGACGCCTCAACTACGAGATCCGCCCGACGAACCTGTTTTCCATTGAGCTGTTCGCCTACACCCCCATCCCGGAATGGGGTGGCAAGAAGCTGCGCATCCCGCTCGAGGACGACGCGATCGTGACCTCGCGCGGCGTCGAATGGCTGTCGCCGATCAACCACCGGATCCAGCTCATTCGCTGAGCGTAGGCACCCAGGCCGAGGGCCGCGTGATGCGACGCGTGAGCCACTGGCTGATCGCGCGCCGATCGACCGCCGTGGTGTCGACCCCCGCCTGCCCCAGGACAGCGAGCGCCTGCGTGAGGGTCGCCCCGCCCCGGCGGTAGACGTCGGGGTAGCGCCACAGCGTATCCGCGCGCCACTCGATGAGGTCGTAGCGCAGGGCAGCCACGATCGGGGGAACCACGTCCACGCGTCGAGTGGCCGTGTCCGTGGCCATCGCGTGGACGACCCCCGTGTCGATGCCCGACGCCACGAGCAGCAGCCGCGCCAGCGCGATCGCATCATCGTTCCGCATCCGCAGGCACCCGTGTGATGCCGCCTGCCCGACACTCTCCGGAAACGGCGTGCCGTGGGCGAAGATCAACTGGCCGAGCGAGATCTTCACCCGACCCATCGGGTTGTCCGGCCCGGGAGGCGTCACCTTCTCCCCGCGCGCCCATGGGCTCGCCGGCGGAATCCACCACGGGTTCCATTCGACCGCCACCGCGGCGAGCATCCCGGTCGGCGTCTTCCACTGACGCGCCCCGATACTCACGGCCCACGTCCCCACGCGCGACGTATCCCGCCAAGCCGCCAGGCGGTACGCCGGCAGGTTGATGTCCAGGCGGAGCACCCCCGGCGCTGGCTGTGCCGACAATCCTGCGCATGCGACCACGAGGGTCGTCACCGCCCATCGAGCGCGCGAGCTGAATGTCCCCATGATCCGTCGCGGGGTGGGCCGCTCTCCTGTCCGGGGTCCTTCCGCAGCCTGCTCCCGGGACACAATGGGGTGGCCCTGCGTCCACGGAACAGGGCGGTTTCCCCTACGTCATATACCCCAGTCGCCCGAGCCACTCATCGGTGGATCGAGACGGAGGCGCCGAATGACAACCAACAACGCCTGCGTGAAGCTCGCGCTGGCGGGACTCGCGTGGTGCGTGCTGTGTGCGGGGTCGTGTGCCACCGCACCGAGGGACAGCGTGCCGCCCGACTCCGCCGCAACGGGAAACCGCTCCTTCCGCATGGGCTTCTCCGGCTTTCCGCCAAAGAACGACTTCGCGGCGGCGGTCGCGTCCATCACCATGTGGTCCGCGCGCGCCGACGCCGCGATCCTCCACGTGGAACCACCCTGGAAGCTCCTCCTCAGCGGTGGTGATGTCGCGGGGTATATCACGCGCGAGTTCGACGGACTGGCCACGTTCTATCGCAGCAAGAACCTGCCGATCTTCGTCACCTTCGACGGCACCGATGGCCTCGGCCGTGAGAAGGAGGCCCGGGAGCTGCGCGAGCTGGGGCGCAGCATCGCCGAGCCGATCGTTCAGCAACGTTTTCGTGAATTCGTCCGGTCCGTTGTCACCGTCGTCCGTCCGCAGTACGTGGGGCTCGGCGCCGAAACCAACCTTATCCGGCTCGCCGCGCCGCGCGGCGTTTACGATGGCCTTCGCGCCATGACGGCCGCGGCCGCCGCTGATGTGCGGGCGAACTTCCCATCCCTCACGCTGTACACGACGGTGCAGGCCGAGGTGGCCTGGGGGCGACTGCAGAAGACGAATCGGTACGAAGGGGTGGACGACGACCTCCGCGACTTCCCCTGGATCCAGGCGCTCGGCGTCTCCAGCTATCCGTACCTGGGAGGATTCGCCGCACCGTCCGAGATTCCGATCGACTATCTCTCCCGGTTGACGGGCGGGCGCGCCCTTCCCCTCTTCATCGCCGAGGGCGGTTGGTCCTCCGCCAACGTCACCGGGGTCGCGTCCTCGGCGTCGCAACAGGCGGCATACATCCGGCGCTTTGGCGAGGTCGTGGCGGCAGCGCGCGCAGTGGCATGGCTGCAGCTCAACTTTGCGGACATGGACGTGACCTCGTTTGACGTGCCCGCGGGGTACGACGAGATCCTCTCGCTCTTCACCCGACTGGGGCTGGTGGACAGCGAGTTGCGGCCCAAGCCTGCGCTCGCGGCATGGGACTCGCTCTTCGCCCTGCCGCGCCGGTGACACTTGCGCCGGCCGGGCGCGGGAGGACTATTCCCGTCCTCACCCTCCCTGCCCGCCATGGTCACCCGCCGAGAGTTCGTCCGCAGCAGCACCGCCGCCGTCGCCACTGGTGCCCCACTCACTGCCCTCGCCGCTGACCACGCGCGGGCCCCCGCCGTGCGCGCGCAGCGCGCGGTGAGGCCGGTGGTGATTTCTGACTACTCCGGCTGGGAGTTCCGGAACGGCGGCACGGAGAACGCCGTCCAGCGTGCCTTCCGCTTGATGACCGAGGGCAAGGACGTGCTCGATGCGCTGATCGCCGGCGTGAATATTCCGGAACTCGATCCCCTCGAGACCGGGATCGGGTACGGCGCCCTGCCTAACGCCGACGGCGTCGTCCAGCTGGACGCCTCGTGCATGCACGGGCCACGCAAGCGGGCGGGGGGCGTCGCGTGCATCGAGGGGGTCCGCACGCCGTCACTTGTCGCTCAGGCGGTGATGGACTACACGGACCACCACCTGCTCAGCGGCGAAGGCGCGCGCGAGTTCGCGCGGCAGATGGGATTCACCGTCGAGGACGACCTCAACACGGAGAACTCACGTCGCCTGTGGCGTGAGTGGCGTCGGCGGGTCGACCCGGAGCACTGGCTCGACCCCAAAGGCAAGGAGCGACAGCCCAAGCCAAAGCATGAACGGGACCCCGGGGAGCTCTCCTGGCACCAACCGCGCGACACGGCCTGGGAGTCACGCGCCCTCGCTGCCGGCCGCTCCATGGTGCGGGACGGCCTGCTGCGGGAAGGGAGCTTCTGGGGCACGATCAACTGCAACGGGATCAACGCCACCGGTGACCTGTGTGGAGTCACCACCACGTCTGGACTTGCCTGGAAGATCCCCGGTCGCACGGGAGATTCCCCCATCCTCGGCGCTGGACTTTACGTCGACAACGACGTCGGGGCGGCGGGCTCGACCGGGCGCGGTGAAGCCAACCTCTACAACCTGTCGTCATTTCTCATCGTCGAGTCCATGCGACGCGGGATGTCGCCCAAGGACGCCGGGATGGAAGCGCTGAAGCGCATTCGCGCCAACACCGTCGAGGCGCGCCTGCTCAACGACAAGGGCAACCCGAACTTCAACATCCGTTTCTTCGTGCTCAACAAGCGGGGAGAATTCGCCGGAGTGGCCATGTACCACGCCGGGGAGACACAGTTCGCCGTGTGTACGGAGAACGGCGCGGAGGCTCGCGAGCTGGAACCGCTGCTGGACGGCGCGCCCTGACGACTGGCACTGCAGAGTGAACGGTCACCCCCGCCACATCGCGCGGCCCCGGTCGCCGTCCCGGGGGAAAACGGCCGTGGTGCTCCAGCCCTCCCTACTCCACGCGAGGGTTCCCCTGACGTCCACGAGACGTGAAACGCGACATCGTACGCGCGTTTCCAACCCATTCCCCTCGTGCACGATCCCCTGCCCATCGCCATTTCCGACCCGAGCGCGGATCCGCCGCCAGGGCTTGCGCCGTTCGCCGGTCTCGCCGCGCTCATCGGCAACACCCCGCTGCTGGCTATCGACTGCACCTTTCGCGGGCACCGGCGCCAGGTGTTCGCGAAGCTGGAGTCGATGAACCTCACGGGGAGTATCAAGGATCGGATGGCCATCCAGATCCTGCACCATGCGGCCACCGCCGGCCAGCTCCTCCCCGGTTCACGAATCATCGAGGCGACGTCCGGCAACACGGGCATTTCCTTCGCGGCGCTCGGTCGAGCGCTCGGGCACCCCGTGACGATCTTCATGCCCGACTGGATGAGCAGCGAGCGCATCAACATCATCCGCTCGTTTGGTGCTGACGTCGTGCTGGTATCCCACGCGCAGGGGGGATTCCTCGGGTCGATCGCGCAAGCCGAAGCGCTGGCCGCAGCCACGCCGGGAGCCTTCCTGCCGCGTCAGTTCTCGAATCACTGGAACGTGTACGCCCACGAGGCCACGACCGGCCCCGAGATCGTCACGCAGCTCAACGCCAATGGGCGGACGCTGGACGCCTTCGTTGCCGGCGTCGGCACCGGGGGCACGGTGATGGGGGTGGGGCGCTACCTGCGCCGCGTCCATCCCGGCGCGAAGGTGCACCCACTGGAGCCGGCCAACTCTCCCACCCTGTCGACCGGCCACAAGGTGGGCAAGCACCGGATCCAGGGCATCTCCGATGAGTTCATCCCCGACATCGTGGACCTCACCTTCCTCGACGACGTGATCGCCGTCGACGACGGGGACGCGATCCGTATGGCCCAGGCCCTCGCGTCGTCGTTAGGCCTCGCCGTGGGCATCTCGTCCGGCGCGAACTTCCTTGGCGCGCTCGTCGCCGCGGACACGCTCGGGACGGGAGCCGACGTCGCGACCGTCTTCTGCGACTCCAACAAGAAGTACCTCAGCACCGACCTGATGCACGAGGAGCCGGTGCGCGACGGGTTCCTTACGCCCGACGTGACGCTGTACGGCTTTGATGTGATCCGTCGTCATTGCGACTTTTGTCCACCGGGTGCGCGCGCGGGGGCGGCATGAACCGGCGTCACTTCGTCGGGATGGCGGGCGGGCTCGCGGCGGCAGGGTGGTGGTCCCGCCGCGGATGGCTGTTCCCCCAGCCCCGGGCCGGCCTGCAGCAGCCACCGATCGTTGGAGTGCAGGGACTGACCCTGCGTGCGGCGCCGGGGCCGGCCACGGTCGACGGCACCCCGGTCGACGCGTGGTTGTACAATGGTGCGCTCCCCGGGCCTACACTCCGCGTGCAGCGCGGCGAACGTGCGACCATCACCCTCGAGAACCAGCTCCCGGAACCCACCATCACCCACTGGCATGGCCTGGTCGTCCCCGAGGCAGCAGACGGCCACCCGCGCCTGGCCATCGCCCCGGGCACGACCTACCGCTACGACTTCACGGTGGACCAACCGGCGTGCCTCGCCTGGTACCACCCACATACGCACATGCGGACGGGCTACCAGGTCCATCGCGGACTCGCCGGCCTCATCGTCATCGAGGATCCCGGGGCGCGCACGCGCGGGCTCCCGCCCGCCGAACGCGAGCTGCTCCTCGTGATCCAAGATCGCACCCTCGGCACGGGTGGCGAGCTGGCCTACGACCTGCGCGGCCCGGCGATGATGGCCGGCTACTTTGGGGACACGATCCTCGCCAACGGCGCACCAGCGCCCGCACACCCGGCGGAGCCAGCGGTGTATCGCCTCCGCGTGCTCAACGGCTCCGCGTCACGCATCTATCGCCTCGGCCTGGCGGGCCCGGGCACGATGCGCGTCATCGGGACCGATGGTGGGATGGTTTCGACCCCCATCCCCGTGGGCGAGGTCTGGCTGGCCCCCGCCGAGCGACTGGACCTGCTGGTGGACCTCACGGCGGCGGCTGGGAAGCGCGTCACGCTGGAGACGCGCGCGTTCACCCTCCCCGCGGGCACCTTCGGGCCCAGGGGGATGGGGCGCGGCCCGGAGATGATGCGCGGACGGCAGGGCGATGCCGGGATCATCATGCATTTCGACGTTGGTCGCTCGCGGGTGATCTCGGCGCCACCCGTGACCCTGGCCTCACGCGCCATCCCGTCGCTGCCGCGCGGGGCCGCGGAACGCCGGTTCGTCTTCAGCTCGATGATGATGGACCACACCATCAACGGGATGGCGTTCGACATGTCGCGGCGCGACGTCGTCACCACGGCCGGCGCCGTGGAACGGTGGACCTTCGTCAACGACGGCCCGGTCCCGCACCCGGTGCACCTGCACGCGGCCCACTTCGCCGTCCGCACGCGCACCGGCGGCCGCGGGGAGGTCTACCCGTGGGAGCAGGGATGGAAGGACACCGTGCTGGTCCTGCCGTCTGAAGTCGTCACCGTCGACGTGTTCTTCGGCCCGCACCCGGGCCTGTACCTGCTGCACTGCCACAACCTGGTGCACGAGGACATGGGGATGATGCTGAACGTCGCCCTCGAGCCCGCCTAACGTCGCGTCGACCAGACCGGGCGCGTGGGCAGGGCGGCGTGGTCGATCACCGCGCCACCCTGCATCACCAGCTCCAACCGGCGAATGTTCCGGATGTCGGCGATCGGGTCCGCGGAGAGGATGAGGAGGTCGGCTGCCTTCCCTGCCTCGAGTGTCCCGTAGTCGTCCAGCGCCTTGCTCGCGATCGCCCCGTTCTTCGTGGCGGCGGTCAGTGCCTGCATCGGCGTCATCCCCAGCTCAACGAATCCCTCGATGGCGGCGAGGGTGCCGAGGCCCGGCTCCTGCCAGTCCGGCTTCGCATCACGCCGGAATTCCGGGGCGAGGCCGAGGTAATTGTCCGTTGCCGGTGCCGTGATGCACCCCGCGCGAATGAGCTTCTGCGCGTTCGCGCGACGAATGGCCATCCCCTGGTCACCGCGGTCACGACGTTGCTCGGCCCCCGTGCGCGCGCGCAGCAGCCCGCGCTGCACGGAGTCCGCGCGCAGCCTGGCGGTGGAGTCCTCACGGGCCCGGCGTCGCGCGTAGTCGGCCCACGGCTTGCCGGTCATCGTGTTGGCGAGCATGCCACACACCACCTTCCGCTCGATGAAGAGCTGCACCAGCTCATCGGACATCGGGACGTCGAGCACTTCCGGGTGCTGGACCAGGTCCACACCGGCGCGCAACGCGATACGCAGCCCCTCGGGGGTGGTCGAATGCGTCTCGGCGACCAGCCCGCGCGCGTGCACCGCGTCCACAATGACCTGGTGGGCGCGCTCGGAGAAGCCGATGAAGACCGGGAAGCCGAAGTGCGAGGTCCCGCCGAACTTGAGGAAGTCGACCCCCTGGTCCAGGTAGCGGTTGATCGCCGCGCGGAGGGAATCCGGCTCCATGTTGACCAGGTCCTCGCCACCACCGGCGGCAATCGCGTCGTTCATCTGCTCCTGCAACAGCGACAGGTTCTCCGGGGGACGACCCGTGAAGGAGAAGGACCAGGGCCCGCCCCACCCCACGATGTTCCCGGCAAAGAGGAGGCGCGGGCCGATCGCCTCCCCGCGGGTGATGGCATCGCGCGTGGCCTTGAGCGGCGCGAGCATGCCATAGGAATCCCGGATGGTCGTGACACCGACCTTCAGGTGGAGTTGCGCCGCCTCCAGCGCCACGGCGGCGAACCGATCCTGGTAACGCGCGAAGTTCTCAAGCCCGCTGTAGATGGAGACGTGGACATTCGCGTCGATGAACCCCGGGGTGATCCACTTGCCCTTCGCGTCGATCACCCGCGCACCGCGCGGGACCACGACCTGTGAGGACTGGCCGACGGCAACGATGCGCGATCCCCGGACGACCACCACGCCCTCCACGATGGGAGGGCCTCCGTTGCCGTCGATGATGGTGCCACCGACGATGGCGGTGACCGGCTCCTGCGCGCGCAGCGCGCGTGGCGCGACGAGGGCGATGGCGAGCAGGAGTGTGGCGTGCCGCAGGGCGTGCGAGACGTTCGGGAGCAGCATGGGCGGGGATTCGAGGACGCCGCGAAGGTGTCCTGCGAGACTCGAGTGCAACAGGTGCCTTGACGCCGCCACTCCCGAATCCTCGATTCCGCCGTCTGCCGTCTGCCCTGTCCCCCCTCGCCTCGCCACGCAGTGTCCCTCCCCACCGAAGTCCTGACCGCCATCAACGACGTCACGCTCGATGCGCCCTGGGCACTGATCGAGCGGTTCACGACGCTCCGTCGCGAGCATCCCACCGATGTGGACACCGCGTGCGAGGAGATCGTCTCGCGGCTGCGCGCGCATGGGGTCCCGGTGGACGTCTACCGCCCCGAGTTGTTCCTCTCACTGCCGGGCAAGGCACAGGTCAGCGTCGGCGCGCAGCACTTTCGGGCGAAGCCGATGGCCATGAGCGTGGCGCATCCGGCCGGGCTCACGGCGCCGCTCGCCTATGTGCCGGCGCGGTATGCACGCAACGCCGATGAGATGTTCACCAAGGGCTTCGTGAGCGATGAGGAGGTCGACCTGCGAGGCAAGATCGTGTTGAGCGAAGGCTTCGGCATGCCCGGCAAGGTCGCCTACTTCGAGCAGCGCGGCGCCCTGGGGATGATTGCCGTCAACCCCGGAAAGAATGCCCACTGGGGGATTTGCACTACGGTTTGGGGAACGCCGGACCTGCGCGACCTGCCGCGCAAGCCGAAGATCGCCGTGGTGGCGGTGAATAACCCGGACGGCTCCGCGCTCATCGAACTGGCCAAGTCCGGGGCCACCATCACCCTCACGAGCGAGGTCACCGAGGGGTGGTTCGAGTCCCCCGTTCCCGTGGTCACCATTCCCGGCACCGACGAACCCGAGAGCTTCGTGCTGCTCCATGGGCACTACGACTCGTGGGACTTCGGCATCGGGGACAACGCCGTGGGCGACGCGACCCTGCTGGAGGTGGCGCGGGTCCTGTGGCAGCACCGGGCACAGCTCAAGCGGTCGGTGCGCATCGCCTGGTGGCCGGGGCACTCCACCGGGCGTTATGCCGGCAGCACGTGGTTTGCCGATCACTTTGCCATCGACCTCTACGAGCACTGCATCGCCCAGGTAAACTGCGACTCCCCGGGCTGCCGCTGGGCCACGGAGTTCATCGATGTCTCCCTGATGGAAGAGACCGAGGGATGGTGCGCCCGCGTCATCAAGGCGATCGCGGACAAGGAGCTCAAGGGGGAGCGCCCCCACCAGGCCGGCGACTACTCGTTCAACAACATCGGGATCTCCTCGTTCTTCATGTTGTCGTCCACCATGCGGCACGACCACCGTGAGCAACTCGGCTACTACGCCGTGGGTGGCTGTGGGGCGAACATCGCCTGGCACACCGAGGAGGACCTGCTCGAGATCGCCGATCGCGACATCCTGTTGCGCGACATGAAGGTGTACCTCGCCGCCGTGATGGGCGTGGCCAACGCCACCGTCGCCCCGTTCAACTTCCGCGCGACACTGCGGACCTTTCGGGACACCCTCGCGCGGTACGAGGCACCGCTCGGCGGCCTACACACCTTTGCCGCAGCCCGCCAGGCCCTCGACGAGTTGGACGCGACCCTGGACAGCTTCGGCGTGCACGCGTGCAAGGTCGCGGCCCTCACCGTCGGCGACGAGCGCACCCGGCGGACCAATCGCGCGTTGCGGCGGCTCGCGCGCCTCCTCGTCCCGGTGAACTACACGCGCGGCCCCGAGTTCTTCCACGACCCGGCGGAGACCACGCCCCCACTTCCCGACCTCGCGGTCGCTCTCGAGGCCCCGCACCTGCCGGTGGAACATCGCGGGTTCCTCCGGACCCACCTGGTGCGCGGGGAGAACCGCCTCGTCGCGGCCCTTCGCGACGCGCGGCGAACCGTCGAACGGGCCATGGCATGACCCGCTGGCTGCGCCATCTGTCGTTAGGCACGCTCGTCGCCCTCGCCAGTTGCGATACCGCGCCGGCGGGAGTCGCCGGGACGCTTCGCCTCCCGATCATCAACGACCCGATCTTCAACCCGGTCATCGCACCGGACCTGGGATCGGTCATGGTCAACAAGGTGATCTTTTCGGCCCTCGTGCGGCCGGACACTGCCCTGCAGCCCACCCCGGACCTCGCCACCTCGTGGGAGGTCGCCCCCGACGGACTCACCTGGACCTTTCACCTGCGGCCCGGCGTCCGCTGGCACGACGGCGCTCCGTTCACGTCGCGTGACGTCAAGTTCACCTTCGACCAGATCCTCGACCTCGCGTCAGGCACGCGCCTCCGTTCGGACTTCGCCGCGGTGGACGGCGTCGACATCGTCGATTCCCTGACCGTTCGATTTCGCCTGGGCGCGCCCTTCGCACCCCTGCTTACCCTCCTCGGCTACAACGCGGGGATCCTGCCCGAACACCTGCTCCGCGGCCAGCGACTCAGCGACGCGACCACCTTCAATCGCACGACGCCGATTGGCACCGGCCCGTTCCGCCTTGCCCAGGTGACCCCCGGGGCCACCGTGGTCCTCGAGCGGAATCCGCACTGGTACGGCGCGCCACCCGGGCTCGACCGCCTCATCTTCAAGGTCGTCCCCGACATCAATGCGCAGGTGGCGCAACTGCGCGCCGGCGAACTCGACCTGATCACGATCGAACCGGCCAACCTGGGCAGCGTGCAACACCAGGACGGGATCACCATTCGGCAGGTGCCTGTCGTGCAGCACTGGTACGTCGGGTTCAACACCATGTCCCACCTCTTCTCCGCGCCGGCGGTGCGCCGCGCCATGGCGTTTGCCGTGAACCGGGAAGCGATCGTGGCGGGCGTGCTCAAGGGATATGCCGACCTGCCGACGGGCACGATCCCGGTCGCCTTGCGGGAGTACCACGACTCCACGCTCCACCCCATCCCCTTTGCCCCGGACAGCGCCCAAGCCTTGTTGGCGCAGGCGGGATGGCACCGGGACGCCGATGGCAAGCTGCGGAATGCAGCCGGGCGCGACTTTGCCTTCGACCTCCTGGTCGACAAGGGGAATCCCACCCGGGAGCAGGCCGCCTTGGCCGTCCAGCAGGACCTCGAGCGCATCGGCATGACTGTGCGCCTCCGCACGATGGAGTTTGCTGCGCTCGTGCGCGATCGTGTGCTGCCCGGGAACTATGAGGCGATCCTGATCTGGTGGACCACCCCACCAGACCCCGACCAGTACGCGTTCTACGCCAGCGACCAGGACAACAATCACGTGCGGTGGCGCAACCGCACGGCGGACTCGCTGTTGCTCGCCGGCCGCCGCACGTCCGACCCGACCGCGCGCCGCGAAATCTATCGGGCCTTTCAGCGCGTGGAGCGCGACGATCCACCGGTCCTCGTCCTCTTCTATCCGCGCGAAATCCAGGCAGCCACCACCCGCCTCCGTGGCCTGCCGGCGCTCGGCATTCGTGACGCCCTGCGCCACAGCGAGGTATTGTCCCTCGGACCGGGGTCGTGACCCGGTTCCTCCTGTCGCGGGCATTGCACGCGATCCTCGTCCTGGGGATGGTGAGTGTGACCACGTTCGCCATCATGCACCTGGCCCCGGGTGGCCCGTCCGTCCTCGCCGACCCCAAACTGAGTGAAGCCGAACGCGCGGCGATCATCGACCGCTTGGGACTCGACGCCCCCCTCCCGGTCCAGTTCACCCGCTGGATCACGCGGGCCGCCCAAGGTGATCTGGGGACGTCATTCCTCTATGCGGCCCCGACGGCGCGGACGATCGCCGACCGCATTCCCAACACCCTCGTCCTCGCCGGCGCGGCTCTGCTCCTCGCCTGCGCCCTCGGCGTTCCGGCGGGCATCGTCGCCGGTGCTGCCCCTGGCGGCACGCTCGACCGATGGGCGATGCGCGTCAGCGTGGCGGGGATCGCGGTGCCGGTCTTTTGGCTCGGCATCATGTTGATCCTCCTGTTCGCGGTCCGGCTCCCCTGGTTCCCCGCCGGAGGCATCACGGCAGACGTGGACGGCGGCGGCCTCATGGACCGGGTGCGGCACCTCATCCTGCCAGCGTCGACGCTGGCTCTGGCCACCACGTCCGAATTGTTCCGCTACGCCAGGGCCACCGTACGCGACGGACGCGACGCCACCTGGTGGCGCGTCGCCCGTGCCCGCGGTGTACCACGGCGCCGACTGGTGTGGCGACACGCTGCGCGCCATGCCTTGGTGACCCTGTGCAGCGTGCTCAGTGTACAGCTGCCTCGCCTCGTGGGCGGCGCGGCCATCACGGAGACGGTCTTCTCCTGGCCGGGCATGGGGCGCCTTGGGGTGGAGGCAGCCCTCGCGCGCGACTACCCGCTCGTCATGGGAGTCACCCTCGTCGTCTCCCTCGCGGTCGTGCTTGCCGGTGTGCTGACCGACCTCGGCCAACTCGCCGCGGACCCGCGGCTGCGGCGCGCATGACCACACGGATCGCACGGCGCGGGCTCGTCGGGCTCGTGGGGTTGGGTCTGGTGGTCACGGTCGGCCCGTGGCTCTGGTCGGCGAGCCCAACCACCATCGACCTCGGCAACATCGGGGCCGGACCGAGTGTCGCCCACCCGTTAGGCACGGACGAAACCGGCCGGGATGTGCTCAGTCGCCTGCTCGGCGGTGGTCGCGTGACCCTCCTCGTCGCCCTGCTTGCCATGGCAACCGCCGTGTCCCTCGGGAGCCTCATCGGCGGCATTGCCGGGTTCCGGGGGGGCCGCGTCGAGGCCGCGCTGATGCGAGGCGTCGACGCCGCCCTCGCCGTCCCCGGCTTGTTCATCGCCATTTGCCTGTTGGCGTTCGCCGGGCCCGGCATCCCCAGCGTGATCCTGGCCATCGGATTGACCACCTGGATGCCCACCGCGCGGGTCGTCCGGGGAGAGGTTGCGCGCGTCCGGCGCGAACCCTACATCGAGGCAGCTGCCGCGCTCGGCGCCACGTCGAGTCGCATCCTCTGGCACCACGTCAGGCCCCTGGTCGTCCCACTCCTGCTCGTCGCGGCGACCCTCGCCGTGGCAACAGCCATCCTCACCGAGGCCGCGCTGTCGTTCCTCGGGATCGGGATCCAGCCCCCCACCCCCTCGTGGGGCAACATGTTGTCCGGTGCCCAGGGCACGCTGTCCAGCTACCCCTGGTTGGCGATTCTCCCGGGCCTCCTCATCGTCGCGGCGGTCGCGTCCGTCAACGCCGCGGCCGACGCCTTGCGTTCCACCCACGCCGATTTGTCCCCATGACCCCGCGCGCCCTCCTGTTGCTGGCCGTTGCCAGCGCCCCCCTCATGGCCCAGGGAACGACCGCCCCGTTTGTTCTGGAGGAGGCGACCATCGCGGACATCCACGGGGCCATGCGGCGCGGCGTATTGAGCTGCCGCCAGCTCGTCGCGGCCTACCTTCGCCGCATGGACGCCTACGACAAGAACGGGCCAATGCTCAATGCCATTGTCCACGTGCACCCCCAGGCGCTGGCCACCGCGGACTCCCTGGATCGACGGTTCACTCGGGAGGGGCTCACCGGCCCATTGCACTGCGTCCCGGTCATCGTGAAGGACAACTTCGAGACCTACGACCTCCCCACCAGCGCCGGCTCCGCGGCCCTCAGGGACTGGCGCCCCAATCGCGATGCCACGCTGGTCCACCGGATGCGCGTGGCCGGCGCCATCGTCATCGCCAAGTCCAACATGGCCGAGTGGGCCTTTTCCCCGGTCGAGACGGTCAGCTCAATACTCCCCGGCTACACCCGCAATCCCTACGCGCTCGATCGCGTCACCGCCGGCTCGTCCGGCGGCACCGCGGCCAGCATCGCCGCCAACTTTGGCGCCGTGGGCCTCGGGACAGATACCGGCAACTCGATTCGCGGCCCCTCAGCCCACCAGGCCCTCGTTGGCATGCGCTCTACCATGGGGCTGACGAGCCGGACGGGGGTGGTTCCCCTGTTCCTCTCGCAGGACATCGCCGGCCCCATGACGCGCACGGTCGCCGACAATGCGGCCGTCTTCCAGGTGATCGTCGGCGAAGATCCGGCCGACCCCGCCACCGCGGCCGCGCGCGGTCGGGCCATTCCCCGCTACGCGGACTCCCTGTCGCGCGATGGCCTGCGGACCGCACGCATCGGCGTCTTGCGCGTGGCATACGAGTCCCCAACCCTCGACCCCGAGGTGGCGAGGGTGTTTGACCGCGCGATGGCCGATGCGCGCGCGCTAGGCGCCACCGTCCTCGATACCGTCGTCATCCCCGGCCTCGACTCGATCCGACGCGCGCAGTCCGGCGGGGGGTGCGCACCGTTCAGGCACGACCTCGAGACCTACCTGGCGAGTGTCGCGTCGTCCAACCCGCCGGTGAAGACGGTAGAGGAGATCATCCGCACCGGTCGTTTTCACCCGAGTGTCCAGGGGCGCCTCGAAGCCGCACGTGGCGCCACGTCGTCGCCCGACACCACCCTGGGCTGCCGCAGTCGCGAGGCGTACCGCGCCGCCCTGCGCGCCCTCGTCGTGCGGCGCATGGACGAACTCCGGCTCGATGCGCTCGCCTACCCGACCTGGAGCAACCCGCCACGAAAGATCGGCGACCTCAACACCCCGGCGGGAGACAACTCCCAGCTGTTCTCTCCCTCCACCGGCTTCCCCGCGATCACGGTGCCCATGGGATACACGCGCGGGGAACTCCCCGCGGGGTTGCAGCTGCTCGGGCGCCCGTGGAGCGAGGGCACCCTCTATCGACTGGCGTTCGCGTACGAACAGGGCACGCGTCACCGGCACGCGCCGGCCAGCACGCCCCCCCGCCTGCCCTGACTATCTTCCGCCATGCCCATCGTCGCGCTCCACGGCCATCGCAACCTCACCACGAGGTTCGCCCAGGCACTGCGTGACGCCACCCTTCCCCAGAGCCTCCTGCTGCACGGGGAACCCGGGATCGGAAAGCAGCGTATCGCGATTTGGCTGGCGCAGACGCTGTTATGTGAGTCGGGCACGGCGTGCCAGGCCTGTGCGCAGTGCCGCTATTCCCAGGAGCTCACGCATCCCGACCTCACCTGGGTGTTTCCGCGACCCCGCCTGAAGGACTCAGACGCATCCCCGGATGAAGTGCGGCAAGACCTCGCCGATGCCATTCGCGAGCGCGTGGTGGCGTCCGGGCTGTACGCGTCGCCCCCTGGAAATGAGGGGATCTATGTACCGACCATCCGCATGGTCGTGCGCGCCGCCTCGGTCACGCCGGCCATGGCGCGTCGGAAGGTGATCATCGTGGGTGATGCCGAACGCATGGTGTCACAGGAGGGCGCCGACCAAGCGGCGAACGCATTCCTCAAGCTGCTCGAAGAACCGCCGGCCAACACCTGGATCCTCCTCACGAGTTCCGCGCCAGGAGCGCTCCTTCCGACCATTCGATCTCGTGTCGTGGGTGCGCGCGTATCTCGGCTCGCGGATGCGGACGTTGACGGGTGGCTCGGCGAACCGGCGGTTGCAGATGCGCTGAAGGAGCGAGCGCTCGCCGGTGGCCGGACGCAGTGGGTGGAGATCGCCGCAGGTGCCCCGGGAAGGCTCCTCTCCACCGGGGCGACCGCGACCGCAGCGGATGCGGCGCGACGGCTCGTTGCCGCCCTCTCGACCAATGGAGTCGAGCGCACGACCCGCGTGGCCCTTGCCCAGGGCAGCGCGGGAGCCCGCGGTGCCTTCACCGACGTCCTCGAGGCCGTCGCCCTGGAGTTGCGCGCCACGATGCGCGCCGCCGTGCAGCGGGGTGATGAACGGGTCGCACGCGGCCTGGGGCACTGCATCGAACGCGTGGAAGACGCCAAGGTCCTCGCCCAGGGCAACGTCAACCCTACCCTCATCACGTCCGAGCTGCTCACCGCGTGCCAGCGCAGCCTCGGCTCCCCCCTCGCGTGACTGGGGTTCTCCACAGTTCACAGGGCAGTCCCGAATTCCCATCCTTGGAGCAGTACGTGGGGATCGCCTTTGGGGAGGGGAGCGTATGCAGGCACGCAAGCTGGAGCCGACCGCGGCTCGTATTCGACTGGGTGATGACCGGGAAATCGTCCTGGTCCGTTATGAGCCTTCGGCGCGGGCCGGTGCCTTCGGCACACCAGCGATCGAGGGCTTCGTCCGACCCATCGGACGACGTTCCAAACCCTCCACTCGACTTCCCCGCTACTCCAGGCCACGCATGACCGACCTGACTCATGTTGACGCGGCCGGACGGGCCCGCATGGTGGACATCGGAGACAAACCCTCGACCGAACGGGTTGCGGTGGCCGGCGGCCAGATCATCATGCGCCCCGAAACCCTGCGTGCCATCCGGGACAATCAGATCGCGAAGGGCGACGTGCTTGGCGTCGCACGCGTGGCCGGAATTCTGGCGGCCAAGCGTACCGCCGATCTGATCCCGCTTTGCCATCAGGTGCCCCTCAGCGACGTGTCGATCGATTTCGCCGCCGACGACGCCCTGCCAGGCTATCGGGTCTCTTGTACCGCCCGCACCACCGCCCAGACCGGGGTCGAGATGGAGGCCATTGTGGCCGTAAGTGTGAGCCTTATCACACTTTACGACATGGCGAAAGGGGTGGATAAGGGGATGGTCATCGGCGAGATTTCGCTCCTTGAAAAGCGGGGCGGCAAGAGCGGCGACTGGGTCCGCAATCCCTGACCCAACGCACCTGCCGACAACGAGGAGCGCCATGAAGGACCTGAGCGGCACCTACGTCCACCACAGTGACCACGAGCGCCGCCGGCGGCGCATTCGGGGCGGCCTGATGCTCGCCGCCCTGATGACCGCCGCTGGGCTGGCGGGCTACTCGTGGGCGCCGGTTGAAGCCGGGGCCGTCATCGTCTCAAGCGCCCGTCCGCTGGCCGTGGACGACTCCGTCGTCACGGCCCTGGACAAGAAACTGGGTGTGGTCCGCGACGACCTCACCAACGCTTCGGCCAGACTCGAGCGCTGGAATCGGGTGTTCGGCTATGCCCGGCGATATCGCATCACTCCAGACCTGGCGCGGGCGATCTACGATGCGGCGATCGCCGAGCGACTCGACCCTGAGCTGGCGTTCCCTGTGGTGCGGCTCGAGAGTGCGTTTCGGGAGCGCGCGACGTCCTCTGTAGGCGCGGCCGGGCTGACGCAGCTGATGCTGGCGACGGCTCGAGAGTTCGAGCCGGGGATCACGAGAGAGGGCCTCTACCATCGGGAGACCAACCTGCGGATCGGCTTTCGATACCTGCGACGCCTCATCCAGTGGCAGAAGGGCGACGTCCAGATGGCACTCCTGGCCTACAATCGGGGTCCCGCGGCGGTTGAGGTGGCACAAGAACTCGCGCTCGACGCGTCCAACGGCTACGACCGAATCGTCCTCAAGGGCTACCGGGGGCGCGGCACGCTGGACTGAGTCGCCTTCGCACCTTTCTTGGGAGCCCCGGCGCCCTTGGACGGCGCGACCGCCTTGGCCGCCGTAGCCTTCCCCCGTGTCGCAGGCTTCTTCTTGGCCTGAGCCGATACCCCACGTTGGGCCACGGGCCGCGCCCGGCTCCCCGCCGTCCGGATGATGATGGTCTGGCCTGGGTATACCACGGTCCGCTTCAGCCCATTCGCGCGCTGCAGCCCCGCCACCGTTGTCCGATAGCGGCGTGCGATCAGGCCAAGTGACTCGCCGCGACGAACGACATGCACCACCCGATTCGCGCCGCTTGGTGCGCTCCCGTATCGCTCGATGGACGGATTGGGGACGTCGCGAGACGCCGCAATCACATGGACCGCCGGAACGAGGACCTCACGGCCGGCAGGCAGGCGCTTGGTCGAGGAAAGGCCCGGGTTGTACCAGGCCAGGCGGCGCGCGTCGACGCCGTTCGCCCGGGCCAGCGCCGCGAGGGTCTGCCCCTTCTTTGCTCGCACGGTGCTGAAGGCCCGTCTTGTATCCGCCGGCAAGGTATCCCACGCCGTCTCAAACAGCTCACGCGAGCCAACCGGCAGGCGGAGCTGGTCGTCCCCACTCGGGGGAGTGACGCCGCGCAACAGGTGGGAATTGAGGTCGCGCACCTCGGCGACGGGGCGACCGATCAGCTCGGCCACGAGCCCCAGCGACGTGAGGGCGGGCACCCGCACGGAGTCATACGCGAACGGCGGGGCAGCGTCCACCACTGACAAACCGTATCGTGCTGGCTCTTTCCCGATCAGGGCCGCCGCGATGAGCTGCGGGACATAGTTCCGGGTCTCGGGGCGCAGGTACGACTGCTGGGCGAGCGCAAAAAATCGGTCGTCACCCGCCACTTCCTCGAGTTCATCCTGGAACCTGGCAAGGCCGCGAGACACCCGGCCGGGGCCTCCGTTGTACGCGGCGGCCGCCAGGTAGTACGAGCCAAACTGTTGGTAGAGCATGTTCAGGAACTTGCCGGCAGCATCCGTCGCACGAACGGGATCCCGGCGTTCGTCCACCCAATGATCCACGCGTAGCCCCACGCCACGCGCCGTGGAACTCATGAACTGCCACATCCCGACGGCCGCCGCACGCGAGTACGCGTGCGGGTCGTATCCACTCTCGACCAGGGCGAGGTAATACAGGTCTTCCGGGATACCGCGCGACCGGAACTTCTCGCGGATCATCGGCTCATATGCCTTGCCGCGCGACAGGCGTGACTGGATGCGCTCGCGGGCCGACCCGCTGAACAGCGTGACATATCGCGCCACATGTTCCTGCGTCGCGTACGATAGGACGTCCAGGTCCCAGGAGACCGCCTCCGCCTCAACCGGTTGCGCCGCCGTCTCACCGATGGACAAAGGGGGGATGCCGAGTGCGGCCCCGACGCTAGCAATTGAGCGCTCCAGCGAACTGGACAACGAGTCCGGAATGACAACCGCCGGTACGCTCGCGCTCTCCTCCGAGCGGGGCGCCGCGTCCTGGAGTGCTGGCGGGGAGGAATCCTGCCCCGGCATCGCGATCACGGGGGCGTGCACGGGAGCGGCCGCCGGAGTCAACGACCGACCACACGCCGCCACAGCCACCATCGCCGCCATGTGCACGACCCGACGTCGTTGCATCATCATCCGCAGGAATCCGGTTGAGGCCCTGTCCTGAACCCGCAATCTGCACCGAGGTTCCCGCCAAAGGGAACCGCCTGCCTGACGAGCGTCGGGGTTACCGCGTGGCGATGGTGTTGCCCAGTGCGCGATTGGTCGCCTGCAGCGTGGCGATCACTGTGCTGCGCGAGAGGTTGTCGTCCGAGAGGTGACAACCAAGAAGCCGACGCTCGCCGTCGGTCCCGCGTGCGAGCACGCTGACCATGACCACGTTCGCGTCAAACGCGCGCATGGTCTTCACCCCGATCAACTCCAGGGTCACGGTCCCCTTGGTGAAGGACTCGATCGCGCGCAGGGTCGCGTCGGCGACGACTCGAAGGTCACCGAGAGGGCTGGCGATACCGTCCGCCTGTCCCCGGATCACGTCACCCGGGGTCCACTCCAACTCGACGATCGCGGTGCACCGGGCGCTTGGCGTGCGTTCGAAGTGCAGGCCGGTAAAACGCAGCCGGCTCCGCCGCGGCTCGTCGACCACGGACGTTCCCTGCATGGCCAGCGCGAGGGCCCTGGCGGTCTCGGCCCCGGAGAATTCCTGCATGGTGATCATTCGCTCCTGTCTCCCCTACACACGACCCAGCAGGGCCACGGCAACGGCTGCCCCTGACCCGGGGGGGCGATCACCCCGATATTTGGACCATGCGCGCCTTCATCGCCTGCCTCATCGTCCTGGCCGCCTGCTCGCGTGACGATCGCTTTGCGGGCCTCCAGGAAGCGATTGTCGAACGGGAGACCCGGGTCCCCGGCGCCGTCGTGGGCGTCTACCTTCGTGACCTGGCGGACGACGCCACCCTGGAGCATCGGGGTGACTCCCTGTTTCACGCGGCCTCAACGATGAAGCTCCCCCTGTTGGTGGAGTACGTCCGCGCGGTGCAGGCCGGTCGGATCGACACGAACGCCACCTTGCGCCTGGAGAATCGCTTCGCGTCGGTCGTCGACGGCTCACCATTCACGCTGGACCCCGGGGACGACTCGGACAGTACCCTCTACGCCCGTGTGGGGCAGGACGTGCCACTCCGCGAGCTCGCCGAGCGCATGATCACACGGAGCAGCAACCTGGCCACCAATGCCCTGATAGGAGTCCTCGGGGCCGATCGTGCCCAGGCCACCGTGCGCTCGTTAGGCGCCAATACCATGGTCGTGGCCCGGGGCGTTGAGGATGGCAAGGCGTTCGACGCGGGCATCATCAACCGCACGAGCGCCCGGGACCTGGGCATCCTTTTGGAGGCGATCGTGTCAGATCGCGCTGCCGCACCCGAGTGGACGCGCGCGATGCTCGATATTCTCGAGCGGCAGGAGTTCAGCGCCGAGATCCCGGCGGGATTGCCGAGCGGCACCCGCGTGGCCCACAAGACCGGTTGGATCACCGGGGTGCTGCATGACGCGGCCCTGATCTTTCCTCCGGGGGGCCGGCCCCCGTTCATCCTGGTCGTGCTGACCCGCGGCATTCCCGACCAGGCCGTCGCTCGCGCGCTCATCCAGGACATAGCACGGGCCTGCTGGGACGCGCTCGTCAGCCCGGTGTCCTAGCCGCCTGCTGCTTCAGGGTCCCGTGCGCCGCAGCGGACCGCGCCTTCGCGGGCAGGGGGCTGCCTACTCGGCCAGCGCGTGTACGTCGGGCGCCTTGGCGCCCTGGAGCGTTTGGTAGTATCGCGTCCGTCCATCTCGCGCGTTGGCCTCGCACATGCTCATCGTCTCCCCGCGTGCGTGCACGTGAAAGACGCAGTGGGCGAGCCGCTCCTCCCCCAGGGGAGTCGTCAACTCCTCGGTACTCATGAAGTGGTGGCTGACCACCACCAGTGACTGCAGGTGCGTGCGGCCTCGGAGCAGGTTGGCTGCGGCGCGCCACGGATGGCCGGGATCCAGGCGTCGCAACCAATAGCGGACAAACGCCGGCACGTTGCCCAGGGTCGTCCGCGGCGCATGCCACGCCAGTGCCGCAGCGCGGAGCCAGCGACGCACGCCTGCATCGCGCCGAAAGGTCACGCCGCCGAACTGATCGAGGAACTCATCCACGATTCGCGGGCCGTCCCCATCACCGTCCACCCGGACCGGCAGGTACCGTGACCCATGCTCCCCGCCCGTCGCCACGATCCCATGGACAAACCGATTGCAGCCGGGGTGCCCCAACCATTGATGGGCACGCGACAGCTCCGTCGTCCCCAGCCCGTGCGCGATCCTGTCCCACAGCTCGTCGACCGTCACCCCGCCACCGAGCCCCTCTTCCGTGCGGCCCACCTGCGCGATGGGTTGAAAGGAGACCAGGCGAAACACATCCGCATTCCGCAGCAGCCACCGCATCACGTCGGGCACCCCATCGAGGTTCTCCCGGGTCACCGTCATGGTCGTGGCACCACGGACGGGCGCGCCCGTGGCCCGCGCAGCGTCGCGCAACATCGCCGCGAATTCATCGCGGAGCGGATTCAGCTCCGCCTCCGTGCGCGCCGCGCGCCACCGATCACCGCGGCGACCGCGCTGCGTCGTGTCGACATGGATGCTGACCTCACGGAGTCCGCCCTCGACGATCAGGCGTTCGAGGAGCCCGGGCTGTCGACGGAAGGAGTCGCCGTGCGTCATCAACATCGGGATCAGGCCCAGCGATGTTGCGTACTGCAAGAGCTCGACGATCTCCCCGGCGGGGCGCAGCGTGACCTCGCCATCGGTCAGTTGGAGGTTCCCGGCATTCCCCAGCAGCGGCCGAAGGGCCCGCATCTGCGCCTTGACCTCCTCCACGCTCGCCGCCGGGATCCGGTTGGCCTCATCCCCCAGGTAACATCCGCGACACGCGAAGTCGCACCGGGGCATGGCACCGATCGTCGCGCCACACCCGTTGCCCTGCCGCCCGAGCATTTGCTGCGGCGTACGAAACTGTGGCAGCAGCCGAGCCCGCGAGCGCGCAAGATTCGCCCGAGTCTCCGACAGGACCGGCTCGCGAAGGATCTGGAAGGGGGATTGGTCGCTCATGCCTTGCACCGGGCTACCTGGCTGTCTTCAGCTTGCGGGCGTTTTCCTGGGAATTGAGCGTCCAGTCGTAGTTGGTCTCCTTCACCTTGAAGGCCCCACTCAGCAACAGCTGTTTCTCGGGACCATCGGCGTAGTAGCGCGCCACATACCGGCCGACGGCGGCCTCGCTACCACCAAAGTCCTTGATGTAGTCGCGAAAGCCGATGAACACGGGGCTCAGGTACACGGTCTTGGACGCAACGTCGACCCGGTTTTTTGTCGGTTGGCGCGTCACGAACTCGCGCCCCTGGTCCTCGAGCTGCGCATCAAGTCGGCTCGCCACAAACGCCTCGCGGCGGAGCGGCGGGCATCCCATGGCCGCACACACCAGCGCAAAGTGGATCCGGGGTTCCTTGAAGGTGGGCCGGATGATGTCCTGCTCGATCTCGTCGAGGCCGTAGGCCTTGCCCCCGACCATGGCAAGCTTCTCCTTCCAGGGACCGTAGGCCTTCACGAAGCCGATCGACTTGTTGATGTTGCGGATCGACTGGCGCTCGCCATGCGTGTTGATGAGCTGGATCGTGTAGGCGTTGTAGGCGTTGATCCAGAATGCCAGTTGCTCGTCGCGACCGAGACGAGCCGGATCGGTCGCGTTGAGCGTCGCGAGGTACCGTGCAAACGCGGGGGCCTTCGCAAAGGCGTCGTAGTCCACCATCCCGTCGACCACGTGCGCGCGCAGCAGCTGGTCGAACGGGGCGTGGTCGACAGCCTGTGCGTCTACGGAGCCGGCCGCGAGCAGGAACACCGTCGGCATCAGGAACCTTGCGTTCGCTACGCGGATTACATGCAGCATTATCGCTCTCCGGCGGTGGCGGTCGGTGGGCCACCGTATTGAGTTGACAAGAGGGTGGTGACGTACCCGCATCCTACGCCGCGCGGTGGCGATCGGATTGCGGTACGGCACGCCCATGCGGACAGATCCACTTCCCCCGGTCCCGACGTATACGGTCCATCCCCAGACCGTTCCTCTCCATGACCTCTCGCGTTCCACCCGTGCCCGCCTCCCCCCCCTCCCCCCTCGCACGACTCGGGCGGCTTGCCGCCCTGACGGTGGGTGGGTGCCCTCCTCGCCGTGGGGCGGTCGGTGGGCGGCTACGTACCCGCCTTCGCACAATGGGTGAACGGGTTAGGTGCGCTTGGACCAGTCGTGTTCATCGTCGGGTATGTGGTGGCCACCGTGGCCTTCATCCCCGGGTCGTTGCTCACCCTGGCCGCGGGGGCGATCTTCGGCCTCGCACGCGGCACAGCGTTCGTCTTCATTGCCGCCACGGCGGGCGCGACCGCCGCTTTTCTCGTGTCGCGCTACCTCGCGCGGGGGCTCGTCGAAAAGCGCATCGCCGGCAACGCGAAGTTCGCGTCGATCGACCACGCCATCGCGTCGCAGGGGCGACGCATTGTTTTTCTGTTGCGGCTGAGTCCCGTGTTCCCATTCAACCTGTTGAACTACGCCCTCGGGCTGACCCAGGTACGCCTGGGGGACTACGCCCTCGCCTCGGTCGGCATGCTCCCGGGCACCCTCCTGTATGTCTACTACGGCAAGCTGGCTGGTGACGTCGCGGCGCTTGCTGGCGGCGCCGCGCCGCCCAGGGACGCCGGATACTACGCGGTCCTCGCGCTGGGACTCGTCGCCACGGTTGCCGTTACCACCATCGTCACTCGCCTTGCTCGCAAGGCCCTCCAGGGTATCGCCTGAACATGACCAGCTTCGCACCTGCCCGCGGCGTCGCTCAACACCCGCAGGCGCACTCCCCCGCGCTTGTTCCATTTGGGGAGGCGAATCAGCTGCTGGCCTCCCATGTGCACCCGGCGGACTGGCAGAATCCAACGCCGCAGGACCGATATCACCTGGTCGTCATTGGCGCAGGTACTGGCGGCCTGGTGACCGCGGCCGCGGCCGCCGGGCTCGGCGCCAGGGTGGCGCTCATCGAGCGACACCTCATGGGCGGCGATTGCCTGAATGTCGGGTGCGTCCCGTCCAAGGGGGTGATCCGCGCCGCGCGCAGCTGGGCGTCGGCTCGTGAATCCGCCAGCCGCTTTCATGGGCCGGCGTCCACGGGCGACGGGGACTTTGCCGCCGCCATGGAGCGCATGCGTCGCCTCCGTGCCCGCATTGCCCCGGTCGACGGCGCCCCTCGCTACCGTGACCTCGGCGTCGACGTCTTTATCGGCAACGGTTCGTTTGTCTCCCGGGACGCCATCGACGTCAACGGTGCGCGATTGGCGTTCCGCCGGGCCGTCATCGCCACCGGCGCTCGTGCTGCCGCGCCGCCCATCCCCGGGCTCGCGGATGCCGGGTACCTGACGAATGAGACCGTGTTCTCGCTGACCGAGCGCCCAGATCACCTCCTGGTCATCGGCGCGGGCCCGATCGGCTGCGAGATGGCCCAATCGTTCGCGCGATTCGGGGCCCGCGTCACCCTCGTCGACATGAGCCCCCGCATCCTGCCACGCGAGGATGCCGACGCGTCGCGGGTGGTGGAGGCCGCATTGCGCGCGAGCGGCGTCGAGTTCGTGGGCAACGCCGCCATCTCTCGGATCGAACGTCGCGGGCAACAGCGCGTCATCCATGTGACTGTGGAAGGCCAGTCGCGCACGATCGAAGGTGATGCCCTGCTGGTCGCCATCGGTCGTGCCCCGAACGTCGAAGGGCTCGGCCTCGACGTCGCGGGCGTCGCGTTCGACAAGGCCGGAGTCACGGTGGATGACCGCCTGCAGACGTCCAACCCCGCCGTCTACGCGGTCGGTGACATCTGTTCCGCCTACAAGTTCACCCACGCCGCCGACTTCCAGGCTCGCACGGTCGTGCAGAACGCACTCTTCTTCGGGCGCGCGAAAGCCTCGCGCCTGGTCATCCCCTGGGCCACGTACACCTCGCCCGAGCTGGCGCACGTGGGCCTGACTGAGGCCGACGCTCGCAAGGCAGGAACCGAGGTCGACACCGTAATGGTTCCGTTTCATGACAACGACCGGGCCATCCTCGATGGCGAGGAGGAAGGGTTCCTCAAAGTGATCCTCGCCAAGGGCACCGATCGGATTGTCGGGGCTACCCTCGTCGCCGAACACGCGGGTGACATGATCGGAGAAATCACCCTTGCCATGACCGCTGGGATCGGCCTGTCGAAGATCGGCCAAACGATCCACCCCTACCCGACCCAAGGCGAGGTCTTTCGCAAAGCCGCCGACCTCTGGCGTCGCCGCAAGTTGACACCAACGGTGCGCAAGCTGTTTCAGGCGTACTTCAGGTGGGTGAAATAGGACCGGCAGACGTCAGACCCGCGAGCTAAACACCGCAAGCCCCCAGCCCCATTCACCAGCTCCTTAAGCTACCGCCCCCCCGCACGAACTCCCCGCCCCCGCCGTACACCCATAGCAGTGCGGCGCAATCGCGATCTCGCGCGACGACAGGGCGGCGAGCCCTTCGGGTTCGAGCGCCTCGAAAATCGTCCGCGGCGCCAACCCGGCCAGCGGCATCTCGAGCATCTGGTTAAAGTCGCAGTCGTGGAGGGCGCCATCGTACGACACGCTCAACGTTCCGCGGCACATCACCCCGGCCGCCGCCGAGGGATTGAAGGCGTTCGCCAACATGGTGAGGTACTCCTCGACCTTCCCCCGCTCATCCAGGAACTCCAGGAAACGCGAGATCGGCATGTTGGTGATCGTGTACAACCGGTCGAACGTGATCCCATAGCGACGCAGCATCTCCTTCTTCCAGCGAGCCTCCAGGGCCTCCTGGTTCCCTGGGAGGAAGGTGCCCACCGGATTGGCCACCAGGTTGAGCTGCAGACCCTCCCCACGCCCGTATCCCAAGCCGTTCAGCAGCCGCAACGCCTCGATCGACTCCTCAAAGACTCCTTCCCCACGCTGCGCGTCCGTTTCGCTCGACTGGAAGTAGGGCAAGGAGGCGACTACCTCAACGCGATGGCGGGCCAGCAGGGCCGGGATGTCGGAGTAGTTGGGCAGGAGGATGGCGGTAAGGTTGCAGCGGTGCATCACGTGGGCACCGCTGCCGGCCCCGCGCGACACGATCTCGCGAAAGTCGGGGTGCAGCTCCGGCGCGCCGCCCGTGATGTCAAAGGTCCGCACCCGATGCGTCCCAAGAAAGGTCAGGCACGCCTCCAGTACCTCTCGGGGCATCACCTCCTTCCGGTCCGGCCCGGCGTCCACATGGCAGTGGCGGCAGGTCTGGTTGCAGCGTCGCCCGACGTTGATCTGCAGGATATCCACGCCGGTGGCGCGCAACGGGAACAGCCCCGCCGTGGCCAGGGACTCCGCGAAGGAGGACGGCAGGGCGACCTGGTGCAGTCGATCGAGCTGGGCGTCCGCCGACGACAATGGCGCGAGGCGCTTCTCGAGGGTAGCGAGGATGCGCCCCATTACATCCCCAGGTCGCTGACGTGATTCAGCATCTGGACCCCATGCACCAGGGAGGCCCCGCCCCGGATCGCTGCTGATACGTGCACCGCCTCGGTCATCTCATTCAAGTTCGAGCCCTTCTCCAGCGCGTCCTTCGAGTAGGCGTCGATGCAATACGGACACTGCACCGCGTGGGCAACCGCCAGGGCAATCAGCGATTTCTCTCGCGCCGTGAGTGCCCCCTCCGCGAAGACCGCGTTGTACCAGGCAAAGAACTTCGACGCGAGCTCCGCATTGCCGGTAGCGATCTCGCCAAACTTGCCGAGGTCGTGCTGGTGGTAGTAGTTGGGGCGTTCGGTCATGGGCGGGGCGTCAAGACGGTGGGGTTTGGCTATGCTCTCCAAGCCAGAAGGGCATCTGGGAGTTCCCCAAGCTACGTCGCGGGTCACCGGGCGGATTGCCGCAATCTCCGTAGCCGAAACCACGCGCGACAACCACCTTCCGACGCATGCCCGTCACACCGTCCCTCGCGCTGTCGGTCGTGATCCCGACCATCAACGAAGGCACGACCCTGCCCAGCCTCCTGGACGACCTCGCCCCGCTGGTCGCCGAGGGCGACGTGGAGATCCTGGTGGCGGACGGTGGGAGCGGAGACGGAACGAGGGCGATTGCGACGGCGCGAGGCGCTCGCGTCGTCGCGTCCGGCCTCGGCCGGGGCCGTCAGCTACGGGCCGGCGTCGCCGAGGCCCGAGCGCCTGCTCTCTGGGTCCTCCATGCCGACGCGCGCGTCCCGGCGACCACCAGCGCCATGGTAGCGCGGTGTGTTCGGGACGGGCTGACGCGGCCGTATGCCTGTCGGCTCGCCATACAGGATGACGGCTGGCCCTTTCGGCTCATTGAGGCAGGGGCCAACCTCCGATCACGGGCGTTTGCCCTGCCCTATGGGGATCAGGGACTGCTCGTGCCACGGGCCGTGCTCGACCGCGCGGGCGGCTACGACGACATCCCGCTCATGGAGGATGTGGCGCTCGCACTCCGGTTGCGCAGGATCTCCCCCATCGGCCTGCTCCCCGTGACAGTCGAGGTATCGGCAAGACGGTGGCACCGCGACGGACCGTGGCGACGAAGTGCGCGCAACCTTTGGATCCTCCTCCGTTTCCTGGCGGGCGCCGATCCGGTAGCCTTGGCCGAGCAGTATCGGCCCCCTGCTCCGGCCCGCCCGAACGCGGGCGCCTGATGCGGCGCGCCGTCGTCTAACCCTGCATCGCTCGGGCGGTACCTCAGCACCACCAGCGCTCGCCAGCGACGCACGACGCCGACCGCAGCATCGGCACATTAGTCCCTACCGGTCGTCAGGCGCGGCGTCGCGAGGAACAGCACGTGTTTGGGGCCCGACGTCGCGTGCGCCCGCTCACGGAAGGTCTCGACCACGAGGCCCGCTCGCTGCAGCGCCCCAACAAAGGCGCGATCCTCGCCAACCGACCAATACGCAATCCGGCCCCCCGGACGCAGGGCGGCGATCGTGCTCGCGATCCCGGTCGACGAGTACAGCGACGCATTCTCCTTCATGAGCATGCCGTCCGGCCCATTGTCCGTGTCGAGCATGATCGCATCGAATGCGGCGCGTTGCGCTCGCAACACCTCCACCACGTCGGCCTGTACCACCTGCACCCTGGGGTCCGACATCGCCTCGTACGCCAACCCGTATGAGGCCTCGGCGTTCCACGCGATCACCTCGGGAACCAACTCGGCCACGACGGCCTCCGCGTCCGTCCCCAGGTGCCTGAGCGCCGCCTTCAGCGTGAACCCCAGCCCGAGCCCACCCACAAGCACGCGTGCCCCCGGCACGTGGGTCAGCGGCGCACACGCCAGCTCGGCCAATCGATCCTCCGAATAGTGCCGGCGCGTCGACATCAATTCGATGCCATCCGCCCAAATCACGTAGTCTCGATCATGGCGAAAAAACTCCAGCTTCGTGCCACTCGGCGTGTGGGCGGTACCAAGGCGGACGAAAGGCTTCACGAGCGCGGCAGGGAAGGAGGAGGCACGAGGGAGCAGTCACGCTGAGGGTGAGGCGGAGGACTCACCACCCAAGGCAGTGACAGGATAGTCACCTTCCGCCTGCGTCCGCATCGCCCATCCCAGGTGAGGCCTCGCGCCACGCGAGCCAGTCCGCCTCTGTGTCGATATCTCGCTTCGGTGCCAGCATCTGGACCTGGTACCCAGCGGCCCTCGCGCGCTCACGGGACACGGCCAGCGTGTCCGCCGCGCTCCATGGGACCGCCTGAAAAATCTCAGGGGCGCTAAGGCCGCAGCCCACGAGATAGTACCCGCCGTCGAGGGCCGGCCCAAAAACCACATCCGCTCCTTCCAACGCGGCAAACGCCTCCCGAATCACGCTGGCGTCCACGTCCGGGCAGTCGGTCCCAATGATCACCAGCCGCCCCTTCCCGGTCTCGAAGTGGGCCGACATAGCGCGCGTCAGCCGCTCGCCGAGGTCACCCTGTCCCTGGGCCAGCACATCGGCCCCGCCGCCAAGCCAGGCGGACACGGCGGGGACAGCGTCATCGGGTGCGCACCGAATCTCCAGCTTCCAGGGGCCCCCTGCGACGGCCTTGGTTACACGCTCCGCCAAGTGCACGTAGATCGCGAGGGCGTGCTCCTGCCCAACGGTGGCAGCGAGCCGGGTCTTGACCCGTCCAAGTTCTGGCGCGCGGGCAAAGACCACGACGCGGTCGCCAGGCAGGGGTGCGTACACGAGGGGTCTGGGGGGGCGAAATGACCCGGCCGGGGCTCGAACCCGGGACCTACGGATTAAAAGTCCGTTGCTCTACCAACTGAGCTACCGGGTCGCGTGATGCGACCGATGCCAAGTTAGTCCGTTCGCCTCGCCGAGTCACCCGTGCCAGGCCTCGGTCGCCTGAGGCACGGGCCACGGGGTCCGGCGCCCCCGTGGCCCCGATAGCACAGTGGCCTCCCCACCCGGGGAGGCCACTAGATCCGCACGAGGCGCGGTTACTGGATCGACGACACCACGGCGGAGTTCGCGCCCTTGGTCTCGACGACGAACACCACACGCCGATTGGCCTGTGCCCCGGGCATGTCCCGCTCAGCGCCTTCGACTACCTGGCGAACTTCGCCCATTCCGATCGCGCGCAGCGACACGCCCGTGATCCCTGCTTGAGCAAGGTAGGCCGAGACGCTCTCGGCGCGGCGCTGGGAGAGCTGCATGTTGTAGCGCGGCGACCCGGCGGGATCCGCGAATCCTTCCACCGTCACCAGTGATCCGCCGTAGTACGTGTTGACAACCTGCACAAAGCGATCCAGCGACGCGCGGTCTTCGTCACGGACCGTGGCATCGTCAAAGCCGAAGGTCACGGGGAACGCGAACTTCATCCCGTTCTCCATCGCGGTGATCTTGGCGCCGAACTCGGTTCGCAAGGTGGTCAGGTCACGGCGCAGCGCGGCCACGTCCATCTTGAGCGTCGCCAGCTCACCGGCGAGGCCGGTGACCTTGGCGCCCTGTGCGGCCAGCTCGTTGTTGATCACGCTATCAGCGGACGCACGCTGGGTCCGCTCGGTGGTGATACCGGTGTCCAGCTCGCGGCGCACAAATCCCTTGGTGGCGCACGCGGTCAGCGAGAACAGGACCAGGGCCGCGGTGGTGGCACGTTTCATCATCGTCATGGCTACCCCTCTCAGGTAGGTCAGGTGTGACATCGCCGCCATGCCCGTCCCGGGCAACATGTCCAGAGTGGTCGGCGCGGTGAACATACACGCGGCAGGCTTTTCCGCGTGTGACCACCATCACACCCTCACCATCACTTCATGTGCACAAACCGTCACTGTGCGACACGGCACACGCGAAAGGAGACAAAGCACCCGATGTGGACACGCCACACCCGCCTAACGCCCAAGGTCGAGCGTGAGTTGCCGGGTGCAGAAGGCCGGACGATGGTGCGGCGTCGTTCCCTGGGCTTCAATCGCGGCCAAGTGGTGGGCGGTCGCATAGCCGGCATTCTGCTCCCATCCGTAGCCCGGATGTCGCCGCGCGAGCTGCCGCATCAACCGGTCGCGGATCACTTTCGCGACAATGGATGCACAGGCGACGCTGTAGCAGCGGCGGTCGCCCCCTACCACTGCCGTGTGCACCACGCCGAGGGTGGGAATCGCCTTGCCGTCCACGACGACGTGGTCGGGGGGCACCGCCAGGGCGGCCAACGCGCGGCGCATGGCGAGCGTGGTCGCGTGCAGGATGTTCAGTCGCTCGATCTCACGAATGGAGGCGGCGCCCACACCCACCGCCAGCGCGCGGGCGCGAATGCGGGGCGCCAGACGCTCGCGCTCCGTTGCGGACAAACGCTTCGAATCATCCACGCCGGCAATCGCGCGTTGGCCAGCCGGCATGATGATCGCGCATGCGACAACGGGGCCCGCGAGGGGGCCCCGTCCGACTTCGTCCATCCCGGCCAAGTGGGGTCCGTGGGCCGCTCGCAGCGACGCCTCGAGCGGTGCCCAGCGCGATCCCACCTTCGTCAGCCCTCCGTCGCCGCTCCCGTCGCGGGCACCGCGATACGCACCTTCTTCTCGCGGATGCGGGTGGCCTTGCCGACCAAATTGCGCAGGTAGTACAGCTTCGCGCGACGCACGCGACCACGACGAACAACCGTGATCTCGGCCAGCATCGGCGAGTGGACCGGGAAGATGCGCTCGACCCCAACGCCGTTGGAGATCTTGCGCACCGTGAAGGTCTCGCTCACCCCGGCCCCGCGGCGCGCAATGCACACCCCTTCAAACGCCTGCAACCGCTCCTTGTCGCCTTCCTTCACGCGAACATTCACGCGGACGGTGTCGCCGGGGCGGAACGGAGGGACATTGGACTTCATCCACTCCTTCTGGGTCTCAATAAAGGCGTGCATATGGCATTGGGGCCGAAGCCCCCCTCAAAGGCTGATTTTGGGAGACCCTGAAGCTAACCCGTTGGTAGGATTGGCGGTAGGGGAGTCACCTTGTTGTCGACTCGACGACCCAGTGCCCCAGCGCCCTATTCGGACGTCGTGTCCCGAGCCGGGCGCGGGAGGCGACGCCCGGTCGACGCGCGCCAGGTCGCAATACGCTCGTGGTGCCCGGAGAGCAGGACCTCCGGGACCTCGTGGCCCCGAAAGACGGGCGGCCGGGTGTAGCTCGGTGCACTCACCACCGACGGTTCGGAGAAATGCGAGTCGGTGCGCGCACTTTCCGGGTCGGACATGGCCCCCGGAAGCAGCCGAGCGACCGCATCCACCACCGCCAGCGCTGCGGGTTCTCCCCCCGAAAGGACGAAGTCCCCAAGAGAGAGCTCCTCGGTCGCGAGGAAGTCCCCAACCCGTTGGTCGACGTCCTTGTAGTGCCCGCAGAGCAGGGTGAGTTCGCCCCCCTGCGCGTATCGATGCGCATGTGCCTGGGTGAACCGCTCCCCGCGCGCGGACATGAGGACGATCGGGGGGGCACACCCCAGCGCCTCGACCGCCTCGAAGAACGGCTCGGGCTTCATGACCATCCCCGCCCCGCCACCGTACGGGTAATCGTCGACGGTGCGGTGCTTGTCGTGGGTGTAGTCGCGCAAGTTCACCACCCGGTACTCCACGCTTCCGGCACCGGCCGCCTGCGCCGGGATGGAAAGCGACAGCGGGACCTGAAAGTACTCAGGGAAGATTGTCACAATCGTGATGCGCATTGCCTACTCCAGCAGCCCAGGCGGCAACGTCATGTGGAGGTGGCCGGCTGCCAGGTCCACGCGATCCACGAACTGACCCTCATAGGGCAGCAATACGGTCCCACTTTCGCGCGCGACCTCGAGCAACAGGCGGCCGGCTACCTCGAAGGTGCCAACGACGCGCCCGATCTCGCCCTCCGCCTCGGTGCGCACCGAGAGCCCGATCAGTTGATGCTGGTACACCGCGCCTTCCTCAGGCGGCACCAACTCCGATTGCGGTACCAGGAGGAATCGATCGCGCCACCGCTCGGCCTCCGTGCGATCTGGCACTTCGACAAACGTCACGAGGAACTGCTCGCGGAAAGGGCGGGCGTCTTCAACGTGTATCGGGCCGAGCTTGGGATCGGGATCCCCTTCTGCGGTGCCCGGAAACAAACGAGCGCCGGGCGCGAAGATCACGTCCGGCGACTCAGTCATCAACTCAACCACGACCTCCCCGCGAATCCCGTGCGCCTTCCGGATTCGCCCGACAATGATGAGGTCCTGGGCGTTCACGTCGGGACCGGCGGTTACTCGCCGTCCGGCTTTGCCTCTGTCAGCGGAACGGCCGCTCCCTGAAGCTTGGCGGCGAGGCGGGCCTCGTGGCGGGCCTTGAGGACCCCAGCACGGCGCAGGATGGACCGAACGGTGTCGCTTGGCTGGGCACCATTGTCCAGCCAGTAGTTCGCGCGATCACCCTTGAGGTTGACCGGGTTCGCCTGGCGGGGCTGGTAGGTCCCGATGATCTCGATGAAGCGCCCGTCACGAGGCATGGTGGACTCGGCGACAACGATGCGGTAGCTCGGCGCCTTCTTGCGACCTTCGCGGCGCAGGCGGATACGAACGGCCATGCTGGACTCCTGACTGGGGATTCATGCGGGCTCATCGCGGTTCCCGGCACACCCGGGTCGCACCCGACTTGAACGCCACCCCGGTGAGGGGTGGCGAGCCCTGAAATAAAGCGGGCTCAGCGCCCGAACGGGAGCCCCAGGCGCCCTCCGGAGGCCGCCTTTTTCATCATCTTCTGCATGTCCCGGAACTGCTCCAGCAGCCGATTGACCTCGTTGGCGGTCCGCCCACTCCCTCGGGCGATGCGGGCACGCCGCGACCCGTTGATCATGGTCGGGTCCTTCCGCTCTTCCCGGGTCATCGACAAGACGATCGCCTCGACGTGCTTCAGCCGCTTCGGATCGAGGTTCGCCTGCTTCAACATCTTGGCATTGACGCCCGGGAGCATCTTCAGGATCCCTTCGAGCGGCCCGAGCTTGGACATCTGCTTCATCGCCGTGAGGAAGTCCTCGAGGTCCAGCCCCTCCTTCCGCACCTTCTTCTCGAGCTTCTTGGCCTCGGCGACGTCGATCGCGTCCTGGGCCTTCTCCACGAGCGACAGCACGTCGCCCATCTGCAGGATGCGCCCGGCCATGCGCTCGGGATGGAACTCCTCGAGCGCATCGGACTTCTCGCCCACGCCGATGTACTTGATGGGGGTCTTCGTGACCCCGTAGATGGAGAGCGCGGCGCCACCACGCGCATCACCGTCCATCTTGGTGAGGATGACCCCCGTGGTGCCTAACGCCTTGTGGAAACCCTCGGCGATGCGCACGGCGTCCTGACCGGTCATGCCATCGGCCACCAGCAGGATTTCGTCCGGGTGCACCGCTTCCTTCAGGCGCACCAGCTCCTGCATCATCTCGTCGTCGATCTGGAGACGACCCGCGGTGTCCACAATGACCACGCGGTCCCGCGCGCGCTTGGCCTCCTCGATCCCGGCGCGGGCGATCTTCACGACGTCGCGGGTGCTTCGATCGGCGTACACGGGCACTTCCAGCTGCTGACCGAGCGTTTCCAGCTGGTCGATCGCGGCCGGCCGGTACACGTCCGCGGCAACAAGCCGCGTGGCGCGGCCCTCGCCCTTCAGGCGGCGCGCTAACTTGCCCGCACTGGTCGTCTTTCCCGACCCCTGCAACCCGACCATCATCACGATGGTCGGTGGCACCGAGCTGAGCTTGAGCCCTTCGCGGCGCTCGCCCAGCATTGCCGTCAGCTCGTCGTGGACAATCTTGACCAGCTGCTGGGCGGGGGCCACGCTCCGGATCTGGGTGACCCCGACCGCCTTCTTCTCCACGCGCTCGAGGAACTCGCGGGTCAGCTGGAACGACACGTCGGCCTCAAGGAGGACGCGGCGAATCTCGCGCAGCCCCTCCTTGATGTCGGCCTCCGTAAGGACGCCTCGCCCGCGCAGTCGGGCAAAGACGCCCGAGATCTTTTCTGACAGCTCGTCAAACATGCCGGGCAACGTAGGCAGCGCCGGAAACCCCGGCAAGCTGGCCATGCCTCGCGGTGCCAACACCGCCACTTCGGTGTTCTCCGCCGAACGCGGGCGGCGGATCGTCGTTGGGCGCGCTGCGGCGACAGGGTAAGTTTCCGCGCGTCCCCCCGCGCCACCGGATCCCCTCGCCCAGGCCGCATGTCCCGTCCCCAACGCCGCGACGAAATCCTCGGTCAGGAGCTTCCCCCGCGGCTGCCGCTCATGGCGCTGCGGTCGACCATCGTGTATCCCCTCGGCACCATCGCGGTGCAGATGGGGGCCCCGGAGAACCTGGCGTTGCTCCGCGCCAACGAGGACCCGGGGCTCATCGTCGCCCTGGTGGTCACGGGAGGTGACGCCGAGGACGTCGTCGAGAATGGCCGGTTCGTGGGGCGCGTGGGGGTCGCGGCGCGCGTGCACGAACGCATCAACCTCCCGGGTGACACGGTCCAGATCACCCTCCAGGGATTGCGGCGCATCACGATCGATTCGATCGAGCAGGAGGAACCGTTCGTCATCGCCGGGGTCCGGCCCGCCAAGGAGCTCCCGGCCGACCCCAACGACCTCGACGACCTGGTGACGCGCATCGTCTCCGCCGCGGAGACGCTCGCGGACCTGGTCGACCGCATCCCGGACGAGGTGCCCCAGATCCTCAAGATGAACGTCTCGGACCCCGGGCGATTTGCCGACCTGGCCGCGACGAACATGAACTTCCGGATCACGGACAAGGACGAAGTCCTGCAGCGCCTCGACATCGGGCAGCGGATGCGCTTCATCCTGTCTCGCCTGGAACGCGAGGTCGCGCGCGCCCGCGTGATGGAGGACGTGAAGAAGCAGACCGAAGTGAAGATCGAGCAGCACCAGCGCGAGTTCTACCTGCGGCAGCAACTGCGGGCGATCCAGGCCGAACTCGGCGAGACCGACCCTGGCGAAAAGGAAGCAGTCGAGCTGCTGAAGAAGATCGACGACGCGAAGATGCCGGAACGGGTGGGCCAGGAAGCGCGCCGGGAGACCGAGCGATTGCGGATGCTCTCGCCGGCATCCAGCGAGTACCAGGTCATCCGCAACTACCTCGACTGGATCCTGGCCCTGCCGTGGCACAAGCGGAGCGGGCACGAGCAGATCGAGCTGGCGCGGGTCGAGGAGGCGCTCGAGGGGCGGCACTACGGGCTCAACGAGGCCAAGGAACGCATCGTCGAGTTCCTCGCGGTGCGCAAGCTCCGCGGCGGTGACCCCCATGGGCCGATCCTCTGTTTCGTCGGGCCGCCGGGGACAGGGAAGACATCGTTAGGCGAGGCCATTGCCGCCGCCATGGGACGCGCCTTCTACCGCATCGCGGTCGGTGGGGTCCGTGATGAAGCGGAGATCCGCGGCCACCGGCGGACCTATGTGGGCGCCATGCCCGGGCTGCTGCTCCAGGCGCTGCGGCGCGTTGGGGTGCGTGACCCCGTGCTGATGATCGACGAAATCGACAAGATGTCGGGCGGCGGGGCCGGCGGCGATCCCACCGCCGCCATGCTCGAGGTGCTCGATCCCTCGCAGAATCATGACTTTGTCGATCACTACCTGAACCTGCAGTTCGACCTGTCCAGCGTCCTGTTCGTCTGCACGGCGAACAACCTCTTCGACATCCCGGCCCCGCTCCGCGACCGCATGGAGGTGATCCGCATCGCCGGGTACACCGTCGAGGAGAAGGTCGAGATCGCCTGGCGCTACCTGATGCCGCGCCTCCTGGAGGAACACGGGATCAGCGACAAGGACATCCAGTTCACCGACGAGGTCCTGGGTTTCGTGTCGAGCCGCTACTCGCGCGAGGCCGGCTTGCGCAACTTCGAGCGCAACCTCGCCGCCCTCATGCGCAAGCGCGCCCGAAAGAAGGCGGACGGCGAGGAGGGCGCCTGGATCGTGGACAATGCGCTCGTCGAGCAGATCCTTGGCGTGCCGAAGTACGCGGCAGAGGAGGCCGAGAAGGAGCCCGAAATTGGCACGGTCACCGGGCTCGCGTGGACCTCGCTCGGCGGCGACATCATGACCATCGAGGCACTACGCATGCCGGGCACCGGCAAGTTGACAGTCACCGGCCAGCTCGGCGACGTCATGCGCGAGTCCGTCGATGCCGCCCTCTCGTTCGTCCGCTCCCGGGCCGAAGCGTTAGGCGTGGCGGACAAGGACTTCAAGGAGAGCGACTTTCACATCCACTTCCCGGCGGGTTCCGTCCCCAAGGACGGCCCGAGCGCCGGGGTGGCGGTCACCCTCGCCCTGGCGTCGGTGCTTTCGCGTCGGTCGGTGCGCCGCGACCTGGCGATGACCGGAGAGGTCACGCTGCGTGGCAAGGTGCTGGAGATTGGCGGCGTGAAGGAGAAGACCCTCGCCGCCTATCGCGCCGGACTACGCGAGGTCATCCTGCCAGCGAACAACCAGAAGGACCTGCGAGACGTCCCGGACGAGGTCCGCCAGAACATGGCGTTCACCTTTGTCAGCTCGATGGACGAGGTGCTGCGACTGGCGCTGCTACCAAACGCGGGGCTGCTGGCCGACGTTGCTGAAGAGCAAGTGCAGGAAGCACGGGAAGCACGAGCGGCACGGGAAGCACGCGTGTCGCCGCCATCGGCCCGCTGAGCGGATTGCGTTACCGGCGGTGGCGTCCCGGGCGTTGCCGGCGAACGCTCAGAAGACCCGCTGGAGCAGGTAGAGCATGAGTCCGGCGAGCCCCCCCACCAGGGTGCCGTTGATCCGGATGAACTGCAGGTCGCGCCCGATGGCCAGCTCAATACGGCGAGAGGTGGCATCGGGATCCCAGCGCTTCACGGTCGTTGAGATCAACTCGCCGACCTCGCTCTGGTAGCGCTCGACGACGGCGACGATCGCCTCGATCAGCCACGCATCGACCTTTTCCATCAGGATGGGATCCTTCAGGATCGCCTCCCCGAACGCCGTGAGGCCACGCTGGATCGCCTCGGGCTTGAAGCCATCGGGATCTTCCGCGTGACGGGTGATGGTGGCCTTGGCGTCGGCCCACATGGCCGCCGAGAAGCCACGCACCGCCTCGGCGTTGAGTACATCCTCCTTGATCTGCTCGGCCTTGAGGATGACTTCGGGTGACGCTTGCAGCTTGACGATGAACTCATCCAGGGCCGCGTCGAACCGGAGGCGGAGCGGATGGGTATCGTCCTCGTGCACCGCTTGCATCGTGCGCTCGAGCCCGGTGACGATCTTCTTCGCGATGCGATCGTCGACCACGCCCGGCATCCACCACGGGCTCTCGCGCTCCACACGTTCGCGGATGAGGTCCTGATTCTCGGACAGGAACTTGGCGGTAAGGCGGATCGCGTCGTTGAGCAAGCCCTGGTGCCGGTTCTCCGCGGTCAGCACCGAGAGAAAGCGCCCGAGCAAGGGCGCCGCCTGGGTCTTCTTGATGCGGTCAATGGCGGCGCGGGAGATGACCTCCTCCACGTCGTCGTCACGCAGGACATTGGTCGCCGCCCCGAGCGCGCGCGCCAGCTGACGGGCGATCTTGCGCGCATTCTCCGGCTCCACCATCCAGCGGGCCGCGCGTTCCGCTGCATTCAACGTGTGGAGTTTGGCGACGATGACGTCGCGATTCAGGAAGTTTTTCTCGACGAAGGCCCCGAGGGTGACGCCGACGCGATCCTTGCGCATCGGGATGATGGCCGTGTGCGGGATCTTGAGCCCCAGCGGATGGCGGAACAGCGCGGTGACCGCGAACCAGTCCGCGAGGCCGCCAATCATGGCTGCCTCGGCCGTTGCCCGAACGATCGCCAGCCAAGGCACCTGAGGTTCCAGCCACCGGGTGATGAGGAAGACGATGGTCGCCCCAATGAGCAGCCCCGTCGCCCAGCGCTTGATCGAGGTGAGGCGCGCCTGGCGCAGCGCCTCGTCGTCGGGGCGCAGGGGCTGCGGCTCGGACAGCGCCCTGGGATCCGGGACGGGACGGATCCCGCCGGGAATGGAGTCCAGCCGGGCGCTGGTTGGCGCGGCCTGCTCCGTCTCGCGCGCCATCAGGTGGCCCTACTCCTCAAGCCTCACCTTCTTGAGGTCGAAGACATCAACACTCGACCCAGTCGGAACATCGACGTAGAGCACGCACGGACGGCCGTTCACCTCGACGGCCGACAGGGCAATCGTCCGGCCGCGGGTGCTGTACATGTGGCGATTGGCGGTGCTACCGAGCGGACGCAGGTCGTCGAAGCGCTTCAGGAGCGCCGTGTCCATCAGGTCGAGAAACTCCGCCGCATCGACGGAGGTATCCCACACCGAGAGCCAGGCCACCCCGTCACCACGGGCCCCAGTCCACGAGACGAACCGATCCCCATCCCATCCCGCCGCGCCGCGGAAGGCGGCGTCCCGGTCCTTGAGGTGCTGAAACAGGAGGAGCCGCGTCTCGAACTCGCCGAGGTCGTTGTCGTAGACGTCACTGGCGCCGGCGATCGGCGGCAGGGTGACCACGGTCGGGTCGTCACGATTGAGGAAAAAGCGGTCCGGATGCATCACCTGCTCGGTGGACACCGGCATGTCCCCAAACGGCAGCTTGCCGCCGCTCTTCTCCTTCCAGTTCTTCATGAACTCCGCGCCGCTCAGGTACGGAAACAGGAGCGTCTCCTGGATCACCAGGGGTGCCGACGCGAAGGTCGGCATCGCACTCTGCCCGTCCCGGATCATCTCGCGCACGCGGTCCCAGCCGCCGGGGAGGTTCACGGCCGCACCGCCACCAACCATGGACGCGACCTGCTCGAGGGTGGCCTGGCCTTCCATCACCGCCTGCGCCGCCACTTGCCGGTCGTTGCGCCGCTTGACGGACTGCAACGAGTCGAGGTTGAAGTACTGATCCTGCAGTGCATGGACGAGCTCATGGGAGACGGTAACGGCGATCATGTCGTCGTTCGCGCCCTGCACGATGTAGAGCACCTTGGCCTTCGGGTCGTAGTACCCGACGATCTGCTCGGTCAGGAGCTTGAGCATGAAGCCACGGAGGTCCAGCGAATCCGGGAGCAGCCCAAGGCGCTTGTAGGCGCGTTCGGACCCACGAAGGTCCGCGTCGGGAAGGTCGGTCGCGAATCGTTGTTCCAGGAAGGTCCGGACCTCCTCGCGCGAGCGCATCTCGAACTTCGGTGGCGTCTTGAAGGGGACGCCGACGGTTTTTTCCAGGCGTGGGGTGGCGTCGCCCACCAGCGCCTCAACCGGCGAGCCCTCGCGCTCCCGCGAGCAGGCCAGGAGGAGACCGGCGAGACCCAGCGTCAGACGAGCATTCATGATTCGGCCCAGCGAATGGTGAGTCCGGTCGCGACGGCGACCACGCGCGCCACATCTGTCGCGCGCAGCCGAACGTTATCGCGCTCCAGCATGGTGCGCAGTGTGGGTGGCGGCGGAGGTGCCGACGGCAAGCGCGGCGTGTCCACCGCCACGACGGCGACCGGAGCTGGCGCCACCTCGGTCGCCGGGCCGGCGATGATGGCTTCCAGCCCGGCCCCAAAGGCCTCGAGCGCCCGAAAGCCGTCCCTGGCCATCTGGCCTAACGGGTCTTCCTCCACGAGGGGTGCCCCATTTGTGGCGGGCGCTTGAGCCGCGCCGGCCGTCCGTCGTCGAGCGGTGCGCGGCGACCGCGACGCCAGGATGAGCGCCTCGACATCGGCGGCGTAGGCGGTGGTCGCGTGCAGGTGTGCGCAGGCCTCGTCGAGGACATCGATCGCCCGGTCCGGCCGACGACGATCGGTCACATGCTCGTCGGTGAGGACCACGGCGGCGCGGAGCGCCTCGTCGGTGATGAGCACATGGTGATGGCGCTCCAGGCGTTCCCGTCGCGCGCGCAGCACCTCGAGGGTCTCATCCGAGCTGAGCTCCCTCACCACCACCCGCTGAAAGCGTCGCTCGAGCGCTGGATCGCCGCGAATCCAGCGGTCGTACTCCTCAGAGGTCGTCGCACCGATCACCCGAAAGTCGCCGCGCACCAGCGACGGCTTGAGCATGTTGGCAGCATCCATCGCCGACCCCATTGAGCTGCCCTGCCCAATCAGGTTGTGCAGCTCATCGATGAAGAGCAGCACGTCCGGGTCCGCGGACGTCTCGGCGACGAGGGCCCGGATCCTTTCCTCGTACTGTCCCCGATATGCGGCACCGGCCAGGAGGGACACATGATCGAGTGCCAACACGCGCGCGTGGCGCAGCATCAGGGGAACCTCCCCCTTGGCGAGCCGTTCGGCCAGCGCTTCGGCGATGGCGGTCTTGCCGACCCCCGCCGGACCAACGAGGGCGGCGTTGTTCTTGCCTTGACGGAGCAGGATGTCGATCAACCGCGCGACCTCGTCTTCGCGGCAGCGCACGGGCTCCAGTCGTCCCTCGCGCGCCTCGGCTGTCAGGTCCCTCGTGAAGCGGGCCAGCGCCCCGGTCAGGGGACGCGCCAGCGCGCCATCGTCGTCGGTCATGGGACCAGGCGGTTGAGATACCAGGTGATCAGGGGATCACCCCAGAGGAGCGTCAGGACCGCTGCCGGCGCCAGGAACACCCCAAACGGCACGTGCGGCATGTCATCGCTCGCCCCGTCCGCCGGGACGTTCGCCGCCACGGTCTGTCGCGCCCTACGCACGCGGACCAGCGGGTACACCACCAGCGAGAAGACGACCGCCCCAAGCGCTGCGCCCACGAAGAGGACCAGCAGGGCACGCGCCGGCCCAACAGCGCCCCCCACTACGGCCATCAAGGTCACGTCACCAAACCCCATCGCCTCTTTCTTCAAGGCGACTTCGCCCAGCCAACCGATGATCGACACCGCACCCGCTCCGACGCAGGCCCCGATCACCGCATCCCACGGCCCGGCGAACGGAGTCAACTCACCACGGAGCCCGGCCACCAGGGCCGTGACGAGTACAAACACCAGCCCAGACACGGTGAAGCCATCGGGAATCAGGTAGTGCTTCGCGTCGGTGATCGCGATCCCGAGCAGGATCGTGATGAACATGGCCACGCGCACCGCCGTGAGCCCCGCCCCCCACTCGCGAAACGCCAAAGCCCACACGACGGCCACCACAAGCTCCACCAACGGGTACTGCGCGGAAATCGGCAAGCCACAGCCACGGCATTTCGCCCGCAGCACCAGCCAGCTCACAATCGGGATATTGTCGTACCACGCGATCGCTCGCTCGCAGCGCGGACAGCGCGAACGCGGCGTCACGACTGACTGGTCGTGCGGCCAGCGCCCGATGCAGACATTCAGGAACGAGCCGACACAGGCACCCACCACCCCAGCCCAGGCGACGAACAGGGCCTCCATGCTCATGGGCGCAACCCGTACAGCAGGATCCCTGCGGCGATAGCGACGTTCAGGGACTCGGCACCTCCGGGCATCGCCAGGGACACGCGCCGGGCCAGCCGCTCCTCAAGGGCCGCGCCGACTCCGGCCCCCTCGTTGCCGAGCACGAGGCCGAGTCGGTTCGGACGTCGGAGTGTCGTAAGCTCAGCCCCACTGGCCTCTGCGGCCCAAAGCTCCACGCCGTGGGCGGCGGCGAACGCGGCCAGTTCGTCTATCGGGGCAGCCTGTACGTGGTGTCGGAAGAGGGATCCCATCGCGCTACGGACGACCTTCGCGTTCCATACGTCAACCGTTCCGGGCAGGGCGACCGTCGCGTCGGCCCCCAGGGCATGTGCCGTACGAATCATCGTCCCCACGTTGCCTGGATCCTGCACACCGTCGAGCACGAGGAGGGTCAGGTGCTCCCGATCCGCCAGGGTGGAGAGCTGGCGGCTCGGGATGCGGCCGATGGCGAGGACGCCCTGGGGAGACTCGGTCGACGCCGCGCCGCCGAATTCCTTCTCGGTAACCTCGGCGAGCGGGATTCCACGGCGATCGATCTGCAGCCGAAGCTGCGTGCCGCGGTCGGAGTCCATCAACTGTGGTCCGCACACTACGCCGACCAACTCGACCGGGGAGGCAAGCAGTTCTTCCACCGTGCGCACCCCCTCAGCCACAAAACGCCCATCGCGTTCACGCGCCTTGCGGCGACTGAGATCGCGAGCGGTGGTCAGGAGGCGCATCGGCGGGAACTCTGTGGGGGGTGCGGTGGTCTCAGACGTACGTTTCCCTGTCACGCCCCGTTTCGCTGTGGGACGATCCTGGATGCAGCGCTCACAAACCTACACGTCCGTCCCTCTCCTCCGCAGGATCGGCCTCTCGAGCTGTTCCCTGTTGTTCGCGGCCTGCGCGATCTCGACCCAGCGGGAAGTGGACATGGGCGAGGACTTTGCGGCGCAAGTCAATCGGCAGTTGCGACTGGTCCGCGACGCCGAGGTGGTCCGGTACATCAACGTGCTCGGAGATTCCCTGGCGGCCATCGCCGACGATCGGGGACTCGACTGGACCTTTCACGTGGTCGACAGCAAGGAAGTGAACGCGTTTGCGGCGCCCGGTGGCTACATCTGGATCAATCGCGGGCTCATTGAGCGCACCACGAACATGGCGCAACTCGCCGGCGTCATTGCGCACGAGATCGGGCATGTCACCATGCGCCACAGCATCCAGCAGATGCAAACGAGCCAGCGTGCGAATGTGGGCCTGACGCTGGCCTGCATCCTCACCAACGTGTGTGACTACGGGATTACCAACACCGCCGTGCAGTTGGGTGGCGGAGCCCTGTTCGCCAAGTTCTCGAGAGACGACGAGACCGAGGCGGACCGCGTGGCGGTGCAGTACGTGACCCGCGCCGGCATCGACCCACGGGGGATCCCCGAGATGTTTCGCATCCTGCTCAAGGAGCGCGAGGAGCGCCCGGCCGGGATGCAGGGGTGGTTCTCGACGCACCCCCTCGAGGAGGACAGGGTGCGCGCGAGCGAGGCGGACATCGCCCGGCTTCCGGCGGCGTCGCTGCGGGGGCTGCGTGCCGACTCCGAGCGATTCCAGCAGTTTCGGCGTCGGGTGATCGGGCTCCCGACCGTGGCCACACGCTGAGCGTGCGCCGCATCACGGCGTCGCGTGGGGTCGACGCCACAGGTTGGACACGTCCGAGGCTCCCCTGTCCTGGGCGGTCCTTACTTCGTTAGGATCGGCATGGGTAGTGGTGACCCACGGCCCGCCGTGTCCGTCGTCAGGACGCCCACTTCACACGCAAGGAGCCTGCATGCGTCGCCTGGTCCTCTCCAGTCTGGTCTTGTTCGCGGTCGCTGCTCCGCCGCTTGGTGCGCAGGCGCCGCGCCGCGCGGTGAGCGTCGGCATCGCGGTCGGAGCGACGCTACCGATCGGGGATTTCGCGTCAGACACGAAGACAGGGGCCCACGGCGCGGGTTTCGTGCAATACGAGCCAGATCGCAACGTGTGGGCGGTCCGCGGGGAATTCGCCTATCACCGCTCCGACTACACCGATGAATTCCTGGGCGCGGTAAACGCCGACCCGGATGATGAGCTTACCAACGGGGTGACGTACCTGGGGGCCGCCGCCGTCTTGCTGGGCCGCAAGAAACAGGGAAGCCTCACGCCATACTTGCTTGGCGGCTTTGGTGGCTACCGCCTCACGGCCACGCAGACCGTCGGCAGCACGGTGCAGAGCGAGAGCGCCAATGGCTTCGGGTTCAATGCCGGCGCCGGGATCCGGCTGGGCATGAACACCGGGTTCTTTCTGGAGGCCCGGTTCCACCAATTCAGCGTCACCCCTGACACCGATCCTGGCCAGACTGCCGAGAAGACGACGTACCAGATGATCCCGGTGACGCTCGGCTTTCGCTTTTAGGGCATCCCGTCCGGGCAAGCCCGATCCCTGCTCCATCGTCGGTCGGCTCTGCCAGGCCTACAAGGCGCGAACAACCCCTTCCACGAGCCGCTCAAAGTCTGCCGCGGCCTTCGCCGTCACCTCGATGACCTCATCGTGGTGGATCGGGTGGGGACTGAGGCCGGCCGCGGGGTTGGTGATGCAGGTGATGCCGAGTACCCGCATGCCGAACGCACGCGCCACGATCACCTCGGCCACGGTCGACATCCCGGTCGCGTCCACACCGATCCGCTCGAGCATGCGGACCTCCGCCGGCGTTTCGTAGGTCGGCCCGGTCAGCCCCCCGTACACGCCGTCCTCGAGCGGCACGTTGGCCGCCTCGGCGACCTGCCGGGTGAGGGCGCGCAGCCCCTCGTCAAATGGTGCGGACATATCAGGGAATCGCACGTCACCGGTCACCACCGGCCCGATCAGCGGATTGAGGCTGGTGAGATTGAGCTGGTCGCGAATCAGCATGAGCTGACCCGGCCGAAAGGTGCGGCGGACCCCGCCGGCAGCGTTGGACAGCACGAGCACCGGAGCACCCAGCGCATGCACCACGCGAACCGGGAATGCCGACTGCGCCATCGGGTGCCCTTCGTACACGTGGAATCGGCCAGCCAGGGCGAGCACTTCCCTTCCGCCTAACGTGCCATGGATCAGGGCCCCCTCGTGCCCGGCAACGTGTGCCGGCGCGAATCCCGGGATCTCCGCATAGGGCACCCGTTGTGCTCCCTCAATCCGCCGCGCGAGACCTCCCAGCCCCGAGCCAAGTACAATGGCGGCGACGGGCTGCGCTACTTCCAGCCGCGAACGGACCGCGGCCACCGCTTCGGCCGTATTCATGTGCGCATCGCGGCCAGGCGCTCGACCGCCGCGGCGCGAAGCCTCGCACGGTCCGCCTCCGGCAGGAACGCCGCGTCGAACCCGTTCAGGGCAAGGCCGGCCAATTCGTCGAAGCCCAGACCAAACGTGCGCGCCGCCACTTCGTACTCGTCGACCAGGTTCACCCCGCTCATCAAGCGATTGTCCGTGTTGAGCACGACCCGCATCCCCTGCTCCATGTACCGTTGCAGCGGATGCGCTGCATATGACGAGGTGGCATGGGTCTGCACATTACTCGTCAGGCAGATCTCGAGGGCGATCTGTTCGGAGCGCACTTCGTCCACCAGGGTCGGGTCCTCGATGAGCCGCGTCGCATGCCCAATGCGTTCGGCGCCGCACAGGTGGACCGCCTCAGCGACCGACGCCGCGCCCGCCCCCTCCCCCGCGTGGCAGGTGCAATGCAGGCCATGGGCGCGGGCATGCTGAAACGCTGGCGCGTGCGGCGCGGCGGGATGTCCGGCTTCCCCGCCGGCGAGGTCAAAGGCCACGACGCCACGATCCCGGTAGGCCACCGCCAACCGCGCCAGCTCCAGGGACACCTCCGGGGCCAGGTGGCGCAGGCTGCACACGATCACCCGCCCCAGAATCCCCGTTTCGCGCTCGGCGCGGGCGAGTCCGCGCAGCGAGGCCTCGAGCACCGCGCCCCATTCCATGCCGGCGCGATCATTCAGGTTGGGAGCAAATCGTGTTTCGAGGTACAGGACGCCCTCGCGCGCAGCGTCCGTGGCAAGTTCGTAGGCGATGCGCTCGATGGCGTCCGCATGTTGCATCACCGACAGCGTCACGTCGAAGCGCGTGAGGTAGTCCTCGAGGGATCGGGCGTCGCGGACAATCATGTAATCGCCCAGCGCCTCGGCATCATCCCTCGGCATCGACACGCGATACTCGCGACCCAGCTCCAGCAACGTGGCAGGACGCACCGACCCGTCGAGATGGCAATGCAGCTCCGCCTTGGGCAGCCGCGTCAGCAGGTCCCGGGTAATGGCGGTCATGCGGTGCCGCCACTCGCGGCACGGGCGCTCACGACGCGGAAGATCGCCCCAGCGTAGGCCGCGGCCGATGGATCCGCCGCCAGGCCGCGGCTATCGACGAGGGCGCGTTGCCCTTCCCGCACCTCGGTAGCCATGGTGCTGTCAAATACGGCGAGCGCATCGAGCACGGTCGCCCCGCCGGGCGCATCGACCCCGCGGCCATTGAAATACACACGAACGTTTGTCATCGAGAATGGTGTGTGATGCGCACATCGTCCGGCGGCCGCACCGGGCCGGGGAGGCGCCCCAGGTAGGTCGCGAGGGCATCCCGACTCAGCAGGTTCAGCACCTCGACCTCGGCCGAGGGATGCGCCGGATCCATCCCTTCCCCGCGCTCCGCCATGAAATCGTTGAGAACGACGAAGTAGGTACGGTCCGGGGCGAGGGGCTCCCCGGACAGCATCGCGACGGACGTTACTCGTGAGCCGGGCGATCGCGACGTATCGATCGACACGCGAATGCCGCTCAGGTGTATCCGGGGGTTCGGTGACGAGAAGATCCGCTCGAGGTTTGCCACGATCTGCCGCCCGCTCGCCCGATACCTCACGAGGAAGTTGTCGAACGGTTGCGCCTCGAAAATATCCTCAAGGCTCACCGGACCGGCGCGGAGGTCCGTTCGGACACCACTGCCATTCATTAGTCCGATGTCTCCCTCGCCCGCTGCGCGAAAGGCGTCGGCCAGCAGGTTGCCAAAGGTCCCTGCATCACCCCGACGCATGGTGCTGGTGAGTGTCGCCACCACCCGAGCGAGCTGCGCGCGCACTGGCGCCGTCACCGAATCCACCCAGGCCGCCTCCCGTGGGTCCGGCACTACGGAGTCCGGCCGGACGTTGCGCAGCGACACGCGCGCGCGTTCACCGGGCATGCCTAACGGGACGTCGACGATCCCGATCGCGCTCCCCTTCTGGTAGGCCTGGACGATGGGACTGCCGTTGACCACGGTGGTCGCGCCGCGGTGCGAGTGACCGGCCACGATCGCATCCACCGGCTCCGGTAACGCCGTCGCCAGGTCAACGATCTCACCGGTGCAGGTGGTCAGGGCACGGTCACAGAACGCACCGATGTGCCCGACCACCACGACCGCGTCGGCCCCACGCGCCCGCAACGCGCGGGCGCGTTGCGCGACGACCGGTGCCGGATCGATGAAGGTGAACGGCTGCACATACGCCGCCCGCACCGAACGCGAGGTCTCCGGAGAGATGACCCCGATCACACCGACCGTGACGCCGCCCACGCGGAGCAAGGTATCGTCGGGCATCCACTCCACGTCACGCCCATCACGCCACCGCATGTTCGCCGCCATCACCGGAAACCGATTGTCCCGCAGCCGCGGGCGCATGGAGTCCACCGACCAGTCAAACTCGTGATTGCCGAGCGCCGCAGCGGCGAGCCCGTGACGATTCAGGAAGTCGGTCACCGGTCGGCCCAGCGTGAGCGTGGACGCGGCCGTTCCCTGCCACTGGTCACCCCCGTCCACCCAGACGCTCTGGCAACCGGGAGGACGGCACTCGGCCCTCGCTTGTCGCAAGGCCGTGGCCAGGGAGGCCGCCCCGCCACGCACGATCCCTTCGGCGTTGAAGTCGCGAGCCTCGAGGGCGCCGTGCATGTCACTCGTGCCGATCACCCGCAGCCACCGTCCCTGCGCCAGATGAGCCGCCGTCGTGTCCCGGGAGTTCGGTGCGGTCGTGCGGTCAAACGGGAGGGCGCGCATCGCGCGGTACGCCAGCCCCACCACACTGTCCGGCGCCAGCCGCCAATTGGCGACGTGATAGTCGGAAGGCGATAACGTGCCACGTCGCTGCACCTCGGCGATGAGGAGGTCGCGAATCTCCTCCTGCTTATCGTAGACCACGGGCGCGTCCCGGAGCATGGCGAAGCCGCCACCGCCGGTCTGTCGATAGTTGTTTAGCGCCATGGTGAACGAATCCGTGGCGACGACGTCGCGTCCCTGGACCCGCAAGCGCGTCACGCGCGACCCAACCGGCCGCGACAGGTCCAGGACGTACTCCGCCCCAGCCACCATGTCGAAATTGAAACCCGGTACATCGGGAGCGACCAGGGACGAGGATGCGTCACGCGAACCGAGTGTGCGATAGTATCGCGCCGAGTACTCGAGGAACTCCCGCAACTGGGCTCCCGAAATGCGGATGGCCCGTAGCGTGTTATCGTATGGATACAGCCGCGCGACCTCGGCAATCGTGATGGGCCCGGGATCCAGCGACGCATTCAGGTCGAATGCCGCCGTCGCCGCCAGGTCGGCGCCAGCTGCCCTTCGTTGGACTTCCAGGATGAAGTCGATCAGTGGCGTGTCCAGAACGCGCGCCGAGTCGGCCCGCCACGACGTGGCGGTCGTGCCCAACGTGCGGTTCACCCACGCCACCGTTGCCCGGTGCTGGCGATCCACCGCGGCGACAACGGCAGGGTGTTCGGCCTGGTCCCGCACCTGAAGCAACTGGCCACGTTTGGCACTGACGCGCCAACGTCCCCGTGTGCGGTCGAGGGTCAGCGTCGCCGCGCCGACGGATTGCGCCCAGTTGCGGGGCTGCTGCAGCATGACCCCGTTGATCGTCGTGTCCGCGACTTCCCGATGAGAATGTCCAAAGACAATGAGGTCCACCCCGGGGACCTCGCGGGCGACGGCGGCGGCGGCGTTCTCCGGCGGCACGCCCCCCGTCGTGTCATACGACGACTCGCCGTCCAGCCCGGAGTGCATCACGACCAGTACGACCTCAGCCCCCCGACGCCGAACGCTGGTCACCTCGCGTCGGACGGCGGCGACCATGTCCGTCATCCGTAGCCGCCCCGACAGGTTTTCCCTGTCCCACACCATTGAGCCCGGCGTGGTTGCGCCGACGATGGCGACACGCACCCCGGCCCGAACGACAACCCGCGAGGGAGTCACCAGCGGTTTGGCGCGCTCGGCTCCAAGGTGCACCACGTTGGCACCAAGGAAGGGGAATCGTGCATCCCGGAGTGCGCGTCGCAACGTCGGGATGCCGTAGTTGAACTCGTGGTTACCGATGGCTGCGGCGTCATACCGCATGGCGTTCATCGCGGCGATTACCGGATGGACCCCGGTCGTGTCCAGCCGGGCGGCGACGTACCCGAGGGGACTCCCCTGGAGCAGGTCCCCGGCGTCCACGAGGACCACCCGCCCAGGATTGGCCCCCCGGACCGAGTCGATCACAGTGGCGGCGCGGGTCAGCCCACGCTGCGAGTCCCCCCGGTCACCATAGTAGTCCCACCCCCGGAGCCGATTGTGGACGTCGGTCGTGCTGAGAACCACCAGCTCCACCGAACGCTGCGCCTGCGCTGCCACCGCGCCGGCCAGCCCCAAACAGGTCAGAATTCGTCCCAGCATGGGAGAAAGCTAGGGCCGCTTCGGGGGCGATGGCACCCTCGCGTTGACCCGGACGCCGGACGCGACGACCCTTCATGGGCAGGAGCCTGATGCCACCCTTTCAGCCGCCCGATACATGACCGTTACCGACCCGTCGCTGTTTTTTGTTACATGGCTCCCTGATTGTGCAACGACGGGGTGGGCATGATGCAGCCGTTGATCATCGGGGTGGCGGGTGGCACTGGGTCAGGCAAGTCGACCGTTGCGAGAAGGGTCGCAGAGGCCGTGGTGGGAGCGTCCGTGGCGTTCCTCGAAATGGACGCTTACTACCGCAACCACGCGCACCTCTCGATGGCCGAGCGGCGACGCCTTAACTGGGATCATCCCGAGCGTCTTGATCTCGATCATTTCGTCCGACACCTCGAGGCATTGCGGCGAGGCGAGGCGATCGAGAAACCGGTCTACGATTTCGTCACGCACACACGGTCGGCGGCCACGGTGGCCGTCCCACCCGCCGACGTGGTCGTTACCGACGGGATCCTGCTGTTCGTGGACGAACGCGTGCGACAACTCTGTGACGTAAAGGTTTTCGTGGACGCGGATGCCGACGTACGACTGGTCCGCCGGATTCGGCGAGACATGGCCAAGCGTGGACGTCCCCTCGGCGAGATCCTGGACCAATATCTTACCACCGTGCGGCCCATGCACTTGCAGTTTGTCGAACCCGGCAAGCGCTACGCCGACGTGATTGTCCCGGATGGCGGGCACAATCAGGTCGCCATTGAGCTGCTCGTTGGCCACATCCAGCGGCGCCTTGCGCCACCCCACGCGTGACTGCTTCCCCGCAGGTCGGTGAACGAATCCTCGTCGTGGACGACGAACCGGATATCGTCGCCCTCGTGGCCTTTCACCTGGTCAAGGCGGGCTATCGCGTCTCGACCGCCGGCAGCGGCCCGGATGCCATTGCCCAGGCGCGCCAGGATCACCCCGCACTGGTCGTCCTCGACTTGATGCTCCCCGGCATGTCCGGCTTCGAGGTGCTCGAGGCGCTCCGTTCCGAGGACGCGACGCGGTCCATCGCCGTCCTCATGCTGACCGCGCGCCGCGAGGAACCGGATCGCATCCGTGGACTCACGTTAGGCGCGGACGACTACCTGACCAAGCCCTTCTCGCCCCAGGAACTCGTGCTCCGCGTGGGCGCCATCCTGCGACGACTGCAGCAGGCGCTACCGGTGAGCTCAGAGACCCTGCGGGTCGGGCCCATCCTCATCGACCGCGCCGCGCACCGGGTCATGGTGGACGGCACCGGCGAACTCGAACTGACGCCAACCGAGTACCGGCTCCTGCTCACCCTCGCCGAGCGTCGTGGGCGCGTACAGGCCCGCGGGCTCCTGCTCGAGACGGTCTGGGAGGCCGCACCCGATATTCAGACGCGGACGGTCGACATGCACGTCCAGCGACTGCGGACGAAACTGGGAAGCGCAGGCGACATGATCGAAACGGTGCGCGGCTTCGGCTATAGATTGAAGTCAGCGCAACCACGTAGTGCGTGAGGCTTTCGCAGCGACTTCTCGGCGGGTTTCTCTTCATCATTCTTGTGTTGGTCGCACTGGTGGTCACCAGTGTCGAGCGACGCGTGCGTGAGCGACTCCTCGAGCAGGCCGCTGCCGGACTTCTCCGCGAGGCACGGCTCGTGGCCATGGTGACGGCCGGTGCGTCGAACCCGGATTCGCTCGCAGACCAGATGGGAGCGGCCCTCGGTCACCGGGTCACGCTGATCGCCACGGACGGCCGGGTGACCGGTGATTCCGAGTTTGACGACGCCTCGCTCGTCCAGCTGGAGAACCACCGCAGCCGACCGGAGGTGGTGTCGGCCACCCGCCACGACACCGGCACGGCCGTCCGCCGCAGCGCGTCCGCCGGCGATGTCGAGGTGTATGCCGCCGTCCGCGACGGGGACGGGGTTGCGCGCGTCTCCCTGACCTTCGCCACGCAGAGCCTGGTCGAAGCGCAGCTCCGCCGGGACATCTTTTCCGCGGCCGCCCTCGCTGCCCTGGCTGCGCTCGTGCTCGCCCTGCTGTTCGCCCGGTCCGTCACGCGACCCATCCTGGAACTGCGGGACGACGCGCGCGCGATCGCTGGGGGTGACTTGCGCCGGCGGCCTAGTCTCTCGGCCCCGGGGGAAGTTGGGGAACTCGCGTCGGCGTTTCACCGCCTGGCGGAACAACTGACCGCGCGCGTCGAAGCCCTCGAAGCGGACGATGCCCTCCTCCGCGCCGTGTCCGACGCCCTCAACGAGGGCGTCGTTGCGCTCGATACGCGCCAGCAGGTCCAGCAGATTAATGAAGGGGCGCGGCGACTCCTCCAGGTGCGCGACGCGTTGCCGTTTTCGGCCGACCAGCTCCCCCGGGACCGCGCACTGCGCGAGGCCTTGGCCGATGCCATGGCTGGCCGGTCGGTCGACGGCGTCGAGACGCGGCTCGCGGATCGGGTCGTCACGATCACAGCGCGACCCCTGACCGGAGGCGGCGCCGTCCTGGCACTCTTCGACATCACGCCGATCCGGCGCCTGGAGACTGTGCGCCGGGATTTTGTGGCCAATGTGTCCCACGAACTCAAGACGCCCCTGACCGTGGTCAGCGGCTTCGCGGAAACGCTGCAGGATGAGAGCGTGTCGCCGGAGCAGCGTCAGCAGTTCCTCACCACGATCCTGAACAACACGCAGCGCATGCACCGGCTCGTCGACGACCTGCTCGACCTGTCGCGCATTGAGTCCGGCGGGTGGCGTCCGGCGCCAGTCCTCATGGACTTTGGGGCGGTGGCCGGGGAGACTCTGTCCTCATTCTCCGAAGTCGCCGGCCACAAGGGACTGGAGCTCAAGGTCGAGATCGCCCCGGACGCGACCGCCATTCGGATGGACCCGACGGCCATCCGACAGATCCTGACGAACCTGGTCCACAACGCGATCCGACACACGGCCCGTGGCGCAGTGACGATCTTTTCCCATCGATCAGCCGAGCAGTTGACGTTTGGCGTCAGGGACACGGGATCTGGGATTGCCGCCGAGCACCTTCCGCGGGTCTTCGAGCGCTTCTATCGCGTCGACGCGTCACGGTCCCGGGCGGAGGGAGGAACGGGCCTTGGGCTGGCCATCGTGAAGCACCTGGTGGAGGCGCATGGCGGAGCGGTTACCGCGGAGAGCGCGGTCGGCAGCGGCACCACCTTTCGGGTCACGCTCCCGGGCTGAAGGGCCACGCCGCACCGGCCGTTCGACCGGCCATGGCGCGCGGTACGCACGGCCGGTCTTGCGGCCTCGTGACACGTCCGTTGCACTTCCGTGGGAGTTCCGAGACGCGTCCGCGGCATTGTAACAACGCTGCGGTGACCAACGCCCGCTAGCGTCCGCCGTCCGTCTCAACCGCGAGAACTTCATGTCGTCCTTTCAGGCCACCCGCTGGATCGGCCGTTCCCTCGTCTTCCTGGGGCTTCTCAGCGCCTCGCTCGGCGCCCAGGCAGCCCCAGCTACCACCGGTCGTATCGTCGGCCGGGTCATCGATGCCGCGAGCGGCCAGGGGCTCCCGGATGTCGGGATCCAGGTCGTAGGCACCACGTTAGGCACCCAATCTGGCGTCGATGGTCGCTTTGGCCTCGTGAATGTGCCAGCCGGGCCCATCACGATCCAGCTGCGACGCCTGGGCTTCCAGCCCAAGACGGTAACTGGCATCCTGCTCGAGGCCGGCAAGACGGTTGAGCAGAACGTGACGCTCGAAGCAGCGACGATTACCCTGACCGCCCAGGTCGTCACCGCCTCGGCCGAACGCGGCTCGGTGAACGAGGCGCTTGATGCCCAACGCGTCGCCGTCGGCGTCGTAAGCGCCATCACATCCGAACAGATTTCGCGCAGCCCCGACAGTGACGCCGCCCAGGCCGTGCAGCGTGTCAGTGGCGTCACCATCACCGGCGGCAAGTACGTCTTCGTGCGGGGCCTCGGCGAGCGCTACACCACGGCACAGCTCAACGGCACGCGAATCCCCAGCCCCGAGCCAGAGAAGCGCGTGGTGCCGCTCGACCTGTTCCCAGCGGGATTGCTGCAGACCATCACGACCCAGAAGACCTTCACCCCGGACCAGCAAGGCGACTTCTCTGGCGCCCAGGTGGATATCAAGACACGCGAGTTTCCTGCCCGCCGCAGCGTGACCGTCTCCGCCTCTGCTGGTGCCAACTCCACAGCGCTCGGCTCGGACGTCCGGCGCGCCTTTAGCGTGGGCGGCGAAAACGTCGCCCTCGTGAAGAGCGACCGCAAGATTCCCTCGCTGCTCAAGAACTACTCAGACCTCGGCTTTCCGTCCTTGAACGATGGCGACAAGCTGGCCTTGATTGGCCAACTCAGAAACGCATGGAGCACCGACTTGGGCACCGCGATGCCGAACGCGTCGACCTCCGTGTCCATCGGCGGCAACGACCCGATTTTCGGACAGCGTATCGGCTACCTGGTGTCCGGCACCTACTCGACGTCGCAGGACATCCGTGCCGACCAGACCCGCGCGCTGGCCAACCGCGGCTCCCAGCCCGGACAGACGGTCGAGTTCAATAGGTTCGAGGGCGAGACCGGGAGCCGTGGCATCCTGTGGGGCGGCATTGCGAACTTCAGCACCCTGCTCGGCGGACACACCCGCCTGTCACTCAACAACACCTTCAACCGCACCTCGGACAACGAGGCACGTCGGGAGCGCGGCCAGTTCGAATCCGACGGCGTGAACGTGCAGATCGACAAGAACCAGTATGTCGAGCGCTCCATCCGATCCAACCAAGTCGCCGCCGAGCACCAGTTCGGCGACAAGCATCGGCTGGAGTGGTACCTGACCTCGTCCGCCGTGACGCGGGATGAGCCGGATCGTTCGGAGTTCATCTCGATCATCGAGTCGGGGACCGGCGGCGGCGAGTCACTCCGCTGGCTCAGCTCCGGGAACGGCGGCGCCGTGCGCACCTACGGGAATCTGTCGGAGTCCTCGCGTGAGGCACGCGGCAGCTACCAGCTCAACTTCGATGCGGCCGGCCGGCAGCACACCTTCAAGGTCGGCGGCCTGTATCGTGCCACCGAGCGCGACGCCGGCACGTTCTCGTTCAGCATCAGCGCCCCGCGCGCTACGCAGGCGGAACGCGAGCTCAGTGCCGAACAGATCTTCGACGGTCGGTTTGCCAACCGCACGAACTACTGGGAAGTGGTCGCGCTCAGCCAGGGTGGCAACTACGACGCGGCGGACGACCTCACCGCCGGGTTCGGCATGGTGGAACTGGGCCTCAGCGATCGCATCCGGTTCGTTGGCGGCGCGCGCTTCGAGCGCGACGTCGTGACGCTCAACGCCAAGTCGACGCTCGGTGCCCCCGTGACGGTGAACAACACGTGGAACGACGTCCTGCCGTCGGCCGCGTTCAACATCAAGATCAGCGATTTTCAGACCCTCCGCCTCTCCGTGTCGAAGACGCTGGCCCGTCCGGAGTACCGCGAGCTCTCACCGGTGGCGACGCGCGATGTGTTGAACGCGGATGACGTCCAGGGCAACCCGGACCTTCAGCGCACCGGCATCTTGAACGGTGATTTGCGGTGGGAGTGGTATCCGACCGAAGCCGAAGTTTTTTCGCTCGGCGTGTTCGCCAAACAGTTCAAGGACCCCATTGAGCGCGCGTATCGCGCCGGCAACTCGGCCAACCGGACGATCGTGTACGTCAATGCGGATGCAGCGACCAACTTTGGGGTCGAACTCGAGGCCCGGAAAGAGCTCGGATTCATGGGCGATGCGTTTCGGCAGCTGGTGGCATTTTCGAACGTCACGCTCATGGCCAGCAACATCGAGCTGGGGTCCCAGCAGCTGGCCGCCACCAACGCCGAGCGGGCCATGGTGGGTCAGGCACCGTATGTCGTCAATGCCGGGGTGACGTGGACCTCCAACGCCGGAAGCATGAGCGCCACGGCCCTGTTCAACCGAACGGGTGAGCGCATCGACGCGGCTGGCGACCAGCCTCTGCCGGACATCGTCCTCAAGCCACGCAGCCTCGTAGACCTGAGCGTCCGGTTCCCGCTGCTCGGAGGGCTCCAGGCGCGGATGGACGCCCGCAACCTGCTCGACGCGCCATACGAGGCCGTCCAGGGCACCGTCACGCGCGAGTACTACCGTCAAGGTCGCGTATTCCAGGTGGGGCTGCAGTGGCGCCCATGAGCCCGCCTGTCGTGACCGGTTCGTGACCGGTTCGAGATACAGCTGTTTTCTCGATTTGGCTTCTTCATGCGGTCGGTCTCCTGCGAGACCGGCCGCATTGCTTTCTCTCGCCGCGCACTCGCGCCAAGACACTACCCCATGCGACTCCGCCATCTTGCCCTCCTGTCCCTCGTCGTCGCCGCCTGCGGAGACGACGATCCTGCCGCCCCGACGGCGCCCAATGCGCCACTGGGCGTCCAGGCGGCCGCGACCAGTTCCTCGGCTATTCGGGTAACGATTCCCAGCGCCGCAGGCATCGCGTCGTACACGATCGAACGCGCGGAAGGCGCGGCCGGCAGCTTTGCCCAGGCCGGCACGGTGACGGCCCCCGCCACCGCCGGAACCCTCACCTATGACGATGCCGGCCTGAAGGTGCAGACGCTCTACCGGTATCGCGTCCTCGCCGTGGCCAACGGGCTGACGTCGACGCCCTCCAGCGAAGTCTCCGCAACCACCCTGCCCTTCGGTTCGTTCAGCAAGACGATCTCGGGGGACGTCACGACCAACACCACATGGTTCGCGGACACCACCTATACGCTGGCGGGATTCATTCACGTCACGGGCAACGCCACGTTGACGATCCAACCCGGAACCGTGATCAAGGGCAATGAGGGTTCGGCGTTGTTCGTCTTGCGGGGTTCGAAGATCCTCGCGGTGGGCCGCGCGGACGCGCCGATCGTCATGACCTCGTCCAAGGCGGTGGGCTCACGCCGTGCCGGGGACTGGGGCGGCCTGATCATCGTGGGCAACGCCACGACGAACAAGTCCGGAGCGAACCCCGAGGTCGAGGGGACCGGGACCGATGGGACGACCGTTGCCAGCGGAAAGAACTACACGGTCACCTACGGCGGCGGCACCAACGATGCCGACGACAGTGGCGAACTCCGCTATGTCCGCGTCGAATTCGCCGGCTTCGCCCCGCGCGCCAACCAGGAATTGAACTCCTTCACGTTCGCCGCGGTTGGCAGTGGCACGCGCCTGTCGTACCTGCAGGCCCTGTATGGCCTCGACGATGCCTTCGAATGGTTCGGTGGCACGGTGAACGCGACGAACCTGGTGTCTTATGAGACGGGAGACGACCATTTCGACATGTCCGAGGGCTACCGTGGACGCCTGCAGTTCCTCATTGGGATGCAGTCGGCGACGGTGAACATCAACCCCCTCCCGGGACAGAACGTCGCGACGGACCCGCAGGGCATCGAGAATGACGGATGCGACGGCGCCGGCTGCACCAACGGATTCAACTCGAACCCGTTCAACGTCCCGGTCGTGGCCAACTTCACCCTCGTTGGGACCGGCAACTCCAGTGTGGGCGCGGGCACGTCCGGCGGGATCGGGATGCTCCTGCGTCGAGGCACCGGCGGCTACTATGTGAACGGGGTCCTGGCACGCTGGCCGCGCGCGGCCTTCTCGGTCCGCGACCAGGACACCTACACCCGCGGCGGCGGCACCGCGACCCCTGACCTGGCAAGCGCCGACCTCGCACTCCGGAACGTCTCGTACTTCGAGTCGACCAACATGTTCGAGACGGGGTCCGGTCGCTTTGCCTTCGACGCCAGCGGGAACAACATTGCGGCAGGAACCGGAACCGGCGCCGCTGCCTTTACGGCATTCCCGGCGACGATCACCGACGCTACCCCGGTGACCGCCTTCGATTGGACGCCCGCCAGTGGATCGGCGATTGCGACGGGCGGACTGAACCCCTTCACCGGGAAACTCCTGACGGCGGGCGGGACCGCCGTGACCGGTACGGCCTACCGCGGCGCCGCCGCACCTGGCGGTACCAAGTGGTGGCAGGGCTGGACCACGTACGCCCAGAAGTAGCCTCAAGATTGCGGGGCGTGCGGGCCGACACCCACGCGGTGCCGGCCCGTCGCGTCCGCAGCATCTCGTGACGATGCCGTTACACAATGCGGATCTGTGTAACTGTCACTGACAGTGATCTTCAAGGCGCACCATCACTTATCAGGAGTCTCCCCGTGAACGCCCGGTTCGCCGCCTCGCTTTCGATTGTAACAAGCCTCGCCGTACTCACCGCATGCGGTGGGTCCGAATCGTCGACCTCCGACAGCGCCGGCGCCGTGGCGTCGTCGTCATCCGTGGACCTGAATGGCGCAGGGGCGACCTTCCCCTACCCGATCTACCTGAAGTGGTTTTCGAACTACGCCGAGCAGACTGGGGTCAAGATCAACTACGGCTCCGTCGGGTCCGGGGCTGGAATCCGGCAGCTGTCCGAGGGCACGGTTGATTTTGGCGCCTCAGACGGCCCAATGTCCGACGAGGAACTGGCGGCGGCGAAGGGTGGCCCGGTCATGCACTTCCCCTCAGTCCTCGGCGCGGTGGTCATCACGTACAACCTGCCTGACGTGACTGTGCCGCTGACGCTCACCGGGGAGATCATTGGCGACATTTTCCTTGGCAAGATCACGAAATGGAATGATCCGCGGATCGCGGCCGAGAACTCGGGCGTGACACTCCCCGCCCAGGACATTCTTGTCGTGCACCGATCGGACGGATCCGGCACCACCTACATCTTTACGGACTACCTCACGGCGGTCTCCGCAGCGTGGAAGGCTGGGCCGGGCAAGGGCAAATCCGTGAGCTGGCCCGTGGGACTCGGTGGCAAGGGGAACGAGGGCGTCTCGGGCAGCGTGAAGCAGACCCCAGGCACCATCGGGTACGTTGAGCTGGCATACGCCAAGCAAAATCGATTGCCCTCGGCACGGGTCAAGAATGCGAGCGGCGCGGCCGTTGAGCCGACGATCGAGTCGATTACGGCAGCGGCCGAGGGCGCCATGTCGCAGCTTGGGAAGGATTCGGACTATCGCGTGTCGATCGTGAACGCGGCAGGTGCGAGCGCATACCCCATTTCATCGTTCACCTGGCTCCTCGTGTACCAAAACCAGGCCGACGGCGTGAAGGGGAAGAAGCTCGTGGACTTCATGCGCTGGATGTACGGCGCTGGCCAGCAGAGCGCGGCGTCGCTCGACTACGCCCCACTGCCTTCCGCCCTGGCCACCCAACTCGCTGATCGCCTCAGCACCATCCAGGGCGTGCCGAAATGAGCATGGAGGGAGTTGCAGCCCCTGCGGTGTCGGGTCCATCCGACGCCGCAGGCATCGAGGGAAGCTCGACCGGGGATCGCATCTACCGCGTCGTCACCTTCCTGTGCGCGGTGTCCATCCCCCTCTTGCTCGGCTTCATCGCGCTCGAGATCATCATCGGGGCATGGCCTGCGCTCTCGAAGTTCGGCTTCAGCTTCCTGACCGGCAGTACGTGGGATGTCGGTGCGGGCGAATTCGGGGCGGCACCGATGATCTACGGCACGGTCGTATCCTCCGTGCTGGCCCTTCTCCTCGCGACGCCGTTTGCGCTGGGCGTGGCGATCTTCCTTTCGGAGTTTGCCCCCCCCTGGCTTCGCCAGCCGGTGGCCTTTCTCGTGGACCTGCTGGCCGCCATTCCGTCCGTCGTCTACGGACTCTGGGGCATTTTTGTGTTGCTCCCGATCCTGCGCGAGTCGGTCATGCCATTCCTGGCGACCACGCTCGGCCTCGGTGCCACGCCGCTCTTCAGCGGCCCGGCCTACGGGAACAGCATGCTCGCCGCCGCGATCATCCTGGCCATCATGGTCCTTCCCTACATCTCTGCTGTATCTCGCGAGGTGTTGATGGCGGTGCCGCGCGCCCAACGCGAAGCCGCGCTGGCGCTCGGGGCCACCCGGTGGGAGATGATTCGCGATGCCGTCGTGCCGTATGCCCGTTCGGGCATCATCGGCGGGATCATCCTCGGCCTGGGGCGCGCACTGGGCGAGACCATGGCCGTCACGATGCTGATCGGCAACCGGGCGGAACTCTCCGCATCGCTCTTCGCACCGGGGTATACGCTCGCCTCGGTGATCGCCAATGAGTTCGCCGAGGCCTCAACAGAATTCCACACCGCGGCGCTCATGGCGTGTGGCGCCGTGCTGCTTGGCGTGACCCTCCTCGTGAACATGCTGGCGCGCTGGTTGGTTGGGCGCGTGGGACGCGACGGCCGATGACCCCCTCGCGGCCTACCGGATCGCAGCGTGCGGCGATCGAACGCACGGGACGCTCTCTGCGTCGCCGGCGCGTCACGAACACCATCATGCTGGGGATCATGTACGCGGCTGCGGGCCTCGCGACCCTCCCCCTGGTGTTCATCCTCTTTCACCTGGTGAAGGAAGGCGCGTCGTCGCTCGACCTCAACTTCTTCACCAAAATGCCTCGCCCGGTGGGCGAGTCCGGGGGCGGCATGGCCAACGCCATCGCCGGAACGCTGGTGCTCGTAGGGACCGCCACGGCCATCGGCCTGCCATTGGGAATCGGCGCTGGCCTCTACCTCGCCGAACAGGGGTCGCAGCGTCTCGCCTCGACCGTGCGGTTCCTCTCCGACATCCTGAACGGGTTGCCCTCGATCGTCATGGGGATCTTTGCCTGGCAGGTGCTCGTCCGACCGGTCGGGCACTTCTCCGCCCTTGCCGGCGGCATTGCCCTTGGCGTGATGATGATTCCCCTCGTGACGCGTACCACGGAGGAGATGATCCGGCTCGTGCCGTCCTCCCTGCGCGAGGCGGCATTGGCCCTCGGCTATGCACGGTGGAGAACCTCGCTTTCCATTGTGCTTCGCACGGCCATGCCAGGCATCGTCACCGGCGCGCTGGTGGCGGTGGCCCGCATCGCTGGCGAGACGGCGCCGTTGATCTTCACGGCCTTCGGCAACCAATTCTGGTCGCTCTCGCTGGATCAGCCGATGTCGGCGCTCCCCCTGCAGATCTTTTCCTATGCCACCTCGCCGTTTGAGGAATGGCATCGCCTCGCATGGGCCGGCGCACTTGTGCTGCTGGCTCTCGTCCTGGTGATTTCCCTGGTCGCGCGTTTTGCCACCCGCTCAAAGCACGGGGGCGGCCATGACTGATCGACCCTCCCGCGCCGGACTTACGCATCGATGACGACCACCATCATGCCCCCCGCCCCACCCGCCGCGATGACCTCGCCAGGCACTACCCCAAATGTCCGGGTCGCCGTGCGCTCGCTGGACGCCTACTACGGGGCCACGCGGTCGGTGCGCGATGTCACGCTGGATTTCCTCGACGGACAGGTCACGGCGATCATCGGCCCCTCCGGCTGTGGAAAATCGACGTTACTCCGGTGCTTGAACCGGATGCATGAAACCATCCCTGGGGCCCGGGCAGAAGGCGAGGTGGAGCTGGATCGCACCGACATCTACGGTCGGGGAATCAACCCGATCGAGGTACGGCGCCGGATTGGCATGGTGTTCCAGCGGCCGACCCCCTTCCCCACCATGTCGATTCGCGACAATGTCGCTGCCGGATTCCGCGGCATGCCTGCCGCTCCACCGCGGCGGGAGGTCGACCAGATCGTGGAGTCGTCGTTGCGACGCGCCGCGCTGTGGGACGAGGTCAAGGACCGGTTGAAGGACTCCGCGACCGGGCTTTCCGGCGGACAACAACAGCGACTGTGCATCGCGCGCGCCCTGGCGACCAACCCGCGCGTGCTGCTGCTCGACGAACCCACCGCCTCCCTGGACCCGCTGTCCACGCAGAAAGTGGAGGAACTGGTCTATGAACTGCGTGGCACGGTCACGGTGATCATTGTGACCCACAACATGCAGCAGGCGGCGCGCGTGTCCGACCGGACGGCCTTCATGTTGATGGGCGACCTGGTCGAGGTCTCGCCCACCCGCCAGCTCTTCACGGCGCCGACCGATCCACGTACCGAGGCCTACATCACCGGGCGATTCGGATGACCGCACTCGGCCCGACGAGTTCGACCGGGAGCGTCGCGGCCAGCGCGTTCTCCTTCTGGTACAGTGAAAAGCAGGCGCTCCATGAGGTCACGCTGGAGTTGCCGCCCCGCGCCGTGACCGCGTTCATCGGCCCTTCGGGGTGCGGCAAGTCGACGTTCTTGCGATCGATCAATCGCATGAACGACATGATCCCCGGCACGCGGCACACGGGGACGATCACCCTCGACGACTCGCCGATTCACGACACCCGCATGGATGTCGTGCAGCTGCGACAGCGCGTCGGGATGGTCTTCCAGCGGTGGAACCCCTTTCCGCGCTCCATCTACGAGAACGTGGCGTACGGGCCCCGCATCAACGGCGTCCGCGATCGGCCAGAACTCGACCAGATCGTCGAGTCCGCGCTGCGGCGGGCCGCCTTGTGGGACGAAGTGAAGGACCGACTCCGCCAGTCCGCCCTGGGGCTCTCCGGCGGCCAGCAACAGCGCCTGTGCATCGCGCGCGCACTGGCCAACCAGCCCGAGGTACTCCTGCTGGACGAACCTTGCTCCGCCCTCGATCCGATTGCGACCCAACGGATCGAGGAACTGCTCTATGAACTCAAGGCGGAACTGACCATCGTGATGGTCACCCACAACCTGCAGCAGGCGGCGCGCGTGAGCGATCGAACGGCGTTCTTTTACCTTGGACGGCTCATCGAAGTGGGGCAGACGCAAGAGATGTTCACGAGCCCGCGCGAGGAGCGCACCGAGGCCTATATCACCGGGAGATTTGGATGAGTCCTTCTGACGCCGGCTTCCGGCACTTCCACGACCAGCTCTCCACCCTGAAGCAGCGCCTGCTCGACATGTCGGCGCGGGCAGAGGAGCTCGTGGAGCTGGCCGTCGACGCCTTGCTCTCGCGAGACAAGGACGTGGCCGACCAGGTCATCCAACGCGACCGGGAGATTGACCTCCTCGAGGTGGAGGTGGAAACCCTCGCGATCGAACTCCTCGCGCTGCAGCAGCCCATGGCGCGCGACCTCCGCTTCCTGATTGGGGCGATCAAGGTCTCCAGCGACCTCGAGCGCGTGGGGGACCACGCGGTCAACATCGCCCAGAGTGCCCTGCGACTGATCGCCCTGCGCGCGACCGCGGTCCCCGACCCCGAAATCGAGGACATGGCGCGACGCGCCCGTCGGATGCTCGCCGACTCCCTGGACGCCTTCATTCGCGCCGACGGCCAGCTCGGCCGGGCGGTCTGCAAGGCAGACGATCAGGTCGACGCCTTGCACGACTCGATGTTCCGCATTCTCTTGACTCACATGATGGCGGACGCGCGGACGATCAACCCGTCGCTCGAGCTCCTGCTCGTCAGCCGTAACCTGGAGCGTGTGGCAGACCTTGCGACCAACATCGGCGAAGACGCGGTCTTCCTCGCGGAAGGCAAGTCCATCAAGCACCGCTTCGAGTTCGACGCGAAGGACGCTGAGGCCGGCAGCCCTCCCGCCTGACGGCGCGGTACGCCTTGCCGCGATCGACATTGGCTCCAACTCGATCCGGCAGCTCATCGCCGACGTCACCCCCGATGGGCGTATCCGGATCGTCGACGAAATGAAGGCGGCCCCGCGCCTGGGGGCGGGGGTGGACATGAACGGCATCATGGGCGAGGAGGCGATCCTCGACGCCCTGGAATCGCTGTCGCGCATGAGCACGTTGGCGCGACAGTACGGCGTCTCACGCATCGATACCGTCGCCACGAGCGCCGTCCGCGACGCCGCCAACGGCAAGGGGTTTGTGGACCTGGTGCGTCGCGAAACCGGGTTGCGCATCCGCGTGCTTCAGGGCGACGATGAGGCCCGCCTCGCCTTCCGCAGTGCGCAGGCCCACTTCGACCTCGCGCGCTCCCGCGCCGTCGTGATGGACATCGGCGGGGGCTCCCTGGAGCTCGCCACGAGCGCCGGCGGCCTCATCGATCGACTGGCCTCGTTCCCCTTCGGGGCGATCCGGATGACCGAGCAGTTCCTCGGCCCACGCCCCACACGCAAGGACGTCCGCGCCCTGCGCAAGTTTGTTCGCGAGGACATCCGCAGGGCCCTGCCCCTCAAGGACTGGCGACGGGCCATGCTGATCGGTTCTGGCGGAACGTTCACGAACCTCGCCGGGATGTACCTCTACCGACGCGGTGCGTCCACCGCCGCCGGCAAGGTGCACGGGACGAAGTTGCCGCGCGAGGAAGTCGAGCACCTGGTGGACCTGCTGCAAACGGCCTCCCCCGCCGAGCGCGCGCAGATCCGGGGACTCAACACCGGCCGGGCCGACATCATCCTCGCGGGCCTCGTCGTCGCCGCCGAGGTGATGGCACGGATCGAAGCTCGGCACCTGGTGGTCTCCGGCTACGGCATTCGCGAGGGGATCCTGCTGGAGGGGGCGCAGGTACAATCGGTTCCCGCTGACCCCGGGGCGGCGCGGGCGCGCTCGGTGCGCACGCTTGCGGAGCGCTGCCATTTCGAGCAACCCCACGCCGAGCACGTCCAGCGCCTCGCGCTCCAGCTCTTCGATGCGATCGGCCCTCGCCTCGGCTGCAGTTCGGCCGATCGCGATGTGTTGTCCGACGCGGCCCTCCTGCACGATATCGGCTATCACATCAACTACGATCAGCATCACAAGCATTCCTACCACCTGATCCTCCATGCGGACCTGCTCGGCATGTCACCGGAGGAGCAAATGCTGGTGGCGGCCGTCGCCCGCTACCACCGCGGCACGGAACCCAAGCCCAAGCACTCCGCCTTTGGGGGACTCAGCGCCGAGAACCAGCGCCGGGTGGAGATCCTGAGCGGGATCCTGCGCGTCGCCGATGGCCTCGACCGCGGACACGTCGGCGCCATTGCGAGCGTCAAGGTGCGTTGGACGGAGCGCGCGCTCCGACTCACCCCGGTCGCCGACCCACGAGCCAAGGTGGTACGGCTGGAGCTGTGGGGCGCCGAACGCAAACGCAAGCTGCTCGAGACGGTGACGGGTGTTCCGGTGGTCGTCGTCGGCCACGCCTGATCGACGTTCCGGTAGCGCGGCCTGCGCCTACCCCTCCCGGACCTTCTTTCGTCGGACGCGCTTCGCGGGCAACGGTGCCTCTTCCCGCATGCGGCCGTTGCTCGTCATGGCGTCGTACTCCTCGAGCGACAGGGCACGCATCTCCGCCGTGGCATAGCGGCTGATCATGCGATCGAGGCCCCACGGGTCGCGCAGCAACCGATAGTGGGTCGCCAGCTCCTCGTCCGGCGTCGGCGAGGCGACCTGCAGGTACGTTCCATCCGCATGCAGCGTCCACGCCTGCCGATTGTCGTCGAGGCAGGTATCGAGGAGTGACCGCAACCGCGCCTGCAAGGGCCGGTCATCGACCGGGGTGATCACCTCGACGCGTCGCTCGAGGTTGCGGGGCATCCAGTCCGCCGACCCGATGTAGAACTCCTCCGCACCGCCATTGGCAAACGAGAAGATGCGCGAGTGCTCCAGAAAGCGACCAATGATACTGCGCACGCGGATGCGGTCACTGACGCCGGCGAGTCCCGGCCGCAGGCAGCAAATCCCGCGCACGATCAGGTCGATGGTCACGCCGGCCTGCGAGGCGCCATACAGCGCGGCGATCACGTCGGGGTCGACAATGGCGTTCAACTTGGCCACGATGCGCGCAGGCCGACCCGCGCGCGCATGCGCCGCCTCACGCGCGATGAGGCCCATGAACCGGGCCTTCATGGTCGTCGGTGCGACCAACAGCTTGCGATATTCCCGCTGGCGTGAGAAACCGGTGAGGAGGTTGAACACGTCGGAGATATCCGAGGCAATCGCTTCATTCACCGTGAAGAGCCCCAGGTCTGTATACACCCGGGCCGTCTTCGAGTTGTAATTCCCCGTGCCAATGTGCACGTACCGACGAATCCCGTCCGGGTCGCGTCGCACCACCAGGGCAATCTTCGCGTGCGTCTTGAGCCCGGGGAGCCCGTAGGCCACGTGCACCCCGTGGTCCTCGAGCGTGCGTGCCCACGTGATGTTGTTCGCTTCGTCGCCGCGCGCTTGCAGCTCAACGAGGACCGCCACTTGCTTGCCGCGCTGGGCCGCCTCCGTCAGCGCTTGCACAATGGCCGTGTCGCCCGACGTCCGATACAGCGTGGTCTTGAGGGCGAGCACGGCATCGTCGGTTGCGGCGCTTTCAAAGAAGCGCTCCACACTCATCGCGAACGACTCGAACGGATGGTGCACGAGGATGTCCCGTTCGCGAATCGCGTCGAAAATCGGCCGCTCGACATCGCGCAACTCGTGGGGCACCAGCGGCGCATACGGCGTGTCCCGCAACGCCGGGATGTCGACCGTCGCCAGTCCCATCAGGTCCGCGAGTTCCACCAGGGAGCCCACGTCGTGCACATCGCGCTCAGCCAATGGCAGGACGTCCGACGGTGCGCCTTCCCGCAGCTCCTCCAGCAACAGACGACGGACATGCTCGGGCATCCCCGCCTCCACCTCCAATCGCACAACCTCACCAAATCGACGTTGGAACACCTGCTCCTCGATCGAGGCCAGCAAGTCCTCCGGCTCGTCCGCGGCCGGCACGTCCAGGTCCGAGTACCGCGTGATCTTGAAGCCGTGCCAGTGCTCCACGGTCATGCCCGGGAACAGCGAGCCGAGGTGCGCCCCGATCAGCTCCTCGAGAGGCACAAACCGATGCGTGTTGCCTAACGGGACCCAGCGGGACAGGCTCCGCGGCACCTTGACGCGGGCGAAACGCTCTTCCCCGCTCTCGGGATCGCGGACGAGCACGGCCAGCGAGAGCGACAGGTTCGAGATGTACGGGAACGGGTGGCTGGGGTCGACCGCCAGCGGCGTCAGGACGGGAAAGACCTCGCGCGCGAAGAACCGATCCAGCTCCGTACGCTCCTCAACGCTCAACTCCTCCATCGAGACCAGTCGCACGCCGTGAACCGCGAGTGCCGGGAGCAGGACGCGGTGCAGGCACTCCACCTGGCGTTGCACCAACTCCCGGACCTTGCGGTCGATCGCGTCGAGTTGGTGCGTCGGACTCATCCCGTCCGGCGGCGGATGGGTGACCCCAGCGGCCACCTGCCGGCGCAACCCGGCGACACGCACCTGGTAGAACTCATCCAGGTTCGTGGTGAAGATCGCGAGGAACTTGAGCCGCTCCAGGAGCGGCGTCCGATCATCCAGGGCCTCGTGCAGGACCCGCGCATTGAATTCGAGCCAGCTGAGCTCACGGTTGATCAAGTGGCTCGCTGGAAGGACTGCGGAATCGGACATGCGAGGGCGAGAGGGGCTGGCCTGACGCGACGGGTGTGTAACTAGTGTAACAGGTTGAAGATGCCGCCCCTGTCACGAATCCGCCACGACCAGCGAATCAAGCGGCCTTGAACTCGTTGACATCAAAGGAGTTGCGCGGCGCCCCGCGTCCTGAGATCTCAAGGTACTCGGTAAACAACCCGTCAAATACGGCGTCCCACGTGCGCGCCTCCGCTTGCTGGCGGGCGCGGGCCGCCATTGCCGACCGCTCAGATGATGACCGGGCCAAGCGAATCAGGGCGGCCGCGAGGGTAGTGGGGTCATCGAACAGGGGTCCGGCTCCCTTCCCCACCAGTTCTCTAGTCACCGGGCAGTCCGCACCGACGACGGGCACCCCACTCGCCATGGCCTCAAGGACAACATTCCCAAAGGTGTCCGTGACCGACGGAAACACGAAGACATCGGCGCTGGCAAAGGCCGTGGAGAGTTCGTGACCGGAGAGCGTGCCGGTGAAAATCGTCCCCGGCGGTGCGGCGGCGCGTGCTTCGGCCTCGTAGGGACCGTCGCCGACCATCATCAAGCGAAGGGACACGTCGTGGGTCCGGATGGCCTGGCGCATCCCCTGCATGAGTGAGTCGATCCCCTTCTCACGCGCGATCCGACCAACATAGGCGACCAGGAGGTCGCCATCGCGGACCCCAAGGTCTCGGCGGAAGGCCGGCGACCTCCAGACCGGTGAAAAGGTGGCAGCGTCGACCCCGCGGCTCCACACGGCCGTACGGTCGAAGCCGCCTGCGCTCAGCTCGCGGGCGATAGCCGCCGTGGGACACCAGGTGCGCAGTCCGGAGTTGTGGAACCATCGCAGGAAGGCCCACCCGGGCCGCGTCAGGAAGCCGAGGCGATAGAATGCTGCGTACTGACTCAGGCTCGTGTGGTACGAGGTCACAAAGGGGATGTCCAGGTTGCGCGCCGCCGCGCGGGCGGCAAGCCCAACGCCAAACGGTGTCGCCGCATGGACGAGGTCCGGCCGCCATCCCTCCCACAACGTCGTCAGGCGAGACGCCCCGGGCCAGGACATGCGTAGCTGCGGGTATGCCCAGAAGGGACGGCTCGGAAAACCCGTCACCTCGGGTTCGGCATCCCGCGTGTTGGGATCGTGGGCCGTGAAGACCCGCACGTCGGCACCGCGTCGGCGCGCCTCCGTCACCAGCCGCCCGAGGGTTCGGGTAACGCCGTTGAGTTGCGGCGCCCACGTGTCGCTGGCTATGGCGAGCCGGAGGCCGCCGAGATCCCTGGTCATGCTGCGCATCCGAGGTCGTCCTCACTGGCGAGGGTGTCGTAGGTCAGCAACGTCCTGGCGCGCACGAGCGCAGGGAGGACGCGACGCAATGAAGCGGCCGTCACTGGTGAGTGCAGGTCGGACGGGTGCAGCGCGACGCGGAGGAGTGGCACCCGACTGCTGGCGCGTCGGTCCGCCAGCCAATCCGACATTCGAGCACGCCAGGCCGCGCGGCCACTCCATCGGATCACGAGAGAGGACAGGCGAACGCCGCGACGCACCAACCAGATCGCGCCGGTGTCCTCGGTCAGGGCCAGCCCCGATTCCCTCACGGCGCGTCGGTGCGCGGGACGCGCCAACCAGGCCGGGGGTACGAATCCCACGGGATCGAGCCCGAGCCGGCGGAGCGCCGTGACCCCGGAGGAGATCCGCTGGCGAGCCGCGGCGGTGCCTAACGTCAAGAACTCACCCTCACGCGCGGTCCGCCCCACGGCCGCCAGGTGGTCGACAACCGAACGCCGGAGCCCGACCTCATCGTGCCGTTGTCCGTGCAGGAGAACCGTGGCTCCGTCGCGTTGGCGGGCGCGCACCCACCGCACGGTTTCCGCGTGCTCGCCCAGCGGATGGGCGCCGTGCCAATTCGGCACGACGAGCAACGCGGGCTGTACGCCGACGGACGAGCACAGGGCCCAAAGTTCAGCCACCTCGGCGAGGTTGGGCGGGGCCACATCATGAATGGAAACGAGCAGCTTCACTGGCCACCTCCTGATACACCGCCAGCAGCCTCGAAAAAACGGTCGCCCAGTCGTGCTCCCGCTCCGCGTACGATCGGGCGCGCAACGACAGACTCGCGAAATCGGCTGCCAACACGTCTCGGACGGCATGAGCGCAGCCAACGGCGCTGCCGGAGGAGAAGGTCGCCCCGGCGCGAGAGGCCTCGACCAATTCGGCGACCGCCCCTTCCGCGGAGGACACGACGGGCACTCCGGAGGCCAACGCCTCCAGCGCGGCCAGCCCGAAGGTCTCGACATCCCCAGGGGCCACAAACGCGTCGGCCGCCGCGATCAGGTTGGCCAGCGTCACGCGATCATGCTGATAGGGCAGCCACGTGACCCGGACGGCGGAGCATCGGGCGCGGAGCGCCGCCTCGAGCGGGCCGGAGCCCACGATCACCAGGTGCGCCCCGGTCGCGCGCTCGACATTTGGCCACGCGTCGACCAGACACTCCAGGCGCTTCTCCGGCGCCAGTCGGCCCACGCTCATGACGATGGGGCGATCCAGCGGGAGCCCCAGTCGTCGCAAGGTCCGCTCCCGCGTCGCCCGTCGCGCCGGATAGAAGTGATCGAGGTCCACACCTAACGGGACGCGCGTGACGCGGGACACACCGGCCTCTGCCAACTCCCGCGCGGCGAAGTCCGAGGCGACGATCGTCCGGGCGACCAGGCGATCCAGTGAACGCACCCACCGCGCCAGCAGGCCCCGTCCCAACCGCCCTGGCGCCCGGGCCAGGCCTAGGCTGCGCCACGCGCCGGCAATGCTGGTGTGGTAGAACTGGACGAGCGGGATGCCGAGCCCTCGGGTGGCGAAGGACGTCACCCAGGGCACAAACACGGGACTGCCTACTTCGATCACCGTCGGCTGTTCATGCGCGATGATGCGACGCAGGGCGCGGGGAGCGAGCAGGAATCGGTACGCCTGGTTCGGCACGCGCGGGCCCTGCAACCGATACACACGCGTGCCGCGGCCCTCGGACAACGCATCAAAGGCCCCGGGAATCACCAGCGCGTGGCGCACCGTTTCCTGCCGCGACGCCCACCGCGCCTTCTCGACCAGGTAGGTCTTTACCCCGCCGCTCGTTTCTCCGAACCACTTCGTCACGTCCAGCACGGCGGTCGTCGCCTGCGGGCGGTCCGGTGGCGGAAGCGGGTCGTGCGCCATGGAGAGCGGCCGTGCATGTGCCAGCGCCGTTACGTCGCCCGACGCCCCGATCGCGGGAGGAGCCAGAGCAGGCGTCAGCAGCGTGGCCATGCTCACATGCCTCGCAGCAACCAGGCGGAGAGGACGGCCAGGACCTGCCCGGCCAGTACGTCGCCGGGATAGTGCACGCCAAGCGCCACCCGCGAGAACCCGACCAGGACCGCCACTGTCCCCAGCAGCGGAGACCAATCAGGAAAAGCCTGTCCCAGCCCCAAGGCAACCGACGCCACGGCGGCCGCGTGGCCTGAGGGAAACGAGAACCGGTCCGGCGCGGCAATGAGGGCCGCCGCCTCCAGGCCCTCGGAGGGACGCGGGCGCCCCACGCTCCGCTTGATGAGCTGCACCAGGAGGTGACTGGTGACCAGGATGATCAGCGCGGCCCGCCCCCCGATGGCCCAGCTCCCCTTCCCGGAGAGCAGGCAACCGAGCGAGAGGGCAATGGTCACCGTCGCACCACCGAGATGCGTCAGCCCGGTCCAGCACCATTGGGACGACGCCCCGCGGCGCGCGCGTGACGCCATGCGCACGAACATCGCACGATCCCGCGCATCAAGGTGCGCGATGACGGGATGTGCCACGCGGAAGACGCCGCCCAGTCGCTCGGCGCCTAACATGCGATCGCCATCGCGGTCGTGGCGACGTCCGGGAGGGTGGCAAACGCCTCCGTGATGGGCCGCCCATGCCAACCCTCGGGCACGTCGGCCCCGAGGGCCCAAGCGACCGTTGCCGGGACATCGAGGAGCGAATACCCGTCAGCCAGGCGCCCGGGCTGCACCTGCGGTCCCGCCAGCACCAGCGGAATCCGCCGATCGTGGGGATGGGCACTGTCGTGGTTGCGGAAGTCCGTGCCACCGCCCCCATGGTCGGCGAGGACGAGGAAGAGGGTCTCGTCATCCCCGTCCGCTTCAGTCAGTTGGACCAGCGCGCCCAACGCCGCGTCGATCTCTCGGAGCGCCGCGGCGTAGGCCCGCGACGTCCATCCCTCCGCATGGCCGGCCCGATCGGCATCCGGCCAGTGGTGGAGGTGCAGGCCGGCCTGCCGGACACGTCCGCCGGCTTCGGCCGCCGCCACGATCTCGCGCGCCGCATCGCCCCGGAGCGTCGCATGGGTGATCCCGACCAGTCGCGCGAACCCTTCCGCCAACTTGCGATAGGCGCGTGGCACCGTCGCGAGGTGGGCATGGGACGGCACGCCGGCGCGACCCAGCACGCGCGGCAGGGGATCCAGTGGCGCCGTGGGACGTGGCCAACAGAAGCGATCGGACGCGAGCCCATGAGTGGTGGGTTCCACTCCGGTGAGCAGTGACCCCATCGCGGCGGCCGTGACGGAGGGAGTCACGGTCCGCGCCGCGATGGACCAGGCCCCACGGGCCATGAGGCGCTCCAGATGCGGCATGCCGAACAGCGGCACCGCATCCGCTCGGACACCATCGATCACGACCAGGACAACACGGGTGATGCCTTCGGGCGGGGTGACCATGCCACGCGACCTCGGGAAGGAGTCGCTCGGGAGTTTCGCTGGACGCGTCACGCATCAGGTGAGGGTTTGGTCGCGGTGTCGTAACGCCTAACGCGACTCACGGCGGCTCGTGACCGGGTGGTGACCGTCGCGTGACCGGACGGCGACCCCGGCGCCGTAGCCTCGGACTCGTCAGGCAGCGCCCAACCGGGCGCGTGACTCGTCAGGCACCCTCCGACTCGTCAGGCATGCCCCGTCTCCTGGTGTGTACCGATACCTGGCCGCCGCAGGTCAACGGCGTCTCCGTGGTGACCGCGCTCACCGTGGAAGGGCTCGCGGCCCGAGGCTGGACGTGCGAGGTCGTCGCCCCACGGTACCCGCAGCACCTGCCGCCCGTCTTTGGGGCCGCGTTGGAACACCTTGCCCCCGTGACCACCGTGGCCTCGCTCCCCATGCCGGGGTACGCCGATATCCGCCTTGCACGCCCGGGCGACGGCCGCATCACCCAGGCCATCGAACGTTTCCGGCCGGATGTGGTGCATTGTGCCACGGAGTTCGCCATCGGGTGGACCGGCTTGCGCACGGCCCAGCGGCTTGGCATCCCCGTCACGACGTCGTACCACACCGACTTTGGACGCTACACAGACGCCTATGGCGTGCCGTGGCTGCGGGGAGCGGTGGACCGTCACCTGGCGCGGTTCCACGCCTCGGCCCTTCGCACCTTCACGCCGTCGGATGTGTCACGCGGGGAGCTCGCACGCATCGGTGTGATGCACGGCGTGACGTGGGGTCGCGGGGTCGACGTCAACCAGTTCCACCGACGCCGGCGCAGTGACCTCCTGCGCGAAGCCTATGCAGAGCCGGGGGCGTGCGTCTTTCTTCATGTGGGTCGCCTCGCCGCCGAGAAGGGGGTCGAGCAGATCGTCCGGGCGTTCCACCTCGCACGGCAGCAACTCCCGGATGGGGCGATGCACCTGATCGTTGCCGGCTCGGGCCCGCGCGAACGCGCCGTCCGGGCCGTGGGAACGGAACACGCCACCTTCCTGGGCGCGTTAGACCGCCTCGAAGTGCTTCCACGGCTCTATGCGAGCGCCGATGCCTTTGTCTTCGCCTCGGTCACGGAGACGCTGGGTCTGGTCATCCTGGAGGCGATGGCGAGCGGGCTGCCGGTCATCGCCACGCCAGCCGGCGGCGTCGCCGAACACCTCGTCGATGGCGTGAACGGTCTGGCGTACCCGGCCGCCGACGTTCCGGCACTCGCCGATCACATGGTGCGCCTGGCCACCGATCATGTCCTGCGGCAACGCCTCGCCGTCGGTGCCCGCGCGACGGCGCAACGACTCACGTGGGACAGTGAGCTCGACCGCCTCGACGGGATCTACCGCGAGTTGATCGGCGCCACTGCGGTCACGCGATAGCCGCCCCGCTCTGGTGCCGCACCACGTCGGCCGACAGCACCGTGGCCCGGCGCCTCAGAAGCTCCAACTCTTCCCAGCCACAAGCACTCCAATCCTGGGGATAACGCTCCAAACGCCGGGTACTGCCACCGGAAAAGAAGTAGAGGTTGCCACTCTGGGAGGTCAGGTCGGCAGGGCCGACTTCAACCGCCTGCCAGGCAAAACCGTACGCGTCAAGAAATCGAATGCTGGATGACACAGGGGACTCGGGGCGTCGCACACCCGAGTCTGCCTCCTGGCGTTCCGGACGGGAACGGTACCGCAGGTTTTGTTACACGGCCTGTTACACAATCGAGGCCGCACCCCCGCTTGCGCAATGACGCCCTCGGGCTCAGGGGTTGGCGAATTCGAGCAACCAGATGCACAACGCCCCGATCGACGACGCTGCGGGGATGGTGAGGATCCACGCCCAGACGATGCGGCCCGCCACGCCCCAGCGGACGGCCGACAGGCGCGTCGTGGCACCCACCCCCACGATGGCCCCGGTGATGGTATGCGTGGTGCTGACGGGAATCCCGAAGTTCGTCGCCAGCAGGATGGCGAAGGCCCCCGCCGTCTCGGCTGCGCAGCCGCCAACGGGGCGCAATTTGGTGATCCGGCTCCCCATCGTATGCACGATGCGCCAGCCGCCGAACAAGGTCCCGAGCGCAATCGCCGTGTACGCCCCCATCTCGATCCAGAGCGGCACGGAGTCGCCACTCGGCAGATACAGGTGGCGTGTCCAGTCTGTGGCACCGACAAAGGCCGCTTGGGACGACACCAGCAGGCCAACGATGATGCCCATCGTCTTCTGCGCGTCGTTGGCCCCGTGCGACAGGGAAAACAACGCGGCGCTCAACAGCTGCAGTCGACGGAAGAGCATGTCGACGCGGCGCGGCGACACGCGCCGGAACGCCCAGTAGATGAGCGTCATCAGGACGAAGCCCGCCACCATCCCGACGATCGGCGACAGAAAGATGAAGATGATCGTCTTGGTCCACCCCGACAGGATCACGGCACCGAACCCGGCCTTGGCCACGGCCGCACCGGCATAGCCGCCGAGCAAGGCGTGCGATGAGCTGCTCGGGAGTCCGTACCACCAGGTCACCAGGTTCCAGATGATCGCGCCCAACAACCCGGCGAGGATGACGTTGGGCGTGACGACGTTCACGTCGATCATCCCCTTCCCGACCGTCTTGGCCACCGCCGTGCCCACCGTGAACGCCGCGACGAAATTGAAGAACGCCGCCCAGACCACGGCGGACAACGGACTGAGCACACGGGTGCCGACGACCGTGGCGATGGAATTCGCCGAGTCGTGGAATCCGTTGATGAAATCGAAAATGAAGGCGACCAGGACGATCGCGACGACATACGTGACCACCGGCGGCCCCGCGCTCAGGAGTTCTTGAGGGAGATACTCTCGAGCACGATCGCTACGGTCTGGCACCGGTCGAGGGTCTCCTCGATCGTGTCGTAGATCTCCTTCCACTTCATCACGTCGAGCGGATCTGGCCGACCGGTGAACATCGCCTCCATCGCATCGTGATAGATGGTGTCCCCCTGGGCCTCCAGCACCTTCACTTCCCTGGTGGCAAGCGCCACCGCGCGCGGATCACGGATCTGCGTGACGGCCCGCTCGAGGTGCTTCACTTGTTGCTGCAGGATCTCACACAGCTTGCGCGCGGGTTCCTTCGTCTCGGTGATGTGAAACATCTTCGCCCGCCGTGCCGTGCCGTTGATGAGGTCCACGACGTTGTCCAGCTCCTGGGACAGGTTATGGATGTCCTCCCGATCGAGCGGCGTGATGAAGGAACTGTCCAGACGGCGACTCACGTCATGGGTGATGTGGTCCGCTTCGTGTTCCACTTCCTTGATTCGCGCGGTGATCTCGTCCAGTTGGGCCGGGTGCATGAACAGGTCGCGGAGCAGCCCGGCTGAGGTCACCAGCCGCTTCGACAGCTCGTTGAACAAGTCGAAGAAGCCTTCATCGCGGGGTATCAGTCGAAAAGCCACGTCACTGGGGGTATTCGGGTAAGCCGCCGTACACGCCACGGTCGTGACAATTCTACGCGCTCTGTAACAATCCCGTCAGTGCACCTCGAAATCCCCTCTTCGTGACCGACGCGGTCCCGAGTTGTTACGTGACCATGACATGTTGGTTACCGTCGGGCTAATGTGGACCCCTGACTGGAGACCGTCATGCCAGATCGGATTCGCCTCTCCATCGGCGCCGCTGCTGTCCTCCTGGCGGTCGCCTGCACCCCCGCGGTGCGGGTGGCCCACGGGGTGGAGCGCGCGTGCGAGAATCGCCGGCCGCACTGGGCCGCTTCGTCCGTGCAGCCCCGAACACTGACCGTCGCCTTCGCCGCGCCCGGACGGAGTCGCGACGGATGGGGGGTGTACGGCGACCAGCGCGTGCGCGACGCCGCCGCCGCCTGGAACGCCCTATCGCTCCCGCTGCGATTGCGCGTCACGCCGGACCTCGCGGCCGCCGACATCCGGGTCACGGTGGTCGATGTGCTGCCCGCCGACTCCGACGACCCCGACGGGCTGCGGCGGTACCGGGCCGGCGTCACTCGACTCGACGTGACGGGCGCCGGCACCCTGCGCCGCGCGCATGTCGGCATCGCCGAGCGTTCGCCACTGGGCACCCCCTACAGCGTCGAGGAGCAGCTGGCGACCCTCGTGCACGAACTCGGTCACGCCTTGGGACTTCCGCACGCGGAACACCGGCTTGCCCTGATGGCCGCTCAACCCATCGTCTCGTCGCTTACCCCAGCCGACGCGCGGCTGGCGTCTCGGACATTGGCGATGCTGGAGTGCGCCCCGACAGCGGTCGCCGCCCTTCGTTAGGCGCCGGGAACTAGTACGTCGTGCCGCTCGGGCCTGCCTGACAGGTGGTACACGCGGCGCCGTGTCCGTGCGCCACGGTCAGCAGGTCCCCGACAGGGAGCGGTCCCTGCCCCAGGCACTTCGCCATGGAGACCCCACTCGACGTACCGATACGCGTGGCCCCGGCCGCGATCATGCGGAGCGCAGCCTCGCAATCGCGCACGCCCCCGGACGCCTTCACCCCCAGGGCGTCGCCGACGACCATCCGCATCAAGGCGACCGCCTCCGACGTTGCGCCGCCGGCGGCGTGAAATCCGGTTGACGTCTTGACGTAGTGGGCCCCCATCTCGCGGGAGAGCGCGCTCGCCTTGATGATCTCCACCGGGGTCAGCGCCGCGGACTCGATGATCACCTTCACCAGATGACCACGTGCGGCCCGCACCACGGCGGCGATATCGTCGGCCACGTGGTCCCAGTCATTCGACTTGATGTGGCCGACCGGCACAACCATGTCGATCTCGGTTGCCCCGTCGCGCACGGCGACCTCGGTTTCGTGTGCCTTGGCGGCGGAACTGGTCGCACCAAGCGGAAAGCCAACGACGGTGGCCACGGCCACACCGGATGACGCCAGCTGTCTGGCACATCGCGAGACCCATGAGGGGTTCACGCACACGGCGGCAAACCGCAGCTCGCGGGCCTCTGCGCAGAGTTTGTCTATCTCGGCGGCGGTCGCTTCGGCCTTGAGCAGCGTGTGGTCGATGAAGTCGGCGATGCGCGCCTGGTCGCGGACCCAGCGGACCCCCGCCGGGGGGGCGTGCGTGGAATTGCCGGGAGTCGCAATGACAGGATGATGATCGCCGCGCGATGCGGTGTTACCCTGTCGTTCGGGGGGGGCCCCCCGTCCGGACACCTGGTCGCGCGCCGCCAGCTCCCGAGCCACCGCCTTGGCCAACTCCCGCACATCCATCGTCATGCCGCGTCCTCCGGCATCTCGCCGGTCAACAGGTCCACGCGATCCACCACGCCGACCACCACCGCCTGGGCCGGGATCTTCGCGTTCTTGAACAACGCGCGGGCGGCGTTCCCTTCCTGCACCACCAACACGCGCTCCCCCACCCCGACCCCAACCACGTCCACGCCAATCAACTCCGCCCCCTCTTCCTTCCCCGCAAGACTCAGTCGGCGGAGCAAGAGCAACTTGTGCCCGGCCAGCTCAACGTGGCGATGCGTCGCCACGACGTCCCCGACAACGCGCGCGAGGAACATCGTCAGCCCTCCAGGGTGCGCGCGTCACCCACATCGCACCAGTCCACCTTGGCGATAATCCCCGCGTCGACCGCAGCGAAGGGATCGTCCAGCACGATCGCCGCCTCACGAGACGTGATGTACACCACCACCTCCCCCGGCCCAACCCCCACGCGATCCAGGGCAACGATCGGCTTGCCCGCCGGCGCACCGTGTGCGGTCAACGGCTGCACCCACTGCAACGGCACACCCCGCAGGGTGTCCTGCTTCACGGTCGCCACCAGCCGGCCCAGCACGCGCGCGAGGTACATCGTCAGCGGCCCGCGGCGTCGGAGAACGCCAGCCGCGCATCACTCAACGCCTGACGACGCCCCACCAACTCGCGATCCACAAAGAACCGGATCAGGACGAACCCTGCCACAAACCCTCCCACGTGCGCCCACACCGCCACACCGCCCGAGATGTCGCCTCGCAACTGGCTCAACTGCTCGAGTCCGCCCAACACCTGCCACACAAACCACATGACCAACACCACCCACGCACGGACGCGCACGATCCAGGGGATGATGATGATCGGGATCAGCACCTTCACGAGCACACGCGGATACAGCACCAGGTAGGCACCGAGCATCCCGGAGATCGCTCCGGAAGCCCCTACCGTGGGAACCGGCGAAGAAGGCGCGGAAATGATGTGCGCCCCGGCGGCGAGCAAGCCGCAGGCGAGGTAAAAGACGAGGAAACGCCCCCGCCCCATCGAGTCCTCGACGTTGTTCCCGAACACCCACAGAAAGAGCGCATTGCCCAGCAGGTGCGCCCAGCTCCCGTGCAGGAACATCGACGTAAGCGGGGTGAAGGTGTTGATCGGCTGGTCGTCCACCGCACAGACCCATGCCTGGCCGCCATGCTGCCCCATCGGCACCGCCATGTTGAGCGGCGCGCCGTGCGTGATCTCCCCAGGCACCATCCCGAGGTCGCACACCGACGACGACAGCTGAAACGGGTCGAATCCGGCTCCCTGTGCCAGGACCCAGGCCGCGCCGATCAGGCCCAGGACCCCGATCGTCATGACCGGCGTGCGCAGGGTCGGGTTTTCGTCCGAGATGGGAATCACGCAGCCCCGGGCTGTGGGATACTGGCCAGTCCAACGATAAGGCGCGCAGGCACTTATGCCAGCCCCCTGACATCTCTGCCGCACTTGGCGGCGATCGGGCAGTCGGTCCGCCCCAATTCGTCCCGCAGTCTGCCATTTTGGCCGAACGCCTTCGGCCTCGGCATTGCCTTACACATCGACATAACTCGGAGGCCCGCGAGGGCAGCCCACGAGACCCACTCGCAACCCGTGAACGAACATGCCTGACAAGGTCATTGGAATCGACCTCGGTACCACCAATTCGGTCGTCGCCGTCCTCGAGGGCGGAGATCCGGTCGTCATCCCCAACTCCGAGGGCGGCCGGACCACCCCCTCGGTCGTCGGTTTCACGAAGGACGGGGAACGGCTCGTCGGCCAGATCGCCAAGCGTCAGGCGGTGACCAACCCCAGGAACACCGTCTTCTCGATCAAGCGGTTCATGGGTCGCAAGACGACCGAGGTGACCGAGGAGAGCAAGCGCGTTCCCTACGCCATCGTCGCGGGCCCGAATGACCTGTCCGCCGTGGAGGTGCAGGGCAAGCGGTACACGCCCCCCGAAGTCTCCGCGATGATCCTGCAGAAGATGAAGCAGACGGCGGAAGACTACCTCGGACATGGGGTGACCAAGGCGGTCATCACCGTCCCAGCGTACTTCAACGACTCGCAGCGGCAGGCCACCAAGGACGCCGGCAAGATCGCCGGGCTCGAGGTCCTTCGTATCATCAACGAGCCGACGGCAGCCGCGCTCGCGTACGGCCTCGACAAGAAGAAGGACGAGAAGGTCGCCGTCTTCGACCTTGGCGGCGGCACGTACGACATCTCGGTCCTGGAACTGTACGACGTCGACGGCACCCGCCAGTTCGAGGTCAAGTCCACGAACGGCGACACCCACCTCGGCGGCGACGACTTCGATCAGCGCGTCATCGACTGGTTGGTCACTGAGTTCAAGCGTGACCAGGCCATTGACCTGTCCAAGGATGCGATGGCGCTCCAGCGCCTCAAGGAAGCGGCGGAGAAGGCCAAGTGCGAGTTGTCCTCGACCATGTCGACCGACATCAACCTGCCGTTCATCACCGCCGACCAATCGGGACCCAAGCACCTCAACTACCAGCTCACCCGCTCGAAGTTCGAGCAGCTGGTGGACGACCTGATCCAGCGCACGCTGGAGCCGATGAAGAAGGCCCTCGACGACGCCGGCCTCAAGCCAACGGAGATCGATGAGGTCCTCCTCGTTGGCGGCTCCACCCGGATTCCAAAGATCCAGGAAGTCGTCAAGGGCTTCTTTGGCAAAGAGCCGAACAAGGGCGTCAACCCGGACGAAGTCGTGGCGATCGGCGCGGCCGTGCAGGGTGCGGTGCTCACCGGCGAGCAGAAGGACGTGCTCCTGCTCGACGTCACGCCGCTGTCCCTGGGCATCGAGACGTTAGGCGGCGTGATGACTGTCCTCATCCCGCGCAATACGACCATCCCGACGCGCAAGGCCGAGACCTTCTCGACCGCGGACGACAACCAGTCGACGGTCGAGATCCACGTGCTCCAGGGCGAACGCGAACTCGCCCTGCACAACAAGACCATCGGCAAGTTCACCCTGACGGGGATCCCGCCGGCTCCGCGTGGCATGCCGCAGGTCGAGGTCACCTTTGACATCGATGCGAACGGCATCCTGAACGTCGGCGCCAAGGACAAGACCACCGGCAAGGAGCAGAAGATCCGCATCGAGGCCTCCAGCGGCATCTCCAAGGACGAGATCGAGCGGATGGTCAAGGATGCCGAAAAGAACGCCGGCGACGACAAGCGCCGCCGCGAGGAGATCGACACGCGGAATCGGCTCGATTCGCTCGCGTACGAAGTGGAGAAGAACTCCAAGGAGTGGGCGGATCGCCTCTCCCCCGAGATGAAGACCCGCCTGGAGACGGCGGTGGAGCGCGCCCGCAAGGCGCACCGCGGGGACGACATGGCCGAAATCAAGGCATCCCTCGAGGAGCTCACCAACGCCTATCAGGAGGCCGGGCGGTCACTGTACACCCAGTCCCAGGCGTCGGAACCCACCCCGGACGCAGGGGCGACCGGTGGGGACCAGGCGTCCGCCGGAAGCGACAAGAAGGATGACGACGTGGTCGAAGCGGACTACGAGATCGTCGACGATCCCAAGAAGTCGTAGGCACGGCCTCCGGGTGGGTTGCAGGTTGCCGAACCTTCAACCCGCCCCGGCACTCTGCCGACGCCGGTTCGGGAGCACCCGGTTGAACTTCCCGGGCAACCCCGGCGTATTACCTGTGTGACGAATCGGTACTCCGGCCTCCGGGGTACCGATGTAGCTTGAAGGGGCCCTTGGGCTCCGGTGTACCACTCGCGGCACCTACCTGCCACCCGCAGCAACCATGTCTTCGTTGTCTTCCCGTGCCAAGCTGTTCGGCGCCGTCGCGATTGCCTTCGCATGCGGCCTCGTCTTCGCCTCGGGCTTCGACCTGACGCCGTTTGGTTGGGCACAGTCCCGCACCGCGCCGGCTCGCCAAGCCAGCATGACGCCGGCCACTGCGCCAGCGTCGGTGGTCGAGCTCAACACCTCGTTCGTCGGCATCGCCGACCGCGTGGGGCCCGCCGTCGTCTCGATCGCGGCCGAACGCACGGAGCAGCCAACCGCGCAACAACGGCGGCCGAACATCCAGCGGCGCAATGCGCCTCCTGGCATCGAGGACTTCTTCCAGGAGTTTGGCCCGCAACAGCAGCAGCGTCCACAGTTCTCCAGCGGCACCGGCTTCATTGTGTCGAAGGATGGCTACATCCTCACGAACAACCATGTCGTCGAGAACATGGACAAGATCACGGTCACCTTGATCGACCGTCGACAGCTGCCGGCGCGGGTTGTGGGCCGTGACCCACAGACCGACGTCGCCGTGCTGAAACTGACCGGCACCGACTTCCCCGTTGCCGCCTTCGGCAACGACGAAGGGGTGAAGGTCGGCGAGTGGGTGCTCGCCATCGGCAACCCCCTCGGCCTCGACCACACGGTCACCGCCGGCATCGTCTCGGCGAAGGGCCGCGGCGGCAATGACCTGCGCGGGCTGAACACCGACCGGTACGCCATCCAGGACTTCATCCAGACCGACGCGGCGATCAACCCAGGCAACTCCGGTGGCCCGCTGGTCAACATTCGGGGCGAAGTGATTGGGATCAACACCGCCATTGCGTCGGGCACGGGCTATTACCAGGGCTACGGCTTCGCCATCCCGATCAACTTGGCGCGCGACGTGATGGACGACCTGGTGAAGAATGGCCGGGTGCGCCGGGCCGTCGTCGGCGTGAGCATTCGCGACGCGTCACCGGCAGACGCGAAGGCCGCGGGCCTCAAGGACATCTCCGGCGCGCTCGTGCATGAGTACTCCAGTGACCCGAGCCCGGCGAAGACGGCGGGCATCGAAGTGGGTGACGTCATCGTCAAGGCCGACGGCAAGGTCGTTGACCGGACCAGCACGCTGCAGCGCATCATCCGGGCACATGAGCCGGGCGAGACCGTTGAGTTGGAGGTCATGCGGTTTGGTGACCGCAAGACGTTCAAGGTCAAGCTGATCGAGGCGCCGGCCGAAGAGCGACAGGTCGCTGAGAATGCCCGAAGTCGTGAAGCCGAGAGGGAGGCCGAGCCGGTGCGCGGCGGCTCCTACGAGGCCAAGCCGCTCGGGGCCACGGTCGAGGCGCTCACCGAAGAGTTCATTCGCGAGAGCCGCCTGCCAGCGGAGCGCCGCGGTGTTCGGGTGATCGCGGCCGAGCGCTGGGCACAACGCGCGGGATATTTCGCCCCCGACGGCAGTGACCTGATCACCGCGGTGCTCTTCCCTCGCCCTCGCAAGGACGTCCGGACCACCGCCGACCTGCGCGAGGTTCTCAGCCGTGTCAAGGATGGCGACACCGTTTCGCTGCAGGTCTACAACGTTCAAGCGCAGCAGTCGCGGGTCGTGAGCCTGACAGTGGGCGAGCAGTAGTCACCCGCTCTCGCAGGACCAGGGCCCCCGGGGATTCCCCGGGGGCCGTTTTGCGCCCGCCCGTGCCGCTCGTGCTCCCCGTACTGCGCCTTGACAGTTCGGCCGTGCAGCGGAAACGCACGCGCAGCACGCGGTTCGTGTACGAGCCATCCCTCGTTATGCTTCCCGCATGACCCGCGCACCGTGCCTCATCCTCCTTGCCGCAACGGCGGCCTGCAGCCGACAGGACGTCCCTGAAGCGGGGGCGCAGTCCCCGGCGTCGATCTCGACACCGGCCGCCCCCGCCGCGCCCGCGCGAACGCCGAAGCCCGACTCCGTTCGCGCGCTGTACGTGAACGCCTGGGCCGCCGGGTCGCGCACCCGCATGGCTGAGCTGATCCGCATCGCCGACGCCACCGAGGTGAATGCGATGATCATCGACATCAAGGAGTCTGACACGTTCCTCGCACACACGGGGACCAAGGTCGCCTTGGCCCGCGAGATCGGCGCAGACAAGCGCCCGTCGACGACCTGGCTGCCAGCGCTGGTCGACACCCTGCGCGCACACGGCATCTACAGCATCGCTCGCATTGTCGTCTTCAAGGACCGGATGCTCGCGGAGCGGAAGCCGGACCTCGCGATTCGCCACGTGAACGGCGGGTTGTGGAAGGACAACAAGGGCGGCGCCTGGGTGAATCCCTACGATCGGCGGGTGTGGGACTACAACATCGCCATTGCGCGAGAAGCGCTCGACATGGGCTTCTCGGAGCTGCAGTGGGACTATGTGCGGTTCCCCGATGTCACAGACCGGGCACGCGCGACGATGTCGTTCCCGGGCAGCAACGGCGTCTCCCGTGCCGACAACATTCGGGACTTCCTGCTCTACTCCAAGGCACAGGTCAAAGACCTTGGGGTCCCGGTCACCGCGGATGTGTTCGGCCTCGTGACCCATCTTGAGGACGACGTCGGCATCGGGCAGAACTGGGAGCGGGTGATCGCTGCCTCGGATGCCGTGTTACCGATGGTGTATCCGTCCCACTACTACGCCGGCCTGTACGGTTTTCCGCGTCCCGGCCTCAAGCCGTATGAAGTGGTCCGGCTGGCCACCGCCGATGCCGTGGAACGCACGAGATTCCTCGCGGACTCGGCGAAGGTTGCGGTGGGAGAGGTGCGACCCTGGCTCGAGGCCATGAGTATTCGTGGCCTGCGCTATGGGCCTGCGGAATTGCGGGCGCAGATCCAGGGCGCCTACGACGCCGGTGCCACGGGCTGGGCACTCTGGAACCCAGGGAGCCGTTTCACCGAGTTTGTCGACGCCTTCCGCCCGGCGAGTGGCGGGCCGTCACCCGTCGAAGAGCGCGGGTGGAAGCCCCCGACGTGGGACCTCCCGCGTGATCGCCTGAGCCGCCTGACGCAGCGCCGCGACCAGCGTGCCCGGGCCGCCGCCGTCCCAGCGGACTCGACCTCGGCCGGTCGACGGCCTTAGACTTCAACGCACAGCGGGAGTGGCGAAATTGGCAGACGCGCAGGACTTAGGATCCTGTGGGTAACACCGTGCGGGTTCGAGTCCCGCCTTCCGCATAGACTGGTACGCGCCGCCCCACGCGAGCGTCGTGCGTTACTTCCGAAAGGCGTCCTGCAGGATCCGCCCGTCCAGTCGTTCCCTGGGACGGATGCCTAACGCGTGGGCGAGCGTGGCCGCCAGGTCCACCGTGCGCACGAAGCCGTCGTGCCGTCCGGGCGCAAATGCCTCGCCCACGAACAGCAGCGGCACGTGGGAGTCCGCATCGTGCGGCGTTCCATGCGTCGCGACATTGCCCGCGTAGATGCTCCCGGGTCGCAGGGTTACGACGGCGGTCGGCGCGATGTCTGCGGGGAACATGTGCACCCACCGCCGGGCGATGGCATCCGTGAGGGTATCCAGGCGCGCGAGGGCGTCGTAGCGCTCGACTCGCATCACCCCATTCACCTTGCGCGCAGCCACCATGAAACTGTCCGTGAGCAAGCGCGCGGTCAGGCCGCCGGCCAATGCTTCCTTCTCAATGAAGAAGCCGCCGCTCTCGAAGTCGATGGCCGTCGTGTCGCCGCCAAATCGACGGACCAGTGCGCGCGCAGCGACCATCGCCGGCCGCATCACCACCCGTACCCCACCGTGCAATTCCGGAATCCGCTGCACGCCGTGATCGGAGGAGAGGGCAAACACGATGCGAGACGAATCGCGGATCGCATATAGGCTGTCGAGAAAAGCGCCGAGCACCCGATCCAGCCGCACGATATTGTCGTGGATCTCGCGGGACTCGGGCCCATAGGTATGGCCCACGTAGTCGGTCGCGGAGAAGGAGACGGCGAGAAGGTCCACGCCGGGGCCACGCCCGAGATCCAACTCGCGAAAGCCACGCCACGCAAATTGGGCCGTTAACTCGTCCACCATCGGGGAGTAACGGACCGCCACACCGATACTGTCCGGATTTCTTGTGAAGGGGTGCGGATACACAAAGTCGCGTCCCCCCCGCTCCACCGGCACGCTATCCGGCTCGGCGAAGGCGACCCCTGGCGCGAGGTCCCACAACGTGCCCGCGTAGGCACGCGCAGGGTGCGCCTCGTTGAAGGCCGTGGCCCACGCGGGCAAGGCCGCGCGATACCAGGTGCTCGTCGTGAAGATGCCGCTATCGGAGTACCAGTAGACCTCCTGCTTCGCTCGCCCCACCGGGAGAATGGCACTGCGGTCCTTGGCCGACACCGAGAGCGCGCGTGCGCCGGGATGGACCGCCGCGAGCCAGTCAAACAACGTGGTGCCTCTCAGCCGGAACGGGGCCGCCCCTGCCCCCGCGCCGACGAGCAGCGGGAATTGAGGCGTGTTCACCCCGACGATGTTTCGCGTGATACCGGTCGACCGCGGGAAGCGCCCCGTCAGCAGGGTCGCGTGCCCCGGCGCGGTCTCCGTGATCGCGTGATCATGATGGGCGTTCGTGAAGTACGCCCCCCGAGTGAGGAGCCGGGGAAAGCCGCGCGTCAGGTCCCCCTTGAACCGCTCGAGGTAGTCGGGACGGAGCTGGTCCACCGTCAGCATGACGACCAGGGTGGGCTTCTGGCCTTGCACCGGCGGCGTTGCCCCGGACGCGGGAGCACCACCGGGCGCGGACGCACAGGCGCAAGCGAACGTGAGGACCAACCAGGACGACGTGGCCCGCAGGATGTCAGAAAGCCTCATGGCGCGAAGTATCGCTCCCGGGCCCGTCGCCGTCGAGGCAGCACGCGTCACACCACCGTCGCTGGTCAACGACGGGTGCCTACAAACACCGGTCGGTCCCAGGCGTCGACGTGGCACCGCGCAGCGATCCCGGCCTCCGCCAGCCAGCGGAGCCACTCCGCCTCGCGAAAGAAGCCCTCCACGTGACGGTCCACCTCCGCGCGCATCGTTCCGTCGACATCGCGCATGACAAAGGTGTACACGGTCTCGAACTGCGTATCCGATGGGTCAGGATCGAACGACCAGCTGAGGTATCGTGCCGAACGTCCGTCCGGCCCGTCTTCACCCCCGTGCGTGGTGTCCGGTTCGTAGCTCTCACGGGTGCAATCCGGCGCCATGATCACGACCCCGCCAGTCCGACAATGCCTGGCTGCTGCGGCCATCGTGGCCTGCAGGTCACTCGGCGTGGTGTTGTACATGACCGCGTCGTGAATCAAGACGGCGTCGAAGGTCCGCCCCAGATCAACACTCCGCATGTCACCCGGCAGGTGCTCCAGCTCAGGGTTGAGACCCTGGCTCACCGCAAGCATCTCGGGCGCGAGATCGACGAGGGTCATTGAGGCGTGAACCTTCAGGTGTGATGCGAGATTGCCGCCCCCGGAACCGAGCTCGAGGACCTCGGGCTTCCCGCGGCTCCGACCGGGGAGCAGTTCGGCGAACGCCGCCGCCTCCTCTGCGTAGTCGGCGGGCGACGAAAACAGCGGCCACCAGGGGGCCAACGAGGAGTACATGAGCGGCGTGTGCATGTGCGTGCGTGGCGTCAGTTCCCTGAGATGACCCCGTGGAGGGCCTCAAGAGGCATGGTACTCCACGGTCAGCTCTACCCCACGCCTGGTGGCGGGGAGAGCACCGGCGGCGGTACGCGGTCGCCTCTGCCTCACGGAGTCAGCTGCCCGGGACGAGCCCGGGTTTGCTCTCGGAAACCGCACGCGCGCAAGCCGCCGCCCGCGCGACTGATGCTAGGTCGGTGGCGGTGGCGGCGGTGTGGTGCCGTCCTGTCCCCCTCCCCCGATAGCCCCACTGGCTAAAATGACGAGGGCAATGGCACTGCCCATGGCCACTATCGCGGCGACAACGCTGCGACGCTTGTTGCGCACCCGCTCGGACATCTCGGCGACCGTACTGCGCGGTATTCCCACGCGGCTCCCTGACGACGGGAGGATCTGCCCATTGAGGGTACGGCTTTCCTCGAGGGTGATGTAGATCGTGTCGTTCCGAACCGACTCGACCTTCCCCAACACACTGCGCACCTCTGGCCCGAGCTGGCGCGTGAGCTGTTGCGTGCCATCCAGGGTGAGCTGGATCCGGACCTGCGATCCTGCCGCGAGCTGCGCCGGTTGAGCCACCGGCACGTTGCGAAAACACCCGGAGAGAAACGCCCCGAGGGTGAAGGCCCAAAGGGAACGCAGGGCACCGATCCTCCGGTGCCCTGCGCCCTGGTACGACAGGAAACTCATACGACTCCGATCACGAGCAAGCGGCCGAGCGATTGACCGCAGGCTGCGGCGCCTTGGGGTTCTGCAGGCGCTCGTTGTACGAGATCGGGAAGAAGCAGGTCTTGCGGAACGTGGTCTGCACCGGCAGCCAGCGCGGGTCCGGCGTGTTGAACCGGTAATGGTCCATCAGCCGTCGTCCCTGCAGGTACAGGTTGGTCCGACGCGCATGGATGAGCACCGTCTGCGCCGCGGGGGTGCCGGCGTAGGGGGCCAAACCGTTGGCCGAGCGCACCGCGTTGATGCGGGTGGTGAACTCGGCCGTGTTGTTCGCGGCCAGGGCGGCTTCGGCGAGGATGAGGTTCATCTCCACCTCGCTGATGGCCGTCGTCGGGATGAACTGGCTCGACGTCTGACGGCAGCACTCATCGATCGCGCGACCAAGGACGGCATCGGCGATCCCGGTGACCGGATCCACCAGCTTGATGCCGGCAGTTCCGTCCAGCGGACGCGTCCGGGCGGTGTTGGTGTTGATGTATTCATCCCCCGCACGGATCTCCAGGCGCTGGCTGATTTCGAACCCGGTGGCGAAGTACCCACCGTTGTTCTGGGCGGACGCCGTAAAGCGCATCCGATACCCAGCCGGCATGACGGCCAGTGCGGCAAGGGCGTCCGCGGTGGCGCCCGCATCGTTCACGAGGCCGTTGGCCGGGCGCGTACGAGCCGTCCCGAACTTTGCGCGAACCGCCTTCGAGAACTTGGCGCGAGCACGGAGCCCCGTCGAGTTGCGGCGCCACTCGGCGTTGTTCAGCGTCGTGGAGAGGGTCACGCCCTTGTCGAACAGGGAGATCGCCTTGTCGAACATGGTGCCCATGTTCGCTTCGCCGACCGGATCCCCGTTTTCCTGCCGATCAGAGGAGACCACGAAGTCCTCGTAATTTTCTGCAATCAACAAGTAGGCAAGGCCCGCGTAGGTATACGCCCGCGCGAGGTCCACGCGGCTGCGGAGCTTGCTGTCCTTGTCGAGCGCTTCCAGCTGCGTCACCGCGTAGTCACCGAGCCAGCGGGCCTCGGACAGGTACGGATACTGCCCGTCCGTGTATTCGTTGACCGGGTCGTTGATGTCCCCGTTGTCGAGCGTGTTCCAGGCCTCGCGGGAGCCCGCCCAGGTGAGTTCATCCGTGACCGCGCCGATGGTGCCGGCGATCTGGTTCAGCGAACGGCTCACGGTGGCGCCCAGCCCATTGACGATGGGCGTGGCGGCCGCCGGATCCGCCAGGTTTTCCTCAACGACGGCGTTGGGGTTGTTGATGTCCGTGTCGAACATGCCGCAGGCAGCAAGGGTCAACGACGCAACCAGCGTCATGGCCCCGCGCGCGGCGCGGTGCGCCCCGGGAATCCGGGACACACCGTTCGTGTGAGATGTCAGTCGCATGTAGCGTTCACTCCGCGCTTAGAAGTTGAGATTGACGATGAGCGACACGCGGCGCTGCAGCGGGAGGCCGAAGCCATCCGTGCTCACGAGGAAGTTGTCCGTGAGGGCGCCGGTGGAACCACGTCCGTTCTCGTTGGATTCCGGATCGAGGCCCGAGTACTTCGTGGCCAACCACAGGTTACGGCCCGAGAGGGTCACGTTGCCGCCGTTCGCCCCAAACCGGCCCAGGAGGCCCGTCGGGAGGTTGTAGGTCAACGCGATCTCGCGAAGGCGGACAAAGTCGCCGTCCTCGGCCTGGTGGAGACCCGGCTCGAGCAGGCGGCGGTGCTTCGTGATGTACAGGTTCGCCGCCTCGAGACGCTGCTCCGGCGTCGAAGCGGGGTTGTTCATCGTCGCCTCGATTTCATCGAACGCCTTGCGGTTGGAACCGATCGACGCGTGCTGCGAGCCGCGGAAGCCGTCGGTCAGGTTCTGGACCTTGAAGCCGGTGCGGTACTCGAAGAGCGTCTGGAAGCGCCAGGCACGACCGAGGCTCATGGAGCCACCGAACGCACCGGACCAATCCGGGATCACGTCGCCAACGAACTGCTCGAGCGGGTTGCCGTTGCCGTCGTAGTCCGCCAGGAACGGCTTGAGCGCGTTCTGGACCGCGGAGGTCTGCAGGTCACGCGGCTGCGAGAAGTACTGCAACAGTTCGGCGCGGGTCGCGGCAGAACCACGTCCATTGAAGTCAATCGCATACTGGTCGGCCGACAGACACGCGATCGGCTTGCCAGCCTTGTTGTTCTTCGGCGACCCGTTGCACGCGACCGCAAGCCGCGGGGCGTACAACGAACCCAGCGGGTCCCCTTCGCGCATAAAGCCGCGATAGCGGAAGTACCCGACCTTGAGGGCCGGAGCGCCGCCGAGCGACGTCAGCGTCTGCTTGAGGTACGCCGCGTTGGCGAAGAGATCGATCTGCGACTTCGCGGAGCGATACACGTTGCCGCGGAGGTTGACCTCGTAGCCGTTGGCGTCGATCGTGCCGATGTTCGTCAGCTGCGGCTGGCGGAAACCGCCCGACGTGGCGAACTGACGGGAGACCAGGCCATCGTTGACGGTCCGATCCCAGTATGAGAACTCCAGGGCGACTCGGTTATCCAGCATCCCGAGCTCGAACCCACCCTCGATCTCGGTGGCAACTTCCGGCTCGAGGTTCTGGTTACCCAGCTGGCTCGGCGCAAGGCCAGCGCCCAGCTCGGAGACGAGCGGACCAAACGTCGTGAAGCGGTCGAACGCGCCTGGCTGACGCCCCGACTGACCCCATGCCGCGCGCACACGGAAGGTGTTGATCCCGAGCGGCGATCCCCAGCCCGACATGTCCGACGGAATGAACGAGACCGACGCCTTCGGATAGAAGACGCCAGGCGCCTCGGCGCCGAAGGCCGACGAGAAGTCATAACGACCACCGGCGGTCACGAAGACGAGGTCCTTCCAGCCAACCTGCGTCTGGCCGAAGTACCCGCCGTTAATCGTGGTGGCGAACCCTTCACCCGTGGTGATCGCCGTACCACCGGCACCCACGACTTCGATGCCCGGGCCCGGAAAGGATTGGGACGACCCGGAGCGGTTGACGATACGATCGTTGAACACCTGGAGGCCGACGACGTTCTGCGTCGAAAGCCCGAAGATGTCCTTGTTGTACGCGAGCTTCGAGTCGAGGGTCAGGAGGCGACGCTCGCCGTTGAAGGTCGTGCGCGCGCCGTCCACCGTCTGTGACGTGAACAGGTCGACGTTGTAGCCAAACGGCGAGAAGCCGAAGTCGCGCTGCGAGGTGTAGTCGAAGCCGACGGCGGTCGTCCAGTTGGCGCCTTCCGCCAGGCGATAGTCGGCATCCACGACGCCGAGGTAACGCGAGACGGCATTGCTGTTGACCTGGTTCATCGCCTCACGGGCCGTCATGAACGCCTGGTTCCCGAACGGGTTGCCCGCGCCGGAGCACTTACCGGGCGCGACGTAGCTCGAGAGGTTGCAGTTCGCGACTTCCGGACGCGCCATGTACGCCAGCGAGTTCACCCCGTAGATGTTGTTGTTGTTCTCGGGGACCTCGTTCTGCGTGTTGTAGTAGTTGTTGTTGAACCCGAGGCGCAGGTTCGAGAACGGCACCAGCTGAATCTTCCCCGTCGTCGCAATGCGGCGGACGAAGTCCCGCGCCGGGCCGTAGTCGCTGCCGCCGAACGGACCGTCTTCCTGGTACAGGCGGCCGCTGGCGAAGTAGGTCAGTCCGGTCGACCCGCCGTTCACCGACAACGAGCCGGAACCGCCCGTTCCCGTTTCCGTGAAGTAATCCTTGAAAATCGGCACCTCACGGACCTGGAACGGCTGGAGGCCCGGCATGTTCCAGAACGTCGCGAGACGATCGGCATCAGCCTGCGTCTTGGCGTAGAACGAGTTCGGCGCCACGCGATCCACAAAGCTCGAAGTGATCCCCTCCATGTTCAGCTGCCACTTGGGCGCGCCGCTGGAGCCGTTCTTCGTGAAGATCTGGATCACGCCGTTCGACGCTTCGGTGCCATACAGGGTCGCCGCAGCGGCACCCTTCAGCACTTCGATCCGCTCGATCGTGTTCGGGTCGATGTCGTCCAGACGCGACGGCGAACCACCGCCACCCGTCCCGATGCCGAAGCTGCCGCCGTTGTTGATGCGGACGCCGTCGACAAAGACGATCGGCTCGTTCGACTGCGTCAGCGACGCGTTGCCGCGAATGCGGATACGCGCGCCTTCACCAGCCAATCCACCGGCGGTCACCGCGCTCAACCCCGGCTCGCGCGCCGTCAGGAGCGCCGAGACGTCGTTGATCGGGGCGTTCTGGGGGACCGTGATCACCGCGACGGTATTGCCAAGTCGCTTCACCTCGGTCTGCTGGCCGGAACCCGTCACGACGACCTGGTCCAGCTGGATCGCCGACGTGTTGACCGTGAACTCGATGCGCTGCGTCTCACCAGCCGCGACCGTCACCTGCCGCGAGGTGGGAGCGTAGCCGAGGGCGCGGACGCGGACCGTCACCTGGCGTGCCGGGACTCCCGTGATGCGGAAGGCGCCCTGCGCGTTGGTGAGGGCGCCGATCGTCGTCCCCTCGATGCTGACCTGTGCAGACTCAACCGGGCGCCCGGTGGACTGGTCCATGACCCGTCCATCGATGATCCCGGTGGCCTGGGCCCCGACTGCCAGCGGCGCCAAAAGCGCTGCTGCCAAGAACGAGGCGATTCTCCTGCGGACATTACTCACCATGTTTCCTCCGTGTGAGTGGGTGAGACTGCCACTTGCCGGATGCGGCAAATCCCCCGAGATGTCCGCCTCGGGGGGTGGAACTCAAGAGCGCAGCTCTGGAGCGGCGCGCGTAAACCAGAAGGAGATACAATCGAAGCCAGCTCGCGGGGGGATACCCGGACCGCCCTACCCCACCCACCCCGTCGAAGCGGCCCCAAGATGACCCCGACAGGCGCAGACGTCAACCAAATGGTGACGAATCCCCCCGGATTGGCCTTTTTTCTATGAATGGTGGGCCAGGGAGTTGAGGAATCTGCCCCGAATCCACCGGCGTAGTTTCCGGGAACCTCGGGAGGCGCTGAATCGCTCAAGAGGTGCGCCCACCAACCGCGCTGGTCGCTCGCCCCGCCCGTACCATACTTCGCCCTGACGTTCCTACCCTCGGATGCCGATCGCCGACGCGCAACAGTGTGAAAAGCTGACCAGGCGACACGCCCGGACCTTCGCCGTCGCCAGCTACCTCCTCCCCGCGGAAAAGCGGCGGGGGACCTTCGCCCTGTACGCGTTCTGTCGGGTGGCGGACGATATCGTCGACTCCCAGGAGGGGATGGCCGACCGGGGGGCCGCCGGTGCCGCACTCCAACGGATGCGCGCCGAGCTGGAGGCTGCACTCGCGGGCAACGGGCACAACGCCGTCTTTCGAGAGCTGTCGTGGACGGTCCGGACCTTCGGCGTCCCGGATGCCCCGCTCCGCGAACTGCTCGACGGCGTCGCGACCGACCTGACACACGCCCGCTGGGACACGTGGGACGAGCTGCGGAGCTACAGCGAAGGGGTGGCCGGCTGCGTCGGAGAGATGTGCGCGTCGGTCATGGGGATCCAGGGGGCCCGGGAGATTGCGATCCGCCGGGCCCGAGACCTGGGCGTCGCCATGCAGCTCACGAATATCCTCCGAGACATCGGTGAGGACGCGGCCCGCGGCCGCGTCTACCTGCCGGCGGACGAGCTGGCGCAGCATGGCTTCACCGCAGACGATGTCCTGGACGGCTCAGCGCTCCACCGCGCCGGGTGGCGCGCGTTCATGCGTGCCCAGGTGGCCCGAGCCCGCGAATGGTATGGGCGCGCCACGCCCGGCATCCTCCACCTGGCCCCGGATGCCCAGCGCTGCGCCACCGCGTGCGCCGTGGGTTATGAGCGCATTCTCGACGTGATCGAGCGCAATGGATATGACTCGTTCACCCGGCGCGCGCGCCTTGGCTGGGGCGAACGGGCCCTGGTACTCGGGAAGTGCCTGCTGTCCACCCCGCACACCCACGCCGCGTGATGGAACGGACTCGTTTCGACCGATTCGCGACCATGGCCCTGCTGGGCCACCTCGGCCTGATCGCGTTCTCCTCGCTCGCGATGGTCACGGTGCTGAACGGTCCACCGGGTCCGTGGCTCGCCGAAGAGCCTAACGCGACCATCATGCGCCTGGCCTGGAAGTTTTCCGGACCCACGTACGTGGTGCTCGGCGCCCTGGCCGCACTCATGCACGCGACTGGCCGACTCGGCCTGGGGCGCGCCCTCGTCATTTTCACGCTGGGGAGCCTTGTCTCCCTCGGCTCCGAGCTCGCTGGGACGGGCACCGGCTTTCCGTTCGGGGAGTACCAGTACACGCCGCTGCTCGGCTACCGCATCCTGGGACTGGTGCCGTTCCCCATCCCCATCTCGTGGTTCTATATGATCTACGGGTGCCTGGCGATCTGCGGGCGCCTCATGGCAGCGGCGCCCGACAACGCGACGAAATGGCGGTGGGCGGCCGTCGCCGGGTTGATCCTCGTCGCCTGGGACGTCTCGATGGACCCGGCGATGGTGAAGACCACGCACTGGATCTGGGGGAGCGGCCAGCAGTTCCGGGACATGGGCTTCCCTGACTGGCTCGTCGCCTTCTTCTCCCGCGACATCTTCTATGGGATGCCGCTCTCCAACTGGTTCGGGTGGTACCTGACGGGCACCGTCATCGCGCGCCTCATGCTCGCCGTGGTACCGCCTGCGGAGTGGACGGCGCACGTCAGCCCCAGTGCCACCCCCATCTGGATCTACGCCACCAACGGCATCATGCCGGTGGTGCTCTGCCTGCGCGATGGACTCTGGTGGGCCGCCGGCCTCGGAACGATCGCGATGGCCGTTCCGGTGTGGTTGGCCCTCCGGGCACCGCGCACGCAGCCGGCCCCCGCCCTTCGCGTCCATCCGGCATAGTGCCGCTCCCACGCGTGCGCATGACGTTCCCCGGGCAAGCGAGCGATAGCACGCGTCGATCCGGGGCCCCGTGTCGTCCGGACTCATGAAGATCGTCGTTGTTGGCGCCGGCTTTGGCGGCCTCGCCGCAGCTATTCGCCTCCGCGCCCAGGGACATGACGTCACCATCGTCGAGGCGCTGGAGCAACCTGGCGGTCGGGCCAGGGTCTTCCGGCAGGACGGCTACACCTTCGACGCCGGCCCGACCATCATCACGGCCCCCTGGCTGGTGCACGATCTCTTCGCGTTAGGCGGCCGAGCCACGGCCGACTACGTCACGCTCGTCCCCCTCGATCCGTACTACAACGTGCGGTTCGAGGATGGGTCGGTCTTTCGCTACAACGGAAAGCCGGACGACATCATGGCACAGGTGCGCGCGTTCAACCCGGCCGACGTCGCCGGGTATGAACGGTTCTCACGTGCGACCGTCGACATCTTCCGCGCCGGCTTTGGCCTGATCGACACGCCGTTCCTGAAGGTCCGTGACATGCTGCGTGTCGCCCCGGACCTCATCCGCCTCCAGTCCTACCGATCCGTCGCCGGCTTCGTCAACCAGTTCATTCGCGACGAGCGCCTGCGCCAGGTGTTTTCGTTCCACCCCCTGCTCGTCGGGGGGAACCCGTTCCAGACGACGTCGATCTACGCCCTCATTCATCACCTCGAGAAGGAATGGGGGGTGTGGTTCGCGATGGGAGGGACCGGCGCGTTGGTCCGTGGACTTGCGCGCTTGTTCGAGGACATGGGAGGCCTCCTCCGCTGCCATGCGCCGGTGGCGCGAATCGAGGTGGACCCCAGGCAACGGCGCGCTACCGGGGTGCGCCTGGCCTCGGGGGAAGTCGTTCCGGCCGACGCTGTGGTCTCGAACGGCGACGTCGCGAACACCTACCTGCACCTTGTCGACCCTGCGGTGCGGCCGCGGAACACCGACCGACGGATCACGCGGCGGCGTTACTCGATGTCGCTCTTCGTCCTGTACTTCGGCACCAACCGGCGGTACGACGACATCGCCCACCATGAGATCCTGATGGGACCGAGGTACCGTGGGCTGCTCGACGACATCTTCACGAAGAAGCGGCTCGCCGGCGATTTCTCCCTGTACCTGCACCGCCCGTCGGCCACCGACCCTTCACTGGCCCCCCCCGACGGGGACTGCTGGTATGTGCTGTCGCCCGTGCCCCACCTCGGGGGAGACGTCAACTGGGACGTGGAGGGACCACGGTATCGCGACGCGATCGTCCGATACCTCGAAGCGCGGTATCTCCCGGGCCTGTCCCGGCACATCGTCACCGAGCGGATGGTCACACCGCCGTACTTCCGCGACGACCTCCGGAGTCACCTGGGGAGCGCCTTCTCCGTGGAGCCGATCCTGACGCAGTCGGCCTGGTTCCGGCCGCACAACGTCAGCGAGGATATTCCCAACCTTTACTTTGCGGGTGCCGGCACGCACCCCGGTGCCGGACTTCCCGGGGTGCTCTCGTCAGGCAAGATCGTCGCGGACCTTATCGCCCAGGCACACGGTCGGTAGGCACCTACCGCCGCCGCACCATCACACGCACCGGACCGCGCTCGTGGGTCCGGTGCGCGTCCCCTCCCCGCCTCCCTAGAAACGGACCCCGATCTGGAAGCGCGCCGTCGGGTACGCCGTGTTCACGTCGATGAAGTCGCTGCTGGCCCCGATCAACCGCTTGGCGCCCACCCCCAACCCCACGACGACACGCTGCGCCTTCCCCAGGATCCAGTTGTAGTCCACGATCACGGCCATGGTGGGTAGCGTCTCGGTCTCGCGTTCTTCCCGGTTGCTTCCCGGGTTGAATTGGTCTTCGGAAACGCGCGTGATCCCGCCCGCCAGGCCAATCGCGAATCCTTTCGGCCATTCCTCGTTGGGATAGAACCTGATCTTCGCCTCGACGGTGGAGTAACTCCCCTCATCGATCGAGAGGAACGAGCCCTGGATCCCGTAGGAAACCAGCCCAGTGACCATGTGCTCGTACTCCCCGGAGATGTATTCGAACGGAATGCCCAGGGGGTTGATGCTGAGCAGGTTGCGCCGGACGGGATCCTGGGCCAGCGCGCCCTGGGCCGTCAGGGCCAGTAACGCCAGCGCGACCACGGGGGCAAGGATGAGACGGGCACTCACGCGTGTCATGCGTTTCTCGCTAAAGGTGACAGGGCCGGCCACGTTGCCTTGGTCCGGGTCTCCCCGACCGTTAGCTTTCGGCCTCCCGATTGTACTCCACGGACCCGGCGACGAGCCTTCTGGGCATCGCGGCCCCGTTCCCCGAATATGAGTATTACGTACGAAACCAAGAAGGCCGAGGGCGCCGAGCGACTGATTTCAGTGGTCATCCCCACTGATGTCGTGGACAAGGCGCACCAGGACTCCGCGCGCAAACTGGCGGGCAAGGTCTCCATTCCCGGGTTCCGGCCCGGCAAGGCGCCGACCGGCATGGTCCTCAAGCGGTTCGGTGACACCATCAAGGCCGAGGCGCTCGACGCGCTGGTACAACAGGCGTACCGCGAGGTCATGGAGCGGGAGAACCTCAAGGTCGCCGCGCAGCCCCATGTACACGATCTGCGGGCCGAAGATGGACAGCCGGTGACGTTCGAACTTCACCTCGAAGTGCGGCCCGAGCTCACCCTCGCGCGCACTTCCGGCTTCAAGGTCACCCGCACTGAACGGGTCGTCACCGACGAGCAGGTGGCCGAACAGATCGAACAGGTCCGGGAACAGCGCGCCAATTGGGTGCCCCAGGAGGCCAAGCCCCTGGAAGGCGACCTGGTGACCGTGGTCCTCGCCACCGCCGAGGAAGACGGGACCATCCCGGAGGGCAAGGAGTACAAGATCGTCCTCGGTGCCGGTCACGCCATTCCGGGGATCGAGGAGCTGATCACCGAGCTCGCGCCCGGGGGAACCTCGGAACGGGCCGTCCGCTGGCCGGACGACTTCCCGGACGAAGCCCAGCGAGGCAAGGCGAAGATGGTCCGGGTGACCTTGAATGATGTCAAGCGCAAGGCTTTGCCCGACCTGGACGACGCTTTCGCCGCGGAAGTCGGTGATTTTGACTCGATCGGAGCATTTCGGGACGCTGTCCGGAAGGACATGGTCGAGGCGGCAGAACGGGAAGCCGACTCCGATGTCCGGGCGAAGCTGCTGGACGAGCTGATGGCCGCCAATCCGTTCGACGTCCCCGCGGCCTGGGTGAACCAGCTGATCGACGGGTACGCCAACGCGTACCAGATCCCCGAGGGTGAGAAGGAACGTTTTGCCGGGCAGTTCCGCCCCACGGCCGAGCGTCAGGTAAAGCGGGATCTAATCGTGGAGACTCTGGCCGAAACTGAGAAGCTGACAGCCACCGAGGCCGACGTCGACGACAAGGTCACGGAGCTTGCAGTAAAGCGGGGACAGAACCCTGGGCAGGTCTATGCCGCCTTGCAGAAGGCGGGACGGCTCACGGAACTGGAGCGGGGTATTACCGAGGACCGGGTTTTCAAGTGGCTCTTTGAACGCAACACCATCGAGTAGCCCAACATGCCAAGCGTCTACGCACCATACGTCATCGAGCGGTCACCACGCGGGGAACGGACGTACGACGTCTTTTCCCGCCTCCTCATGGACCGCATCGTGTTCCTGGGGACTCCCATCAATGACGATGTCGCGAACATCATCATTGCCCAGCTCCTCTTCCTGGACGCCGACAATCCGGGCCGCGACATCAACATGTACATCAACTCGCCGGGCGGCAGCGTCTCAGCGGGGCTCGCGATCTACGACACGATGCAGTTCCTGCGATCGCCCGTCTCCACGATGTGCATGGGAATGGCCGCGTCGATGGGCGCCTTCCTGCTGGCGGCTGGGACGTCAGGCAAGCGCCTCGCGCTCCCGCATTCGCGCATCATGATCCACCAGCCGCACCAGAGTGGTGGTGGCGGTTCGGCGTCGGACATCGAGATCCAGGCCAAGGAGATCCTCTACCTCAAGGGGAAGATGAACGAGCTCCTGGCCAAGCACACCAAGCGCACCCTGGAGGAGATCGAGCGAGACACCGATCGCGATCGCTGGATGTCTGGCGAGGAAGCGAAGGGGTACGGCCTGGTGGACAGCATCGTGGTCAGCCGTGCGGAAAACCCTGATGCGGCTCGGCCGGTGATGGCCGGGGTCTAGGATGTGATGGGGGCGGTGTGAGCCAAGGCACACACCGCCCCCTCTCGCCATTGCTTGACGCCCCCTGACGCCGTCCTTTAGATAGATGGCGGTGGGCGAACGTCTCCTCTTGGGAGTGCCATGTCGCACGACAAACACCTGCGGTGCTCATTTTGCGGCAAGTCCAAGGACTCGGTGCGGAAGTTCATCTCCGGACCGTCCGTCTACATCTGCAATGAGTGCATTGCGCTCTGCAACGAGATCCTCGCGGAAGATGAAGAGCGCGAGGTTGCCGAGGCAATTACCCAGGTTCCCACGCCACACGAAATCAAGGATGTGCTCGATCAATACGTGATCGGGCAGGAACTGGCCAAGAAGGCGCTCGCCGTCGCGGTGTACAACCACTACAAGCGGATCAACGCTGGCGCCCCGCGCGAGGGAGAAGTCGAACTCGACAAGAGCAACATCCTCCTCATCGGCCCCACGGGGGTCGGCAAGACGCTGCTCGCCCAGACCCTCGCCCGCATCCTCGATGTCCCGTTCACGATCGCCGATGCCACAACCCTGACCGAGGCCGGCTACGTCGGCGAGGACGTCGAAAACATCCTCGTCCGCCTGCTTCAGGCCGGCGACTTCAACGTCGCCGAGTGCGAACGCGGCATCGTCTACATCGACGAAATCGACAAGATCGCCCGCAAGAGCGAAAATCCGAGCATTACGCGCGACGTCTCCGGTGAAGGGGTGCAGCAAGCCCTGCTCAAGATCCTCGAGGGCACGGTCGCCTCGGTCCCGCCGCAGGGTGGCCGCAAGCATCCGCAGCAGGAATACATCCAGATCAACACCAAGGACATCCTGTTCATCTGCGGCGGCGCCTTCGATGGCTTGGAGAAGGTGATCGAGGCGCGGACCGGGCGCCGGCAGATCGGCTTCGGTGGGGAGCCGACCAGCGCGGCAGCCAAGGGCAAGGCCAAAGACGCGGAAAAGACCAATCCATTCGCCGAGGTGGAACCGGACGACCTGCTCCGCTTCGGGCTCATCCCCGAGCTCGTGGGCCGCATGCCGGTGGTGGTCCCTCTGCAAGCGCTCGACGAACTCTCCCTCGTGCGCATCCTGAAGGAGCCCAAGAACGCGCTCACCAAGCAGTATGTGAAGCTGTTCGAGCTGGAGGACGTGAAGATCACCTTCGAGGAGACCGCCCTGCGTGCCATCGCCGAAAAGGCGTTGAAGCGCGGAACCGGCGCGCGCGGACTCCGCGCGATCCTCGAGGAAACGCTGATGGAGATCATGTTCGACCTCCCGAGCCGTGAAGACGTGATCGAAGTCAAGGTCACGGAATCGTGCATCACCAACGGCGCGCCGCCGCTGCTCGAGATCGCTCCGAAACGACAGAAGAAAGAGGCGTAGCGACACGGACGCGAGCCACCAGGGAACGTGACGGCCGACGGGGTGATCCCCCGTCGGCCGATTAGCTTCCGGGAGCGCTCATCACTCCCCTCGTGCCCGATCGACACCTCCCCGACAAGCTCCCTGTCCTGCCGCTGCAGGATGTGGTCGCGTTCCCCCACCTCAGCATGCCGCTGGTCGTGGGGCGGACGGGGTCCCTGGCGGCTGTCCAACAGGCATGGGATGGCGACCGGCTGCTCGTCCTCGCAACGCAGCGGGAGTCCGAAGGGGAGCAGGTAAAACCCGGCGACCTCTACCGGGTGGGGGTTGTCGCCGAACTGCAGCATGCGGCGCGCCTGCCCAACGGAACGATCCGGATTCTGGTCGACGCCCTGGATGTCGTTCGGCTCACCCGGGTCGCCACCGCACGGACGGGCGGACTGCGCGCCGCCTTCGAGCTGCGGTCGCTCACACCCCTCATGTCCACCAGCGAAGATGCGGCTCGCGCCCTCCGGCTGGTGGACACCTTCGAAGAGTACGCGGGGCTGCAGCGACGGATCCCGCCAGAAGTCGTTCAGGTCGCCACGTCAACTAACGATCCGGCGCGCGCCGCATGGATCATCGCAGGGCACCTGGCCATCCGGACGCCGCAGCGGCAACGCCTGCTGGAGTGCGCGTCCCTCGTGGAATTGCAGGATGGCCTCATCGCGCTGATGGAGGCCGAGATCGAGATCCTCGGACTCGACCGCCGCATCGATGATGAGGTGCGCGGGACTATCCACCGCAGCCAGCGGGAGTACTATCTGCAGGAGCAGTTGCGCGTGATCCATCGCGAGTTGGGCCAGGACGATGGCGACGAGCTCGACGACCTGCAGGCACAGCTGGCCGCACGCACCATGCCCGACAGCGCGCGCGCGCGCGCGGAACGGGAGCTGCGGCGCTTGCGCCGCATGCCGGCGGTGTCGCCAGAAGCCACGGTCTCGCGCAACTACCTGGATTGGATCCTCGCCCTGCCCTGGGCGGAGCGGAGTGACGAGATCCTCGACGTCGCACGCGCAAGCACCATCCTTGACGAAGATCACTTCGGCCTGGGCGACGTGAAGGACCGGATCCTCGACCATGTCGCGGTCCTTGCCGGCGGCGGCGGGCGCGAAGGCCAGCTCCTGTGCCTCGTGGGCCCCCCGGGGGTTGGCAAGACGTCGTTGGGCCGGTCGATCGCCCGGGCGATGGGCCGGCGGTTCGTCCGCATGTCGTTAGGCGGTGTCCGGGACGAGGCAGAGATCCGTGGGCACCGGCGCACCTACATCGGATCGCTGCCGGGACGCATCATCCAGGCGATGCGCAAGGTCCAGGTCGTGAACCCCCTGATCCTGCTCGACGAAATCGACAAGCTCGGCCACGACTATCGCGGGGACCCCGCTGCCGCCCTGCTCGAGGTGCTCGACCCCGAACAGAATGCCGCGTTCAACGACCACTACCTGGAACTCGACTACGACTTGTCGCAGGTGTTCTTCCTGACCACGGCGAACACCGTCGCCACGATCCCGGAGCCCCTCCGCGACCGCATGGAGATCGTCCGGCTCCCGGGCTACCTCGACCAGGAGAAATACGCGATCGCGCGCCGGTTCCTGCTGCCGAAGCAGTGTGCGCGCCAGGGCGTTGATCCCGCCACCCTCGCGCTGACCCCGGGGGTGATTCCAGCCATCGTGCGGTCCTACACGCGAGAAGCCGGCGTCCGCGACCTGGAGCGCCAGCTCGCGCGGCTCACGCGCAAGGTCGCCCGCCGGCGCGCCGAAGCGGTGGAGCCGACGCCCACCGACACCATCGACGTGGCCGACCTGCGGCCGATGCTCGGTGTGCCGCCCCACGACCCCGATGACCTCGACCTCGACGACCAGGTGGGCGTCGCCACGGGGCTCGCCTGGACCGGAACTGGCGGTGAAGTGCTCGACATCGAGGTCGCGGCTCTCCCGGGCCGCGGGCGCCTGCACCTGACCGGTGCGCTCGGCGATGTCATGAAGGAATCCGCGGGCGCCGCGCTCAGCTTCACGCGGTCCCGGGCCGAATCGTTAGGCATCGACCCGGGATTCGTGCGGGTCACCGACCTCCACGTCCACATCCCGGCCGGCGCCACCCCCAAGGACGGCCCCTCCGCCGGGATCGCAATCACGACGGCGCTCGTCTCGGCCCTCACGCGGCGCCCCATCCGGGCCGACGTGGCGATGACCGGCGAGGTGACCCTGCGTGGGCGCGTGCTCCCCATCGGGGGCCTCAAGGAGAAAAGCGTGGCCGCCTTGCGCGCGGCGCGTACCACCGTCGTCATTCCCGCCGCCAACGCGCGGGAGCTGGACGAGCTCCCGGACGAGGTCAAGACCGGCCTCACCTTTCGTGCCGTCCGTACCATGGACGAAGTGCTGGAACTGGCGCTCGTTCCCCTCGTCCCGTCCGCCGCCCGTCAGGGCGCCCCCCCGCCATGACCGAACCCGCTCACGTCACCCCGGACCCGCTGGTCATCCGCCGGCTCGACTTCCTCGGCGGGATGGCCGTGGGCGGCAACTGGCGTCCAGCCGAGCGACTCCCGGAAGTGGCCTTTGCAGGGCGATCCAACGTGGGAAAGTCGTCGCTGCTTAACATGTTGATCCGACGGCGCTCCTTTGCCCGCGTCTCCAATACGCCCGGGCGGACGCAGGAAGTGAACTTCTTTGAGGTCAACGGCACCTTTGTCATTGCCGACCTGCCCGGGTACGGATATGCGCGGGTGGCCCGGGAAAAACGCCAAGCCTGGCAGGGATTGATCGACAATTACCTGCGTTCGGCGACGGAACTCCGCGGGGTCGTGGTCCTCCTTGACGCCCGCCGTGAGCCCTCCCCCGACGATCTCGAGATGCTCGAATACCTCGCCGGCCTCGAGATGCCGACTCTCGTCGCCATCACCAAGGTCGACAAGCTTCGGCCGCGCGAGCGCGAGTCACAGCTGGCCATGATCTGCCAGGCCGCCGGGCTGGATCCAACGCAGGTCGTCGCCTGCAGCGCGGTGACGCGCGAAGGCCGCGATGACATCGCGTCCGCCGTCGTTGCCCTCATCCAGACGCCTGCGTGGCGAGCACCAACGCCATGAAGCAAGCGCTTTCCCTTGCCGCAGCGCTCTTCGGTGCGGCATGCCTTCCTTCCGCACCACCCGGGGCCGCGCTCGCCGTTCCCGCGACGGCGGCGGCGGACTCCATCGCGCTGGTGCCGGCCGGGTTCGGATCCCTGAAGCAGGATGACATCGCCGTGCGCGTGGCGCAGTTCGGGCTGCGTGTGCGGGCGATTCCCCTGGATGAATCCGTGATCCGGGTGCTCTCACCGGACTCCTACGCGGCCCTCTCCGATCTTCTCAAGAGCCAGACGGAGCGGCTGACGGAACTGAGCCGGCGCACCGCGCTCCCCAGGCTGAGCGTTTGGTACGTGTCATTCTTCAGTCAGGAGGTCGGCGAAGCGAGGTACAGCCCGCTCGAACTCATCATCACGAACGTCGGCCGCGACTTCCGCCCGGTCGACGTCATCGGACTTTCCCCCGGCTTCGGGTTGCAGCGGGTTCGGCAACGGGAAGTGCAGAGCGCCCTGTACGTCTTTGATGGGCAGCTCGATGTAAACCAGCCACTCGTCATTGCCTACGAGACCGCGCGGGCGACAACCTGGCCGGCCATCCTCCAGCGCATCGAGCGAGAGCGGGCCCTCGTTCGGTCGCGCGCCGGGGCGCGCTCCTAGCGCACGCGCAGCACCGCTTCAGCCGGCCCGGCGTCCCCCGACTTCAACAGGTGGTGGACGTCCATCAGTGCCTGACGGGTACGAGGCCACGTCGCGCGCCCCACGGCATCGGCGAGCTCCATCCACTCGAACGCATCGTGCTCTTCGCCCAACTGCGGAGAGAGCCGCGAGTCTGCGAGAGCCGCAAAAACAACGGCCACCTGGACGGTCTTGCGGCTGGGGACGTAGAACGGGTTGGTCCCAATGGAGTAGAGCCGCTTGAGGGGAAGCCCGGTCTCCTCGGCAAACTCACGCGCGGCAGCGTCCTCCGGACTCTCGCCAGGCTCGATAGAGCCGTGGACGGCTTCCCACGCCCCGGTGCAGCGCACTCCTGCGGCCCGGCGGAGCATAAGGACCTTGAACCCGGCGGCAGGATCCACGACGTGAACGTCCACGACCCCGCAAACGATCCCAGTCATGCTCCCGCCTGGAGCATGGGAGCACGCAACCATGCTCCGGGGGTGTAAGCCGTTGACCTACTTCTTCTTGACGAGTGACTTGAGTTTCGCTGAAAGCGAGGCGGTGCGGACAGGGCGCACGACGAAATCGTTTGCCCCGGCCTCAAAAGCGCGGACTTCCATCGACTCATTCTCGCCATCCGAGAGAAGGACGACCGGAAGGCTCGCGGTCTGCAGCCTGGTCCGCAACCGCTTCAGCACCCCCATCCCATCGAGCTTCGGCAGGGCCAGGTCGACCACCACGACGTCAGCCGCGGTGTGGTCGACCTCCTCAAGGGCCGTGATGCCGTCCGCGGCTTCCACAACCACAAAGTCGACCTTTTCCAGCGCCTCCCGCATGCTCGCGCGTTCGGCCGCGTCGGCTATCGCCAGGAGCGCCCTGGGCAGTGCGGCCGTGGGTGCCGCCGGGAGCATGTCGAGCGCCAGTTCGAAGGCACCGCCCGTCAGGTCGCTTCGTGCTACGGCGGGCTGGACGCCGCTCGGTCGGCGCGAGGCGACCGACTCATGGGTGATGGGCGTCCTGACTCCGGACCGCTCTGGCCTGACCGTGTCCCTCGGGACCGGTACCTCGACCACGCGCAGCAGCTCCTGAAGGTCGGTATTGCCCTCCAGGACGTGCTCAATCCCGGAGTCCCAGAGGCTTGCCATCCCGCCTTGCCGCGCTGCCTCCACGATCCGCTCGGCCGTCTCTCCGGACGAAATCCGGCGTTCCACGTCGGCCGTGACGACCAGGACCTCCATCAGCGCAAGGCGCCCCCGATAGCCTGTTCCCCCGCACTCGGCGCATCCCCTCGCCGCAAACGTGAGGGCGCCGGTGGGGATCCAGCGGCTGAACCGCACTGGCACGTCCTCGCTCACCGGTTCTCGGCAGGAGAGGCAGAGTCGGCGCACGAGGCGCTGAGCGACGACGCCCTTGAGCGCCGCACCGATCTTGTAGCTCTCGATTCCGATGTCCAGCAGACGGGCAACGGAGCTGGCCGCGTCTATGGTGTGAAGGGTCGAGAGCACCAAGTGGCCCGTGAGCGAGGCCTGAATCGCAATCCCTGCGGTTTCGCGGTCCCGAATCTCGCCGACCAGCACCACGTCCGGGTCCTGGCGCAGGATCGAACGGAGCGCCGCGGCAAAACTCAGCCCAGCCTTTTCGTTCACCTGCACCTGCACGATCCCGTTCAGCTTGTACTCCACCGGGTCTTCAACCGTGACGATGTTCACCCCGCGTTCCTGGATCGTGCGAAGTGCGGAGTAGAGGGTCGTCGTCTTTCCCGAGCCGGTCGGGCCGGTGACGAGGATGATCCCTTCGCGCAGGTTGATGAGCTGGTTGACGCGATCGAGGTCAGTCGGCCGGATGCCGAGCGCCTGCAAGTCGAGCACCGTGGCGTTGGAGTCCAGGATGCGGATGACGACCTTTTCGCCTGTTGACGCCGGCAGGGTGGACACCCGGAGGTCAATACGTCGGCCGTCGATGGCGACGCGCGCTCGTCCATCCTGCGGCCGCAATCGATCGGCGATGTCCAGCCCCGACATGATCTTGATCCGGGAGACGAGCGGAATGCCGGCCGCGCGCGGAATCTTCATCGCGGGGCGGAGCACCCCGTCGATTCGATAGGTGACCTGGACCCCGCTTTCCTGGGCCTCCAGGTGAATATCACTCGCGCGGAGCCCGATCCCCTCCGCAATGATGTGGTCGACGAGGCGGATGATCGGTCGCGCGGACGCCTTCTCCGCGCCCAGCTCAAAGCTGCTCTCGTCCGCGATGTCATCGACAATGGTTTCCAGCGCATCGCCCGTCATGCTGGCGTCGAGGATGGCATCGATGGTCTCTTCCGGGCGATAGAGCGCGTCCAGCTGCGCGGCGATCTCCGTGGGCGACGCCAGGAGGAAGCGAACCGGCTTGCCTGTGGCGAAGCCCAGCGCCCGCTCGCAGTCGAAGTCGTTCGGGTTGGCGATCGCCACTTCCAGGGCGGCGTCACTGAGCGACAGCGGTACCACCTGGTACTTGCGAGCCAGTGCTTCACTCACCGCCGACCGGGCCGCAGCACTCGATGTCGCGAGATCGGCGAGTCCCATCCGGAAGCGTGCCGACAATTCCGACAGGATGGACGCATCGGTGGTGTAGCCCGCCGTGACCGCGGCACTCCAGTACGACTCGTCTCCAGCGCGCACAAGCTCCAGCTGCGAAGCATCCATCAGCTTCGCGAGTGTCGGTATCAGCCACTCGTCGCGCGTTGTTGTGACGGCCATGGATGTCCGGAAGAAACCGGTGTAAGCCAACGCGCCGCGTTTTTTTTGCGCGCGGCCACTGCCCCACTGGGATTATCGACCGGTCGCGGCCTACCGTGAGTGGCCGAATTTCACAGAATGGGCCAGAAATCCCGGCTAAGATCCACGGCAAAGCGCCAGCGACCGTCCCGGAGCCCGCGGGCGATGTCCACTCGGACCATTTGCAGAAATGGCTCGATCCCGAGGCCAACCAGGGGATACCCCGTCCAACTGTCCGCGGCGTGCACGGTGACCATGCCGGCATAGGGTGCCCACGTCGCGGTCGCCGGAATGCGCCCCCAGCGGCCCAGGGGAATCGGGACAAATGGACCGATCCGGCGAAGCTCCAGACGAGCCTGCCCGAGTCCGGTCGCCCGGAACTGGTGATAGCCGTATCCGGGAGCCGTCACCGGGCCACCGGCGTATAACAACTCCTGTGCGGGCGCAGAGTCAGCGGCAAAGACGCCACCCCCGGCGACCCGTAAGCGAACGTCTGCCAGCGGGGTGGACCGCGTGGCCTCAACGCTGGCCCAGAGCCGTGCGGATGACCGAACAAGGCCGTCTGATCGCTCGCGTCGAGCGAGGCGTGCCTCGCCCCGAATGCGGAGGTCGGCGAAGCTGCCCATCGGCGCGCCTGGACGCTCCACGCGCACGCCAAGTCGCGACCCACTTCCCTCGAGCACCTCAAGGGTCGGCCGGTAGGCTCCCCGGGCAGGTGACGCATGGACATCGAGGCTCTCGTGATCGTCGATCGCCCCCTCGATGGCCCACCGCCATCGTTCCATCGCCCGTCCGCTGACCGTGAGCGTGGCGCCGGTGGCCCGATACGGCTGTGTGAGGTCTGCCCCCCACTCCTGCGCTGCAATTGAGTTTCGGACGCGGGAGACCTCCGCCTCGTCTCCCGCATCTCGAAAATCGCGGCCAACCGCCAGCTGGATCGCGAGTCCATCGGCTCGCTGCCACCCCAGGGTGACAACGCCCTTTACCGCACGATCGGCCGTGCCGAAGCGCGCGCGGACACCAAGGTCGAGTCCGTGTCCGAGCTGGCGTCGGGCGCCGCCACCCACGGCGATCCCCTCCACCCGATTCACCTGCAGCAGGTCCGATATACCGCGGGCCGAAGGAAGGGTCTGGCGCGTCCGCGCCAGCGCCTGCGCCCGGACCAGGCGCCGCGCTTCCTCCTGGACCTGGCGCACCTCCTCGCCCGTGGCGAGGGCAATGTCGGAGGGCAGGGAGTCGACGATGCGAGTTGCCGGAAACCGGAACGCCGCCCGCCGGGCCGGCGGTGCCAGGGTGATTTCCGGGCCAGGAGCCAGGGCCTCCGTCCCGCCGGCATTCACGGTGTAGTCCCGGATCTCCCACCGACCCCGGATGATCCCCTTCACGGGAAAGTCCATCCAGCTCCCGCTCCGCCGGATCTCGATCTCCTGCCGGCGGGGCAACCAATACCGCCCCTCAATAAGCGAGTTTTCGAGGATGATCGACACATCCTCCAACAGTTTGTCCTTGAGGGCCGCGCGCGTGAAGGAAAACGCCATACGCACGACCTGGGCGTCGTCCCGGGCGAGGTACACGGCCCCCACGGCGGCGGCATCCCGATCGTCACGCGGGCGCACCTTCACCTCATACACGTCGAGCGCACCCCGGCCCGGCAGCTCGAACCGCAGGGAGTCGGCGATCTGGAATTCGTAGGTCGCGAGCCCCGAGGGTGAGAGGGGATGGGGGACATCGCGCACCTCGTCGCCGTCACCCAGCCGAATGATGTCCGGAAAGTTGTTCTGGATGATGCCGAGGTGATCGCGGTGGTACTGGATGTCCGTAGGGAGGACGAGCGTGTCCCGCCGGCCCACAATCCACTGCTTGGAGAGATTGGGCGCGCGCCAGTACACCTCGAGCGCAAGTTCGTCGGCCCGGACCACCTTGGGCGGGAGCAGGAACCCCTCGCCCAGCTGCGCCAGAAAGGTCAGGTATCCATGGGCCGTGGCCCGCGTGTCGACCAGGGTCGAGTCCGCCAGCTGGGACAGCCGGCGCGTGGTCGCACGTTCCACCAGTGCGCGCGTACGGGGGTCGTTCCACGCCTGGCCCTCGGCGCGGCGTTCGGCCGCGGCCACGAGCAAGAGGGCCAGGAGCGCGCGGTGCCACATGGCGGGCAAAGCTAACATATTCCCCAATCATGACGCTTCGACTGGCCAGCACCGATGGCACGCTCACGTTCGAGCTCCGCCCGGGGCTGACGCTCGTCCTGGGCCGCGCGCTCAGCTGTGACCTGCCCGTGCTCGACCCCACGGTCTCGCGGCGTCACGCGGAGCTCGTGGTGGAGTCCACCGGGATTGCGGTCCGCGACCTGGGGTCGTCCAACGGGACCTTCCACAGCGGGGCCCGGATCGAGGCGGTGACGCTTACGGCGGGTGACCGGATCACCTTTGGAAAGGTGTCGTTCGAGCTGCGCAAGAGTGCCGACCTGCTCATCGACGACACCACGGCGGAGATGCGTCGTCGCGCCGCCCGTGCCGGCACGACGATCATTCGACAGGTGCCGGTGCCGGATGCCGACCAGGCGCTCGAGCAGGCCCTCATGGCCACCGGGGCGCAACCCGCGGTCGACGACGGCAGCCCTGCGTCCGCGGTCTATCAGCGCGACCGACAGAAGCTCCTGCTCCTGGTCGAGATCTCCAAGGCCCTCACCCGGACGGCCTCGGTGGAGCAGCTGCTGGAGCGGATGCTGCATTTCACCTTTCGGTTGCTGGACGTCGACTATGTCGCCGTCTGGTTGTACGACGGCGGCGGCACGCTCGTTCCGCGCCTCGCCCGCACGCGCGACGGGGCCGACGCACCCCGCACCATCAGCCCCGCCATGGTGAAGACCGTGGTTGAGCAGCAGGTCGCGATCGTCTCCGATGCCGAGGGCAGCGCCCCGGGCGCCAACATCCGGAGCGCAGGCTGCGCGCCGTTGGTGGCATCGGAAGGACGCGTCCTCGGCGTGCTGTACGTCGATGGGGCACGCCCGGGGATTCGCGTCTCGGACGAGGACCTCGACTTTCTCGTCGCGTATGCCGGGATTGGCGCGGTCGCGCTGGACAACATCCGGAACAGCGAACACATCCGGCAACAGGCGCGCGTCCGCGAGAACTTCGAACGGTTCTTCACGCCCCATATGGCGGAGCGTATCGCAGCGGCCCCGGAGGCGCTCGGCCTGGGCGGTGAGCGGCGCCCCGTGGCGGTCCTGTTCGCGGACATCCGCGGCTTCACCGAGATTGCCGCATCGCTCGCGCCCGACGCGACGGCCGCATTGCTCACCGACTTCTTCACCGAAATGGTGGAGGTCGTATTCGCCCACGGTGGCACCCTGGACAAGTTCATCGGGGATCGGGTCATGGCCCAATGGGGCGCGCCGATTCACTCTGACGACGACGCCGACCGTGCGTTGGAGGCCGCGCTCGATATGCTGCGCGCCGTGCACCGGCTCAATGCCGTGCGGGCCGGCGCGGGACGACCGGCCATCCAGGTGGGGATCGGGATCAACTACGGCGAAGCGTTCGCCGGGTATACGGGCTCCGAACGCCGCCTCGAATACACGGTGATCGGGGATAGCGTCAACACGGCGAGCCGACTTTGCGACTGGGCTGAGGGGGGCGAAGTGCTGCTCTCCGACGCGCTGCGCGATGCGTTCACGCGTCCCCACGACGTGAGCACCCGCGAGCCCCTGTTGCTCCGCGGCAAGCCGGAGCCCATCACGGTGTTTCGGGCGGTGCCCCACCGATGATCCTGCGCCTGCCCCGGGGCTACCAACGCCTCACCGGCATTTCGCCGTTGGCTGTTGCCCATGACAGCGTGGCGCCGGCGCTCCGCGACATCCTCGCGCACAGCAGCGTCTACGACTGGGCACGGGACCACCGCGAACGGTGGGAGTATCGCGGGCGGGGCCCGGTGTACTCCGCGCCCCTGCCGAGCGGGCCACGCGTCGTGGTCCGTCATGCGCGGCGCGGGGGATTGCTCGCCCCGATCTTGCGCGACCTCTACCTGCCTCCCACGCCGGCGCCGGCCGAACTGCTCATTTCGGCGATCCTGACGCAGGTGGGCGTGCCAACACCGCCGGTCCTGGGATTCGCCACGTACCGTGCCGCCGGCGTGTTTCGTCGCGCCGATGTGATCACGGTCGAAGTTGAGGGCCGCGACCTGGCGACGACGTTGTCCGACACGGATCCGCCGAGCCGCCGCGCCCTCACGGCGACGGTGGCGACTCTTATCGGGGCCTTGACCGACGCCGGGGCGTGGCATCAGGACCTCAACGCGAAGAACATCCTCATCACCCAGCGAGCGGACGGGTCGCGTCTCGCCGTCGTCCTCGACGTGGACCGCGTGCGGTTCACCCCCGGCGGCGATCCCCACGTGCGCGACGCCAACCTCGCCCGACTCCTGCGTTCCATCGAGAAATCCCGGGCTGCCGGCGCACTCACCTTCAGTGCGGACGACTGGGACGCGCTCCGCGCGCATGTCCTTGCCGACGAGGAGTCGCGCCGCGCCGCGCGCGAAGCTCACCCGGTCGACCTCCTCGCATGACGATCCAGGCCGGCCTCGACCATGTCGGGATCGTCATGATGAGCGCGGTGGGCGACGCGGTGCATGTCCTCCCCGTGCTGCATGCCCTCAAGCGACAACGGCCGGATGCGCGCGTGTCCTGGGTTCTTCAACCCGGCCCCGCCACCCTCGTGCGCGGCCACCCACTCGTCGACGACATCATCGAGTTTGACCGCGCGCGCGGGTGGCGGGCCTTTCGCGACGTCCGTCGGGCACTGCACGCGCGCCCAGTGATGGACCTTGTCCTTGGCCTCCAGGTCTACTTCAAGGCAGGGATTGTCACCTCCTTCACGCGCGCGCCGGTGAAACTCGGCTTTGACCGCGCGCGCGCGCGCGACGCGAACTGGCTCTTCACTACCCATCGCATCCCCGCGCACCCCGTCGGCCAGCACGTGCAGGACCAGTACTTCGAGTTCCTGCACGCGTTAGGCATCCCGACCGAACCGCCCACGTGGAACCTCGGCCCGTGGCCCCAGGAGCGACCGTGGCAGCAGGAGTTTGTGGCGTCAGTCGGCAGGCCATACGCCGCACTGGTGATCGCCACCAGCAAGCCGGAGAAGGATTGGCTGCCAGATCGCTGGGCACGCGTGTGCGACGCCCTCTGGACCGACTTTGGACTGCAGCCGGTTCTTGTGGGTGGGCGGTCACCTCGTGAGCTGGCGGCCGAGGCCGCCATCGTGGGCGCCGCGTCGCATCCGCCGGTGAGCGCCCTCGGCAGTGGACTACGCCGGCTTGTCGCGATTCTTGACGGCGCCCAGCTGGTCATCGCGCCAGACACGGGCCCGTTGCACATGGCGGTTGCCCTCGACCGGCCAGTGGTCTCGCTGATCGGATACACAAACCCAAAGCGAACAGGCCCATACCGCCGGTTCCATGATCTCATTGTGGATGCATACGGTGACCCGGGCGAAGACTACCCGATCAGCATGGAGAATCGCCCGGGACGCATGCTGCGGATCACGGTGGATCACGTGCTGGCGCGCGTGCAGCACTGGCGCGAGCATTATCCGCGCTGAGGGGTAACACCCTTGTGGCCAACGTTTCGTTCGGCCGCCGCGTCGTTAACACCGAGCACGTTCGCGCAGTCTACCCGTTGTTCCCCTTACGTGGAGGTAACGTGAAGAAGGTCCTCGTTGCAGTAGCTGGTGCCGTGCTGGCCCTGTCGGTGGCCGGCTCGGACGTGCAGGCGCAGGGCGGTGGTGGTGGCGGTGGGCGCGGAATGGGTGGGGCCCGGATGATGGAGATGATGATGCAGGGCATCACCTTGTCCGACGCGCAGAAGGCGAAGGTCGACTCGATCACCGCCAAGTACCAGAAGGAGATGCCACAAATGACGCCGGGCTCACCGCCATCCCCGGAAGACCGTCAGAAGCGCCAGGATCTCATGCAGAAGCAGCAGGCGGACATCAAGGCGGTCCTGACCGATGAGCAGAAGGCGACCTTTGAGAAGAACATCGCGAACATGCCTGGTCGACGCCCGGGCGCGTAACACCACAACTGCGGGCAGCGGGCGCCGTCGGGGTCGTTACTGGCTTCCTGACGGCGCCCGCGTCGTTTCTGGCGCATGCACGGTCGGCGGAACATGCAGCCCCACGCCGACCTGGTACGTCACGCCAACCTCGCCCAGCAGCTCCACGAGGCGACCGAGCGCCAGCCCCATGACGGCGAAGTAGTCCCCGTCGATGCGACGGACGATCGTGGCGCCAAAGCCCTGAATGCCGTAGGCGCCAGCCTTGTCCATCGGCTCCCCGGTCGCGACGTAGCGGGCGATGTTCTCGGGGGACAACTCGCGAAAGGTGACCTGCACCGACTCCACCGCCGCGCGGATCACTGGTCCACGAGCCACCGCCAGCGCGGTGTGGACCGTATGCGTCCGCCCCGACAACCGCGCGAGGATCTCGCGCGCCTCGGCCTCGTCAGCGGGTTTCCCGAGCACTTCCCCGTCCAGGACCACGATCGTGTCCGCCGCGATGACGATCGCCTCAGGGTCCTGTCGCGCGATGGTCAGCGCCTTTTCGCGGGCCAATCGCTCGCAGTGAGGAACGGGCTGCTCATCCGACCCGAAGGTCTCATCGATGTCGGCCGGACGCACCTCGTGCGGAATCCCGATGAGCGACAGCAGTTGCCGTCGCCGCGGCGACTGCGAGGCCAGGACCACCCGGGCGCCATTCATCGCTCGAGCCACATCGTCACTGGCCCGTCGTTAACCAAGTCGACCTCCATGCTCGCCCCGAACTCGCCGGTGGCAACCTCCACCCCGTGGCCGCGGAGCGCGCCGACGAACAGCTCGTACAGGGGCACGGCGACTTCCGGCCGAGCCGCCTCGACGAATGAGGGCCGACGCCCTTTCGCGCTGTCACCATAAAGCGTGAACTGGGAGACCACGAGCAGCGCGCCGCCCACGTCCGCGAGGGCGAGGTTCATTTTCCCATCCGCATCCTCGAACACCCGGAGCCCCACGACCTTCTCGGCCATCCAGCGAACCTGTGCCTCAGTGTCCGAATGGGTGAACCCCACCAGGAGCACAAAGCCGCGGCCGACGGCGCCCGCCGTGCGGCTGGCCCCGTCGGGCTCCCGGATGCGGACCGCGCCGCGCGACACTCGTTGCAGAAGGACTCGCATGTCGCGGGAATCTACCCGGGACTATGGCGTGGCGAGACCCGGCTTGCGCGCCCGAATGAAGGCGCTCATCACACGGCCGTCCACCGCATCGAGGAGGGCCGGATCCGAAAGCCCCGCGCTGTCGAGCAGCGCTTGCGCGTCCTCGCGCGAATAGACGCGTGTCGGCTCGATCGATGGAGACTCAAAGCCGGCGTCCCGCAAGTAGTCGAGGAACTCCGTCTCGGTGAGGGCGCCGCTGACGCACCCGGTGAAGAGGGCCACGCTGCGCCGGACATCGTCCGGCAGCTCGCCGCGCAGCACGACGTCAGAGACGGCGAAGCGGCCACCTGGAGCGAGCACGCGGTACGCCTCACGGAGGACCTGCCGCTTGTCGGCGGACAGGTTGATCACGCAGTTGCTGATGATCACGTCGACGCTGGCCGCCGGCAGGGGGATGTGCTCGATCTCGCCGCGAAGGAACTCGACGTTCGTGAGCCCGCTGCGCGCCTTGTTTTCCTGGGCGAGTGCCAGCATCTCATCGGTCATGTCGAGGCCGTAGGCCTTGCCGGTCGGCCCGACGCGTCGCGCCGAGAGCAGCACGTCGATCCCGCCTCCCGACCCGAGATCCAGCACCCGTTCGCCCGCGTTGAGGTTGGCCAGAGCCGTCGGGTTGCCGCAACCTAACGATGCCAGGAGCGCCTCGGCCGGGACGCCAGCGACCTCCCCTGCATCGTAGAGGTTGGTGGTGATGGGGTCCCAGACTTCGGCGGCCTCGCTGCCACAGCCGGACGTGCCGCAGCCACAGGTGGCCGCCTTCCCCTCGGCCGCCCGGCGTGCGGCCTCCCCGTACTTCTCACGCACGACAGCCCGGACCTGCGCCCCCGGCTCCGTTGTGGTCCCACGGGCCAGCGACACCGTCGCGGTCGCCACGGGGGCGGCATCATCGCTGCAGCACGTGGGGCCGCAGCAGCTCGTCTCGTCACTCATTGCGATCTCCTCAAGGGTCAGTGTGGAGCCGCCCACGCCGCACAGGCGCCGTGGAATGGCCGATGTCATGGTTGGACGCGGCGCATGGCAATCGCCGATGCCGGACAGGCTTCGGCAAACTCTCGCGAGGCCTGGACGGAGGCTGGCGCCTCCGCACGGTCGGCCCGCTGAAAACCAAACCTCGGAAACCAAGCCTCGGCGGTCGTCGTCAGCAGCCACACCTCGCGGATCCCGTTCGACGCGGCCCACGCGAGGCGATCGCGCGTCAGGGCCTCGCCGATCCCCTTCCCTCGCCAGTCAGGAGCAACAACTGCGGAGCGCAGGAGCCCGGCGGTGTCGTATCGCTCCATTCCCTCGGCGCCCACGATGGCACCGTTCGCGACGGCGACGGCATAGGCGGGCCCGAACTGCTCGTCGAGTCCGTCTTCGGGGAGGCCGGCGCCGCGGAGCAGCCGAACGACGTGCGCGCGGTCCTCCGCGATTGCCGGGCGAATGGTGAGGGCACTCGTCTGCGTCATCGACTCACCCCCTGTGTCAGCTGGTCCAGCCGTCGCGCCAGTCGCTCCCGGAGCGCGGCCAATCGCGGCCGATTGATGTGGTAGTAGGCCCAGACTCCGACCTTGTCCGACTCAACGACGCCAGCCTCCCGCAGCAGGCGGAGGTGGTGCGACACCGTCGGCTGCTTCACGGGAACCGCGGCCTCGAGGTCACAGACACAGACCCGGCCGGCGTTTCGCGCGAGGAGATCGAGCAGTTGCAGCCGCACCGGGTGGGCGAGGAGGTCAAAGCCCTCGGCATCGCGTTCGGCCGCGGCAAACGTCGTGGACGGCCGCGCACTGGTATCACAGCAGCGCTCGCCGGGACGACGGTCGATCATTTCGAGGGTCTTGGGCATAAGATATCGACGATCTTCGATGGGTAGTATCGCTCAGCGTATTGAAGCTTGTCAATGGGTGGGCCTGGCGCCTGCCGGCCGAAGGGAGGCGACTCCGGTTGACAGGAGAGGCACATGGCCAAGGGGCCGACGTCACGTGATGACGTCGGCCCCTTCATTGGTGAACAGGTCCTGCGAAGTGCGGCCCTACTCGACCGTGACGGACTTGGCGAGGTTGCGCGGCTGGTCGACGTTAGCGCCACGTTTCACCGCGACGTAGTACGCAAGCAGCTGCAGCGGCACCGAGGCCAGGATGGGCATGAGCAGGTCGATGGTCTCGGGGATGCGGAACTCGTAGTCGATCTTGCCGGCCAGCGCGGGCTCGTCGCGACTGGTGACCGCAATGACCCGTCCCTTTCGCGCTTTTACCTCGTGGACGTTCGAGGTGATCTTGTCGAAGACCGAGTCGTGTGGCGCCACGAACACCACGGGCATCATCTCATCGATCAACGCGATCGGCCCATGCTTCATCTCGGCCGCGGGATATCCCTCGGCGTGGATATAGCTGATTTCCTTGAGCTTGAGCGCCCCCTCGAGTGCCACCGGGAAGTTGTAGCCGCGCCCGAGGTACAGGAAATTGCTCGCCCGCTTGAACTCTTCGGCCAGTTCCTCGATTTCCGGGGCCCGATCGAGGATGTCCTGGATCTGGCCAGGCAACGCGAGCATCCCGTCGATCACGTCTCGTCCGCGGAGGAGCGACAGGTCGCGCAGCCGTGCCAGCTTGAGCGTGAACAGCAGCAGCGCGATGACCTGGCTCGTGAACGCCTTGGTCGACGCCACGCCAATCTCGGGTCCCGCGTGGATGTAGATCCCACCATCGGATTCGCGCGCGATGGTCGAGCCTACCACGTTCACGATGCCTAACGTGCGGGCACCGCGGCGCTTGGCTTCCCGCATGGCCGCCAGCGTGTCCGCGGTCTCGCCGGACTGCGAGATCGCAATGCAGAGGGTCCGCTCGTCGACGATGGGGTTGCGATAGCGGAACTCCGAGGCGTACTCGACTTCCACCGGGACACGCGCGAGCTCTTCGATGAGACTTTCGCCGATCAGCGCGGAGTGCCAGCTCGTGCCGCACGCCGTGATAACGATGTTGGTGAACGAGAGCAGTTCTTCGTCGGTCAGGTTCAGGCCACCGAGCTTTGAGGTGCCCTCATCGCGCAGCAGGCGCCCGCGCATCGTGTTCTCGACGGTGCGCGGCTGCTCGAAGATCTCCTTGAGCATGAAGTGCGCGAACCCGCCGCGCTCGATCTGTCCGAGGTCCCAGTCAATGTGCGCCACCTTCTTGAGGACTTCGGTAGCGTTGAGGTCGACGATCCGGTACCCGGATTGATCGACCACCGCCATTTCACCGTCGTCCAGATAGACCACCTGCCGCGTGTGCGCGAGGATCGCCGAGACGTCTGAGGCCACGAAGTGCTCGTTCTCCCCCAGGCCAACGAGGAGCGGGCTCCCCTTGCGGGCGGCGACGATCTTGTGCTGGTCAACACTCGAGATCACAGCAATGCCGTAGGTCCCCTCCACCTGCCACAGGGCCTCGATGACCGCGTCTTCCAGGTTGCCGTCGAAGCACTCCTCGATAAGATGCGCCAAGACCTCGGTGTCCGTGTCGGAGGAGAACTTGTAGCCGAGTCCCTCCAGCATCTTCTTGAGGACCGTCGCGTTTTCAATGATCCCGTTATGGACCACCGCAATGGTGCCGTCCTGACTGGTGTGCGGGTGCGCGTTCACCTGGTTCGGCGGTCCGTGCGTCGCCCAGCGGGTATGCCCGATCCCGGTGGTGCCCACCACCGGGGTCGACGCCAACAGCGCTTCCAACCGCGCGATCTTTCCGGACTCCTTGACGGTCTCGACCCCCTTGCCGTTCATGATCGCAACGCCGGCAGAGTCGTAACCGCGATACTCGAGGCGCTTGAGCCCCTCGATCAACAGGGGAGTCGCAGTGCGCCGACCGACATACCCGACAATTCCACACATGGCCTTGGCCTATCCTTTCGCGAGGGCATCCAACGGGGTCCGGCAACGCCGGACCAGCTCCTTTGCGTCGGCTTCGGTCGGCCCTTCGGCGATCACTCGCACGATGGGTTCCGTCCCCGACGGTCGTACATGCACCCAGCGGTCCTCCCATGTGAGCCGGAGGCCGTCCTGCGTGTCCACTACTGCGTCCGGGAATCCCGCGCGCAGCGCCGCATACACCGAGTCGAGGCTGGCGTCCGGCCGATCCAGCTTGTCCTTCACGATCCGGTACTGCGGGTAAGAATGGACGATTGCAGAGACCGTGCCGCCACGGACGTGCAACAACTGCAAGATCAGGGCGGCCGCGAGCGGGGCGTCGCGACCGAGGTGAAGGTCGGGGAGGATCACCCCTCCGTTCCCCTCCCCCCCAATGACGGCGCCGACCGCCCGCATCTTCACCGCAACGTTGACTTCGCCCACCGGAGCACGTTCGACGCGCCCGCCGTGCCTCGAGGCGACATCGTCCAGAATCCGGGATGTGGACAGGTTGGTTACGACCGTCCCTGGGGTCCGCGACAAGACAACGTCCGCCGCCAGGGCGAGGGTCCAATCCTCACCAATCGCCTTTCCGGCGTCGCCTACCACAGCCAATCGATCCACATCCGGATCGGTGGCAAAACCCACGACAGCGCCGGTCGAACGGACCAGCGCTTCCAGTTCACCGAGGTTCTCCGCCACCGGCTCGGGGGGCCGGTGAAAGCGCCCGTGTGGTTCGGCGTTTATCACGTGGACCTCGCATCCCAGCGCCTCCAAGAGCGGCGGCATGATGCGTGATCCGGCCCCATGGCAGGTATCCAGGGCGACGCGGAACTTGCGCTGCCGAATCCCTGCTACGTCGAGGTGCGGCAGAGCGAGCACGGCGTCGATGTGACGCCCAATGGCCGCGTCATCCTCGCGGACCTCTCCCAGGCCGTCCCAGGTCGCCCGGGGAATCGCGCCGTCGAGGAAGGCGCGCATCGCCGCCCCCTCCTGGGCATCCAGGAAGAGCCCCGACGAACCGATGAACTTGAGCGCATTCCATTCGACCGGGTTGTGACTGGCCGTGATCGCGAGTCCCCCTGCTGCGTGGGCGTGTTCAACCGCCAGCTGAACGGTAGGAGTCGGCACCATCCCGAGGTCGAGGACATCCGCACCCACCGACTGGAGGGCAGCGCATACTGCGCGATGAAACATGGGGCCCGAAACGCGGCTGTCCCGGCCCACGACCACGGTGCGCGACCCCGATCGGCCCAGGGAGAACGCCCCGAACGCGGCGGCAAATTGCGCGACGACCTCTGGGGTCAGGGCGTGACCGACTCGTCCCCGAACGCCCGATACGCTGACCATAAGCCCTTCAAACGCCATTCCGAATGCTCCGCATGAACTGGGTGCAATGTAACCAGAAGCCGTTGTCCGATCATCACTTAGGAACTCGGTGACCCACGTCACACAATGGTGAGGTCACCAGGGCAATCCGGAACAAGGACGCACCAACCTGCGAGACTTTTCGTCCCGCAATCAGCGGGTGGACGACGCGGACGATTCGAGGGTGGCGGGATCGATGGCTCCGCTCGAGAGGGAGTCCAGGAATGCATCAACAACCTCCGGGTCGAACTGCGTGCCGGCGCAGCGTCGCAGTTCGGTGACGGTTGCCTGGAGCGGGACCCCCGGCCGGTACGGCCGCGCGCTGGTCATGGCGTCGAACGTGTCCGCCACGGCGGCGATGCGCGCTTCACGCGGGATGTCTACACCGGCCAGTTTGTCCGGGAGGCCGCGGCCGTCGAACCGCTCGTGGTGCGAGCGCACGATGTTCAGGGCCTTGGGCATGTCCGACAGCAGCGGCGACAGGATCCGCCACCCAACCATCGGATGCGTCATGATGTGTTGGTATTCCTCGTCCGTCAGGGGCCCGTTCTTGTTGAGCACACTCTCCCGCACGCCGATCTTGCCGATATCGTGCACGCGCCCGCCGATCTCCACCTGGCGCACATCCTCCGCCTCAAGTCCGAGGGCGCGCGCAATCACGCTCGAATATTGCGAGACCCGCACGGAGTGACCGTGCGTGTAGGTGTCCTTAACTTCGAGCGCGTCGGCGAGCGACTGGATGCTGGCGAGGAAGAGCTGTTCCAGTCGATGGGATTGCATCGCCACGCGTTCCTCGAGGCGCTCCTGATAGTCGCGATTCTCGAGCACCAGACGTCGTTTGTCGAGCGCCTGGCGGACGCGCGCGCGGACCTCCTCGATGTGGAACGGCTTCGTGAGGTAGTCCATCGCCCCTGCACCGAGGCAACTCACGGCGGTCGCGACGTCGGCCACCGCCGTGATCATGACCACCGCAACGTCGGGATAGCGCCCCCGCACCTCACGCAGGAGCCCGATCCCGTCCATTTCCGGCATGTGCAGGTCCGACAGCAGGAGGGTGACCGGACGGCGCGCCAGGCTGGCGAGCGCTTCTACCCCCGAGGAGGCCTCGTCGCAGGCGAACCCATCGGCCTGCATGACCCGCATGAGGACGCGGCGAAGGTTTGGCTCATCGTCCACCACGAGACAGCGCAAGGCCGGTGGCTGGTGGTCATGCTCAGGTCCGTGGATCATTCGTCTCGCTCGCCGGTGATGGCGACCGCCTCCCGCCGCTCGGGTTATCTTGCACTTACGCCCCTCCCTCCCCGGACCAGCCCCGCATGTCCCGGATCTTCGACGACGATCTCGCCTACGGCTTTGGCACCCGCGCCATCCACGCCGGCCAGCGCCCCGACCCGGTGTCGGGCGCGATCATGACGCCCATCTACCAGACGTCTACCTACGCACAAGAAGCGCTCAACCAGCATAAAGGCTACGAATACGCACGGGGGAAGAACCCCACGCGTGAGGCGCTCGAGCGAAACCTCGCCTCGCTGGAGAACGGCGTCCATGGCTTCGCCTTCGGCAGTGGGATGGGGTGCATGGACTCGATCATGAAGCTGTTCAAATCAGGGGATCGGATCGTCTGTGCCGACAACCTGTATGGAGGCACACCGCGCCTCTTTGATCGAATTCTCGTCAACTACGGCCTGCGGTTTAGCTATGTCGACACCCGAGACCCCGGGCAGGTCGCGGACGCGATGGGGCCGGACGTGAAGGCGATTGTCGTCGAAACGCCCACGAACCCGCTGATGCACCTCACGGACATCGCAGCCGTCGCGGCCATCGCACACAGCCACGGCGCCCTGCTGATCGTCGACAATACCTTCGCCACCCCGGTCTTCCAGCGCCCACTCGAGCAAGGGGCCGATATCGTCTTTCACTCCACGACGAAATACCTGAACGGGCACAGCGACATGATCGGAGGCGCCGCCATCGTCCGCGATGACGACCTCGGCGCTCGACTCCAGTTCATCCTGAACAGCGCCGGGGCCGTGCCCGGCCCGTTCGATGCGTGGCTCGTGCTGCGTGGCACGAAGACGCTGCACCTTCGCATGGCCGCCCATGATGCCAACGGACGGGCCATCGCTGCCTTCCTCGCGGACCGGCTCGGCGACTCCCGAGTGTTCTACCCGGGGTTGCCCTCACATCCCCAGCACGAACTCGCCAAGCGGCAGATGTCCGGCTTTGGCGCGATGATCTCGTTCGAAATGGGCTCGAAGGAGAGCGCCCGGACGGTGATGAACCGTCTCAAGGTCTTCACCATCGCGGAGTCGCTGGGTGGCGTGGAGAGTCTGGTCAACCACCCGGCCTCGATGACGCACGCCTCTGTCCCGGTCGAACGGCGTGCAATGATCGGGATCACCGACGGCCTGATCCGGCTCTCTGTCGGAGTGGAGGACCAGGCCGACCTCCTGAAAGACCTGGACCAGGCACTCGCATGACACTGCGGCCAGCCTCCCCTCGTACGTCGGGAGGCTGGCCCGCCCTTCTGCCCACAGGTCGGGGGCACCGCTTGCCGCCAGGCACACGGAAACCCTACCCACCCTATCCCATCCATGCCTGCTCGCCTGATCCTCACCGACATCAGTTCGACGGCCTGGGAGCACCCGGCCGATCGGGCTGCCCTCAACACCCTGCGGTCGATTCCGGGCTTTGACCAGGTAGTCCGCAAGGTCGCGGCCTTCTTTGGCGAGCGTGGCGTCCGACAGATGTTCCTGGCCAATGCGGTGCGCGTCGGACCGAACCAGCGGCCCCGGCTCTGGGCCCAGTACCAGGAGGTCCTCGAGACGCTGGACTGGAAGACCGTTCCCGAACTGTATGTCACGCAGACCCCCCTCGTGAACGCAGCGGCGGTCGGGTTCGACAAGCCGTTCATCGTGATGAACTCGGGCCTGATGGAACTCCTGGACGAGGAGGAACAGCGCGACATCCTCGGTCACGAACTCGGCCACATCATGAGTGGCCACACCACCTACACGACGATCGCGATCATCATCCTGACGGTCGGGATCCAGAACCTCCCCTTCCTCGCCGGGATGGCCCTGCTGCCCTTCCAGCTGGCCCTGATGGAGTGGTATCGCAAGGCCGAGCTCTCCGCCGACCGTGCCGGGCTGCTCGTCACGCAGAACGTCCGGACCAACATGGGGACCTTCCTCAAGATGGCCGGGGGCGCCGAGTGGGGGGACAAGATCTCGATCGACGCTTTCATCGAGCAGGCGGAGCAGTACGAGGGCTCCTCCGACTTCGCGGACAAGGTCTGGCAGATCATCAACACGGCGTTCCGCACCCACCCGTTCGGGACGGTCCGGGCTGCCGAGATCCAGCGATGGGTGAAGAGCGGCGAGTACGACCGGATCCTCGGGGGCGACTATCGGCGCCGGTCCGACGCATCGACACCGCCACTCTCCGACGATTACGTTGACGCCGCCGGCTACTACAGCCAGCAGGCGCGCGGAGCGGTCGACTCGTTCAACGAGGTGGTCAACCGGGCTCGCGACGCCTTCAACAGCGCTTTCAAGGGACCATCAGGCACGTGAGAATCCTGCTCCTCGGTGGGGGTGGCCGTGAGCATGCCATCGGTTGGAAGCTGGCCCAGGACAACCCGTCCGTTGACCTGATCGCCGCTCCCGGCAACCCCGGCCTCGAGGAGCTGGGACGCTGCGTCCGGATCAATCCCTCCGATCCGGACGCGGTTTGCGAGGTCGCTGAACGGGAGCGGCCGGACTTGGTGGTCGTCGGTCCGGAAGCTCCCCTCGCAGCCGGGGTGTCGGATGCGCTTCGGGCGCGCGGATTCGCCGTGTTTGGACCATCCCTGGCTGCCGCTCAACTCGAGTCGTCCAAGCGGTTCGCCAAGGAAGTCATGCTGGAGCACGGCGTCCCAACCGCCGGAGCATCGTGGCACGCGTCGAGCTCAGAAGCGATTGCCGCCATTAGACTTACCGGTGCTCCTGTCGTCGTGAAGGCCTCGGGGCTGGCGGCAGGGAAAGGGGTTGTCGTTGCCGCGTCTGTGAGCGAAGCCGAATCCGCTGTGCATGCCATGATGGATCACGGCGTTCATGGAGCAGCCGGGGCTGAGGTTCTCATTGAGGAGTGCCTCTCGGGGGAGGAGCTCTCGGTCTTCGCGCTGACGGACGGGGTGAATTTCGTGCTCCTGCCGGTCGCCCAGGATCACAAGCGCCTTTTGGATGGTGATAGCGGCCCGAACACTGGCGGGATGGGAGCATACGCGCCGGTCTCCCTGGCCACGCCGGAGCTCTTGGGAACCGTCTCCGAGACGATCATTGCTCCCACGTTGTCCGCGATGCGAAAACGAGGAACACCGTTCCAGGGGCTCCTCTACTGCGGCCTGATGTTGACACCCTCGGGTCCGAAGGTCATTGAGTTCAACTGCAGGTTTGGCGATCCGGAAACTCAGGCCGTGCTCCCATTGCTCGATGGCTCGCTCATCGACCTGATGGCGCTCTCGGCAGCCGGGCGGCTACATGCTTCGGCTGACATTTCCGCTACCCAAGGTGCTGCCGTTACGACCGTCGTAGCAGCGCCGGGCTACCCCGAAGCACCCACGCTAGGCTCTGTCATCACCCTGCCTGAAGCACCACGTGGAACGATGGTGTTCCATGCCGGCACCCGTCGCCGCGAGGATGGTGCATTGGTGACGGCCGGAGGACGGGTCGTCGGAGTGACGGCGGTATCTGGCAGCTTCGAAACCGCCTGCCGAGCGAGCCGGGAGCATGCGGGGAGCATCCGCTTCGAGGGATTGCAGTTCCGGCACGACATCGGCTGGCGCGAGCTGGCGCGCCGTGCCAGAACTACCTGAGACAGAGACGATCTCCAGGGACCTGTCCGGTCTCATCACCGGGCTGAGGATCCTCGGAGCACGGGTTACCCGACCCGACGTGCTCCGTCGGGTGGACCCGTTGAATTTCGCCGGTCGCCTAGCGGAGCGAACCGTTTCCGGCGTCCATCGTCGCGCCAAGACGATCTGCGTGCGGCTCGACGACCACCAGGTGATGCTCACGACACCGCGCTTTACCGGTGCACTCCTGTTCGATATCCCGGCAGATCCCTATGCCTGTCTCGCGCTGGTCCTCTCGGATGAGCACGAGCTGGTCTACCGCGATGTCCGCAGGCTTGGCACCGTCACACTGCTGGACGCTGAGGGATATCGGCAGTTCGACGAGGGTCTCGGGGTCGAGCCGCTCGAGGAGAGCTTTACAGGAGAGGCATTGTCGGGAATTGTTCGGGGAGTCTCAACACCGATAAAGAAGGTCCTGATGGAGCAGCGCCGGATTGCCGGGATCGGCAACATCTACGCAAACGAGGCGCTGTGGCTCGCCGGGATCGATCCGTCGAGGCCATCACAATCTCTGGTGCCCACGGAGTCCGCGGCGCTCGTCGACGAGCTCCGTGGCGTGCTTTCCGCCTCAATCGCGGCGCGGGGGACCACGTTTCGCGACTACCGCGATGCCTCGGGTGGGCAGGGCGGGTTCGCCGCCAGATTGCAGTGTTACGGCAGGGGTGGGCTCCCGTGCCCTCGGTGTCGGACGCGCCTGACCGAGACGCACGCGATCGACGGGCGCTCCACGGTTTTTTGCCACCGATGCCAGCGGTAGCGCTGCCCGCTTCCGAAGCGGAGCGACTCGCGCAGCTCCGCTCCCACGTCCGCGGCACGGCCGAGGATCGTCCCGGGGTCTACCGGATGATCACGGAGACGGGTGAGGTCGCCTACGTCGGCAAGAGCAAGCGCGTGCGGACGCGGCTGATGTCCTATTTTCGCGCCGCGTATCCCAAGGAGAAGGCGGCGCGCATCGTCCGCGAGGCGGAGGCGATCGAGTGGGAGTACCAACCCAGCGAGTTCGCGGCGTTGCGCGAGGAGCTGCGACTCATCAAGGCGTTTCGCCCGCGACTGAATGTGGCGCAAAAGCGCGACGCCCGGCATCTGGCGTTTGTCCGCATCACCCCAGGCCGCGCCCCGCGACTTGCCGTCGTCCGTGGTCCCGGGGCCGGAGAGCGAGGTGGTACCTACTACGGCCCGTTCAACGGTGCGGGCCACCTGCGCGAGGCGCTCCGCGAACTGTCGACGGCGTTAGGCCTGCGCGACTGCACGCTGGACGGGAAGATGCGCTTCGCCGACCAAGTCGAGCTGCTGGACGTGCCACTGCGAACACCAGGGTGCCTGCGCTTCGAGATTGGCACGTGCCTCGGCCCCTGTGTGGGCGCCCCGACGGCGCGCGCGTACAACCAGCAGCTCCGGGAAGCGCGGGCGTTCCTCGAGGGGGCGACCGAAGGTCCGATCGTCCGGTTGGATGTGGCGATGCAGGCCGCAAGCGCCGAGTGGCAGTTTGAGCGGGCGGCCATCCTGCGCGACAAGAAGGCCCGGCTGGAGTCCCTGCAGGAGCGTTTCTCCCGGCTGCGCTTCGCCGTGGAGTCGCTGTCCTTCGTGTATCTGGTGCCGGGGCATGCGGGTGAGGACCGGGTCTACCTGGTGCGACGCGGCGTGGTCCGCGCGGAACATGCCGCCCCCGACACGCCCGAGGCGTGGGCTGCCCTCGCGCGGTCGATCCACACGGTCTTTCGTGGAGGGGCGCTCCCCGGGGCAATCCCATCACATGAGGTGGACGAGCTGCTGTTGTTAACCTCGTGGTTCACGACGCGCCCGGAGGAGCTCGACGCCACCGTGCCCCCGGCCAGCTTTCTCGCGGGACACGAGCGTTAGGCGGCGCGGCGGCGCGCCGCGGTCAGGACAGCGCGACGATCTCCACCGTCGGTTCGCCCGCCGCGATCGTGAGGCGCGCGACGCTGGGGGCGATGTCGAACCGCCGCGGCCCCGCGGCTCCGGGGTTCACGACCAGTCGGTCGTCTGCCTGATGAATGAGCGGTCGATGGGTATGTCCGTACACCAACACCCGTGCGTCATACGCGGCGAGCAGGCGTTGCGCCGTGGGCGCACCGAGTTCATGCCCGTGGCTCACGTGGATGGTGACGCCCCCGATGGTCCGCTCGAGCCGCTGCAGCAGACGTGGATCGCCAGGGGGATCGCAGTTTCCGGCGACGGCGACGACGGGCGCGATCAGCGACAGCTCATCGAGTACCTCGTCTCCGCACACATCACCGGCGTGCAGGATGAGAGAGACACCGGCGAGGGCGTCATGTACACTGGCGCGCACCTGCCCGTGGGTGTCGGCAATGAGTCCGATGACGATGGGTGCCGTCATCCCTCGTTCAGTGCGTCGGGCTCCCCACCCCAACGCCGGACCAGTGTGTGCTCGACGTCGAACAGGTCCAGGATCCGGGCGGCGACAAAATCGACGAGGTGGGCGATTTCCGTGGGACGGTGGTAATAACCTGGAGATGCCGGCAAGACGATCCCCCCTGCCCTGGTGAGCCGCAGCATGTTCTCCAGGTGGATCTCCGAGTACGGCGTCTCGCGCGGGACCACGACCAGCCGGCGACGTTCCTTGAGGGTGACATCGGCCGTGCGCTCGATGAGTGACCGGGAGGTTCCGTGGGCGATGGCCGCGACCGTTCCCATCGAACAGGGGCAGATGATCATGCCGGCGGTACGTGTCGAGCCGGACGCGGGGGCGGCACCGCGATCACCATCGGTATAGGTGGTCACGCATTCATCCCAGCCCTCGGCGCCGATGCTGGCGCGCAGGGCGTCCACGGAGTCGATCCCCATCTCGGTCGCCAACAGGCGAAGGCCATGGCTGCTGACCACGAGCCAGGTGCGGCGACGCGCCTCGACCAGGCTGCGCAACACGCGCACAGCATAGGGGGCCCCCGAAGCACCGGTGATCGCGAGGACGATGGGACTCGAGGTCACGCGCGGCCCCCTTCGACGGCAGACGACAGACGGCAGACAGTAGTGACCATGCGCACCCTGCACGGCGAGCCAAGCGGGGGCCCAAACGCCACGCAGCAGATGATCGACCGACCGTGCTGTGTCATCGCAGTCGCTCGATCAGGACGCAGGCGAAGAACGCGATCGAGATTACACCGTTCATCGTGAAGAAGGCGGCGTCGAGCCTGGACAGGTCTCCCGGCTTGACCAGGTGGTGTTCCCACGCCAAGAGGGTCGCGGTGATCGCCACACCGGCGGCGTACCAGGCACCAGCTCCCGTCGCAACCCCAACGATCGTCAGCGCGGCCACCGTAATGGCGTGGAGCGCGCGCGCCACGAGGATGGCCCGGCGCTCCCCAAGCATGGCCGGGATGGAATGCAGCCCATTGGCACGATCGAACTCGGTGTCCTGGAGGGCGTAAAACACGTCGAATCCCCCAACCCAGGTCGCAACCGCCGTCGCGAGGACCACCGGCAGCCACCAGGGGTCGGGCCATGCGCCAGTGATGGCGAGGTACCCGCCCACGGGCGCGATCGACAGCCCGATGCCGAGCACCAGGTGGGACCATCGTGTGAAGCGCTTGGTGTAGCTATAGAAGCAGACCCAGCCGAGCGCCAGCGGCGACAGCAGGCCGCACAGGCGATTGAGCTGCCAGGAGCTCCAGATGAACACGGCGCCGGCGACCGCCACCGCCACCATCGCCTCCCGCAGGCCGAGCGCGCCGCTGGGCAGTTCACGCATGCGGGTTCTTGGGTTCCGCGCATCCACGTCGCGGTCCACGATCCGGTTGAATCCCATCGCGGCAAACCGCGCGCAGGTGAAGGCGAGGGCGATCCAGCCGACCATCGCCGCGGTGACCGGCGCGTGATAACTGGCCAGGGTCGCGCCGACAAAGGCGAACGGCAGGGCAAACACGGTGTGCGGCAGCTTGACAAAGTTCGCGTACCGGACAAACCGCGAGACGCCCACGAAGGTCTGCCCTTCCATGGGTGTCGTGCGGCGGGGTGCCGGCGCGGTCACCGCGAAATCCCCAGCCGTGCCCAGATCGCGTCCACCCGCTCCCGGGTGCCCGCGTCCATCTCAATCACCTTGGGCCAGTTGCGGGTGAACCCTTCCTCGGGCCACTTGCGCGTGGCGTCGATGCCCATCTTGGATCCGTAGGTAAACGCTCGACTGCCGTGGTCGAGCACGTCGACCGGTCCCATGGTGAAACGGACGTCGCGCTCGGGGTCGATGTTGTTCAGCGCCACCCACCAGGCTTCCTGCGGGTTGCGCACGTTCACTTCCTTGTCGAGCACCACAATCACCTTCGCGAGCGACATGAGCCCCGCGCCCCACAGCGCGTTCATCGCCTTGTAGGCATGGCCGGGGTACTGCTTGTCGATCGAGACAAACACGAGGTTGTGAAAGATCCCCTCGGCCGGCATGTGGTAGTCGACGATCTCCGGCGTCGTCAGGCGCAGCAGGGGCAGGAAGATCCGCTCCGTCGCGCCGCCGAGGTAGAAATCCTCCATGGGCGGGCGCCCCACGATTGTCGTGGCGTAGACAGGATTGCTCTTCATCGTGACGGCCTTCACGTGCACGCGCGGGTACAGGTCCGCCTCGCTGTAGAAGCCGGTGTGGTCACCAAATGGGCCTTCCACAACAAGCGCCTCGGCGGGGTCGATTTCCCCCTCGATCACGATCTCCGCATCCCACGGGACCTCGAGATCGCAGGTGATCGCCTTGGTCAGCGCGACCGGCTCCTTGCGCAGGAAACCGGCGAAGATGAATTCGTCGACCATCGGCGGCAGCGGGGCCGACGCGGAGTAGACGGACGCGGGGTCTGCGCCGATGGCGATGCAGACCGGCATCTTCTCCCCACGCTCCGCCATCTCCCGCCAATGCGCTGCCCCAACCTTGTGGCGCTGCCAATGCATAGCGACGGAATCCTTCCCGAGCGCCTGCACACGATACATCCCCACGTTGCGAATCCCGCGCTTCGGGTCCTTGGAGATCACCATCGGCAGCGTGATGAACGGACCACCGTCCTCCGGCCAGCAGGTGAGGACCGGGATCTTGCGCAGGTCAATCTGGGAACCAGTCCAGACGACCTCCTGGCACGGGGGCGAACCGCCTTTCTTCCTCGGCGGGAACTTCGCCACCTCCAGCAACCGAGGCAGCATGCTCAGCTTGCCCATGAGCCCTTCGGGGACCTTGAGGTCCATCAACTGCGTGATGCGATGGCCAATGCTATCGAGGTCATCGACGCCTAACGCCATCGACATGCGACGGGTCGACCCGAACAGGTTGATCGCCACGGGATACGCGGAACGGGTGCCGTCGTCGAGGATCGGGTGTTCGAACAACAACGCCTTGCCGCCCCCGGGCATCTTGCTGACGCGATCGGTGATCTCGCAGATCTCGAGCCGGGCCCGCACCGGCTCGGTGATGCGCACGAGTTCGCCGGCGGCATCGAGGGCCGCAATAAAGGACGGAAGGTCAGGAAAGGCCACGAGGGCGACGGCTCAGGAGGTCAAAGGGCGGACGATTGCTCGCCCACATGAATGGCGGCAATCCCGAAGGTGAGGGGCTGCCAGGAGACCCGGGAAAACCCCGCCTCTCGCATGCGGCGGCCGAGGTCATCCCCAACGGGGAAATGCTTCACCGATTCCGGCAGGTAGGTGTACGCGGTCCGGTGACCGCTCACCAACCGACCGACCAGGGGCAGGACGTGGTGGAAATACAGGTGATAGAAGCCGCGGACCAGTCGTGATGAGGGCGTCGAGAATTCCAGGATGACGAACCGGGCCCCGGGGCGCAGCACGCGGGCGACCTCCTGCAGGCAGGCATCAAGGCTGGCGACATTGCGGATGCCGAATGCGACAATCGCACCATCCACCGAGCCGTCGTCCAGAGGGAGGGCGAGAGCATCGGCAACCACCGGGTTGATCGGCACCCCCGCCGCTTTGCGCCTCCCGGCCCTCAGCATGGGCTCCGCGAAGTCGGCCGCGACCACGCGGCCGCGAAATCCCGGAGTGGCGTGCAGCTGAGCCGACACATCCAGGGTGCCGGCGCAGACGTCGAGGTACGTCCCCGTCGGCTCCCGCGACCAGCCCAGCGCCTCCAGCGCTCGGGCGCGCCAGCGCCGATCGATGTTGAAGCTCAGCAGGTGATTCAGGAGATCGTAGGAGGGAGCGATCTCCGAAAAGATGCGGCGGACATAGTCGCGCTTGACCGCTCCACCAGCGGCGGCTGCACGCACCTCGACCGCATCGTGGTCGGTCAGTGTCATCGGTGGCGAAAACTGGATCGGTCGGCTTCCCGGAGCAAGCGTACGCTAGACCCTCGGGAACCGGTTCCTTACCTTCCCAACCTCGCAGGCATGGGAGACGGTTCCCAGCGCCGGCGCCACGCCTCGGCATGGCACCCTCCCCCGCCCTCGATCTCAGGAACCTCCCGGACGCTGACCTCGTCTCGCTCGCACAGGAGGGGAGAGAGGCGGCGTATCGCGAGTTGGTCCGCCGATACGAACGGCCGGTCTTCTCGCTGATCTACCGCATGGTCCGTGATCGCGAGACCGCGGAAGACCTGGCGCAGGACTCGTTCATCAAGGTCCTGAACCACATCGATCGATACCGGCCGGAGTTCAAGCTGTCCTCGTGGCTGTTCAAGATCGCGAACAATGTCGCCATCGACCACCTGCGCCGCCGCCAGATCGATACGGTGAGCATGGACGGGTCCCCCCATGCGTCGACCGCGGCCGAGATCGAGGCGACCCAGATCGAGATCGCGGCGCAACAGGAAACCGCACTGGAGGAGATGGAGGCCAAGGAGATCGGCGGGGCCATCGAACGGGCCATCGCCGCCCTCCGACCCGAATACCGGGCCTGCATCATGCTCCGACACGTGGAAGGGCGATCGTACGAGGAGATCGCGGCCACACTCGACCTCCCCCTGGGGACGGTCAAGACCTACATCCACAGGGCACGTCACCAGCTCCGCGAAGCACTGGAAGACACCCGTGCCTGAAACCTCTGCCAAACCCCGGTCGTAGACCCGCTTGGAGGCCATGTGAACCGACACCTTCTCCCCGAAGAAATCGACCTGCTCCTCGACAACGAGGAGGGGTTTGGCATGGCGCCCCTTCGGCTGCACCTCGAGGCCTGCGCCGAGTGCCGGGACGCCCTGGACGGGTTGTCCCGGGTCGTCGCCAAGCTGGAGGCATTGCCGCACTTCCGGCCGGCCCCGCTCTTCGCGGATCGCCTGATGGCGCGGGTCGAGGTCTACCAGCCATGGCATGTGGCCGCCCGGGACTTCCTGGGTCGCTTGATCCCTGAGAGTTCGGCTGGCCGCGTGGTCATGGGCGGGCTGGGTGCGACGGCCGCGGCAGGAGTGACGGCCGGGCTGGTGTGGGTTGGCCAGCGCGCCGACGCGGTCCTTTTCGTTGGGAGCTACAGCCTGCAGCGCGCGCGGACGGGCCTCGCGGCGTCGGTCATCGAGGCCACAACCTCCCTGCTGGGCGCAGGGGTGGGCGACAGCCTGCAACGTGGGGGGCCCGTCGTCCTGGCGGCTGCCGCCGGGGCCGCAGTCCTGGGCGTCTTCGGGGTGGCTGCCGCAGTCAAGGGAATCGCGACGGCGAATCGGCGGAGGGACTGACCGTGCGTCGCTCCCTCTGGATGACGGCCACCCTCGTGGCCGCACTCTGCCCGTTTGCCATCAGCGCCGCGCAGGGCAGCGCCACGCAGCGCGACTCGATCGTGATCGGTGGCCGCACGGTGCCCGCTGGCACAACCGAGCGTGGTCCGATCGTGGTGGCCGGCGGTGACCTCACCGTCGCCGGTCAGGTCGATGGATCCGCGATCGCGATCGCTGGCGACGTGATCGTACTCCCGGGAGGGGAGGTCACGGGGGACGCGATCGCCGCTTTTGGAGAGGTCCGGAATGAGGGCGCCGTCGGTGGGCAGTCCCGGGCGCTCACCGGGACTTTCGGCGCCTCCCTCAGGGCACTGTTCTCCACCCCGGACTCGCCCCCCGCGGCCAAGCGTACGCCCCTCGAGCTCGCGCTCGGGTGGTTCACGGTGATGATGCTCATCGGGCTTGGCGTGCTCGTGTTCGCCAGTCCCTACCTCGATGGCGTCGCGGACGTGCTCGCGCAGTCGTTCTGGCGTTCCTTCCTGACCGGGCTGATCGGGCACCTCGGGGTCTTGCCGGCGATCCTGCTCGTGGTGGTTGGGCTCGCGGTGACAGTCATCGGGATCCTGTTGATCCCCTTTGCTGTCGTCGCCCTGGTACTCGTCGTGGCGGGGCTGCTGGCCCTCGGGTTTGTTGCCGCGGCTCGCGTGACGGGCGAGGGGATCGGGCACCGTGGGGGACGCCGGCTCAGCGACAAGGGTGGCGCGCTGCGCGGGGTGATCATCGGAACGGCGCTCTACATGGGCCTCTGGGTCCTCGCCGCCGCCACGGGATCGGTGGCCGTGGTCGGTGTGGTGCTCAGGGTCCTCGCGCTGCTGGCCACCTTTGTGGCGGCGACGGCGGGCTTTGGCGCCGCGATCCTTTCGCGCGGGGGCACGCGGAGGGACGCCGCAGTGGCGACCCAGCTCCCGGCCGCCGAAGAAGTCGGCTGGCAAACCCCGACTCCCGTGTCCGGCGTGGCCGCGGCGCGGCGACGCCCGGCCGCCAGCTCAACAGCCGCGCACTAGCCGCGATACCAGACGACGACAGCGCCGCGTTGCAGCCCCAGCGCTCCCGCGGCACTGCCGTCGCGCACCGCCACCTCCAGCAGCCCGCTGGACCCGACGAGGGCGACCGGACTGCCGGACGCCACGTCCGCATAAGTCGCCCGCACCGGCACCGGGCGGCCCGCCGCGGCCACCACGCCACTCCGCACCCCGATCAGGTTAGTGATGGCGTTGCCGAAGCGGTCGATGGCGATGACTTCCCCGAGGATGGCGCCGTCGTCCCGCTTGATCGCCTCGCGGGTCCGGCGGACGACGGGCGCATCGTGCGGCTCGCCTAACGACGCCAGGGTCGCCCCGTTCGCGAGGGCCGCCGCCGCCGGGGCGAACACATCGCGCCCCTGGAAGGTCCGCGACGCCGAGGGACTGATCGGCAGGGTCACCACCGCCGCGTCCCCGAGGAGCAAGGCCGGGGATAACACGCCGTTGTCCGGCCCGACGAGGAAGCGCCCGTCGCTCTGCACCGCGAGCGCCGCCCGGCTCGTGCCCACCCCGGGGTCCACGATGATCAGGTGGACCGTGCGTGCAGGAAAACGGCGCCAGTACCGCGCGACCGTGAGCCGCGCGAGCTCCGTGTCATGCGCCGGGATTTCATGCGACAAGTCCACGATGGTCGCCCCGGGCGCCAGCGAGTACAACACCCCCTTGATCTCCGCCACATAGCCATCGGCGGTGCCGAAGTCGGTGAGGAGGGTGATCAGGGGGGCCATGCGTCAGCGGGATCGGGCGGGACCGAGGAGATCCTGCACGCGCGCAGCGATGTCGGCAATGGCCCGCGCGGCCGGCGACTCGGGATCCGCCACCACGATGGGTCGACCCGTGTCGCCGCCCTCGACGATCCGCGGGTACAGCGGCACCTGGCCCAGCAGGTCGAGCTGCAACTCCTCGGCGAGGGCCTTCCCGCCCCCGCTCCCGAAGAGGGCCGTGGGCTTTCCGCAGTGCGGGCACTCGAACCAGCTCATGTTCTCGATGATGCCAAGCACGGGGACGTTCACGCGATTGAACATCATCGCGCCGCGCAACGCATCACCGGTCGCCACCTGCTGCGGGGTGGTGACAATCAGGGCGCCGCGGACGTTGGTGGCCTGGACGAGCGAGAGCTGCGCGTCCCCGGTCCCGGGGGGCATGTCGACCAGAAAGGCATCGAGTTCGCCCCAATTGACGTCGCGCAGGAACTGCGTGACGATCTTCATCACGATGGGCCCGCGCCAGATCGCCGGTTGCTCCCGCTCGATGAGGAACCCCAGGGACATGACCTTCACCCCATGGGCCTCAAGGGGCTGGATCTTCTCGTTGACCACCGGGGGCGCGGCGTTGACGCCGAGCATCAGGGGGAGGTTGGGGCCGTAGACGTCGGCGTCCATGATCCCCACGCGCCACCCCCGCTGGGCGAGCGCGACGGCGAGGTTGACCGAGAGGGTCGACTTGCCTACACCGCCCTTGCCGGATGACACGGCAATCACGTGGCCCAGGTGGGGGTAGGCCACCGGCGGCGGGACACTCCCGCGCGGCGTGGCGGCCGGGCGGTCATCCATGACGGGGAGGGCCCTCGCGGCCGGCCGCGCAGCGGGCGCCGGCGGCGGCGCTGCTCGCTGGAACTCGGCCGGATCCCGCACGTCGATGCGCACGTCCGTCACCCCCTCCACGGCCTCGACGGCGCGGCGCACGTCCCGCACCAGGGTGGGATCGTCGCTGGCGCCAATCACGACGGTGAGCCGCACCTTGCCATCGAGGGTCACGCCCACGTCGCGCACGACCTGGTCCTCGAGCAGGGAGGTCGGGGCCCGCGGGTGGGAGACCGACGCGAGGGCAGTTGCAATGCGTTGTTGGAGTGTGGACACGGAACAGCCGTTGGAGGAAGCAGGGGTGCCGGTCGGCCGGCAAGCAGGGTCAGGACGACGCGACAGCGCCGATGTACTCGCGGGCCGCGCCGACGACGCGGTCGCGCACCTGGTCCAACGATCCCGGGATGAGGGCACCCGACGCCTTGGCGTGCCCGCCACCACCGAAGTCGCGGGCGAAGCGGTTCACATCCACGTCACCCGTACTGCGAAAGGACACCTTGACCTTGCCGTAACCGAGGTCGCGGAAAAACAGCGCGAGCCTGGTGCCGACGATGGACCGGGGGTGCTCCACGATCCCATCGAGGTCCTCCGGGCTGACGTCGTAGCGCTCGAGCGCGTCCGCGGTCACGGAGATCCACGAAATGCCGTGCTCCGCGTCATGTCCAATGGAATGCAGGGCATCACGCAGGAGGAAGATGCGCCCCGGCGACACCGACCCGTAGATGCGCCGGTACATCGTCTCCGGATCCACACCATTGCTCAGCAGCGCAGCAGCGATGGCATGACAGCGCGGCGACGTGTTGGCGTACCGGAAGCCCCCAGTATCGGTGAGAATGGCCGTGTAGAGCGCCTCGGCGATCTGCGGCGTGACCTCGAGGCCGTGCGTGGTGGCGTAATCGTAGATGAGCTCTCCCGTCGCGCAGGCCTTCGGGTCGTCCATGAGCAGCTCCCCGGCCGGCTCGTCCGTCGGCACGTGATGATCAATGACGATCCGAGGGATGGTCATCTTGCGCGCCGTGTCGGCAAGCTGCCCGAGGCGCGACATGTCGGAGACATCGAGGACGACGAGGGCATCGAGGTCGCGCAATCCGCGGGGGCCCAGGCGGGATGCATCGTCGATCTCGGCGTCGAGGAGGTACTCGAAGATGCCTGGCCACGGCGTGGGGTTGATCACCCTCGGGAGGAAGCCCTGCTGCCGGAGCAGGCGACAGAGGGCCGCGACCGAGCCGCAGGCATCGCCATCGGCGTTGATGTGCGTGGTGACCCCGACACGGCGTGCACCGGCAAGCGCGCCCAGGACGCGTGTGGCGGCGGTGGCGCGGTCCGTGGGTACGCTAAGGAGGTTCTGGACGGGCACGGGGGATGGAAAAGCGAAGCGGCGCCCCGGACAGGACGCCGCTCGGAAGATAACCGCTACGGGAGGGCTATCGGGCCTCTCGCTCCTCGCGGGCCACCTTGGAGTGATGGCGACCATAGAAGAAGTAGATTCCCAGGCCGAGGATCAGCCAGATGAGCAACCGGAGCCAGGTGTCGCCCGGAAGCCCTGACATCATGTACCCGCAGATGAGGATGGCCAGGACCGGGACCACCGGGACAAAGGGGGTGCGGAACGGCCGGTGCAGGTTGGGTGAGCGATATCGAAGGACGAGGACCCCGGCGCTCACGATGACGAACGCGAGCAGGGTGCCGATGGAGACCAATTCGCCAAGGATGTCGATGGGGAAGGCCCCGGCAATAAGCCCGGCGATCACCCCCGTGATGATGGTGGCGAGATACGGGGTCTGGAATTTCGGGTGGACGCGCCCGAAGATGGGGGGCAAGAGCCCGTCCCTGGACATCGCGAGGAAGATCCGCGGCTGCCCGAGCAACATGACCAGGACCACCGACGCAAGTCCGGCGATGGTTCCGATGCCCACCAGCGCCTTGAGCCAGGCGAGTGCCGGTCCAGCCTTCGCGATGGCGACGTAGACCGGATTGGCCACGTTGAGTTCGGAGTAATGCGCCACACCCGTCATCACGAGCGCCATCAAGATGTAGAGCACCGTGCAGACCGCGAGCGAAGCCAGGATGCCGATGGGCAGGTCGCGCTGGGGGTTCTTGGCCTCCTGCGCCGCGGTTGAGACGGCGTCAAAGCCGATGTAGGCAAAGAAGATCACCCCGGAGGCCCGGACGATCCCCGACCACCCGTACTCGCCGAACGTCCCGGTGTTTTCCGGGATGAAGGGGACCCAGTTCGAGGGGGTCACGTACATGAAGCCGAACCCGATCACCAGAAAGACGATGGCGACCTTGATGAAGACGATCAGGTTGTTGAGACGGGCGGACTCCTGAATCCCGATGACCAACATCGTCGTCAACACCCCGATCAGCAGGACAGCCGGCAGGTTGATGATGGCACCCGTGGCGGTGATGGCCCCGGTGGCCTTGTCCGCCACGAGGGGTGCGGAGGTAAGCGCGGCCGGCAGCTCGATCCCCGCGAAGTCCTTGAGGAACGCCACCACGTTCGCCGACCAGCCGACCGCCACCGTGGACGCGGCGAACAGGTACTCGAGGATCAGGTCCCACCCGATGATCCAGGCGACGAGTTCCCCGAGCGTGGCGTAGCCATACGTATACGCGCTCCCGGCGATCGGGATCATCGAGGCAAACTCGGCGTAGCAGAGCCCGGCGAAGAGACACCCGAACCCGGCGAGCACGAAGGACAACACGATCGCGGGTCCGGCATATTGCGCGGCCGCCGTCCCCGTGAGCACGAAGATGCCGGCGCCGATGATCGCCCCGATCCCAAGCAGGGTGAGGTTCATCGCGCCGAGCGTGCGCTTGAGGTTCACGGTGTCGCCCGTGCCCTCCGACTCACGCATCAGGTGTTCAAGATTCTTCTTGGACCACAGTCCCATGGGGCACTCCGACGCAGACGAGGACGATGGGCCGACGGGGGCCCGGCAGGCGTAGAACGGGGCGGGCAAGGTCACCCGCTCCCCGCTGACATGTCAAGACGGAAGGGGCGAGTGCGACGCCTCGTGTGCGACCCGCGAACGTGGAACGCCCCTACACGCTGTAGTTCGGGGCCTCGCGTGTAATCGTCACGTCATGCGGATGCGACTCGCGTAGCCCCGCACTGGTGATACGGACGAATTCTGCCTCGGTCCGGAGTGACGTGATGGAGCCGCAACCGACGTACCCCATCCCACTGCGCAGCCCGCCAACCATCTGGAAGAGCACGTCGCCCACCGGACCCTTGTACGGCACGCGCCCCTCGATGCCCTCGGGGACCAGCTTGCGCGGAGACAACTCGCCGTCCTGAAAGTAGCGGTCGGCGGACCCGTCCTGCATCGCGGAGATCGAGCCCATGCCGCGGATCATCTTGAACCGGCGTCCTTCGAGGAGGAACGACTCGCCCGGCGACTCCTCAGTCCCGGCGAGCATCGATCCCATCATGACGCACGACGCGCCGGCGGCAAGCGCCTTCACGATGTCTCCCGAGTACTTGATCCCGCCGTCGGCAATGATGGGAACACCATCCGCCCCTTCCACCGCGTCCATGATCGCGGTGAGTTGCGGGACACCGACACCGGTGACCACTCGCGTGGTACAAATCGAGCCGGGACCGACCCCGACCTTCACGGCATCCACCCCCCGGCTCACCAGGGCCGCGGCCCCGGCGCGTGTGGCCACATTCCCGACGACCAGCTGAATGTCCGGCAGGGCCTCGCGCACCCGCGACGTCGCCTGTAACACGCCCTCGGAGTGTCCGTGCGCCGTGTCGATCACCAACACATCGACCCCGGCATCCACGAGGGCCCGCGCACGATCGAGCACGTCCCCGCCGGCGCCTAACGCGGCCGCGCAGCGCAGCCGCCCATGTTCGTCCTTGTTTGCACCGGGATACTGCTTGCGCTTGTGGATGTCCTTCACCGTAATCAGGCCGCGCAGGCGATATTCCCCATCCACCACCGGTAGCTTCTCGATGCGATGATCCGCCAGGATCCGCTCGGCGTCATCGAGGGTGGTGCCCTCGGGTGCCGTGACCAGGTCCTTCGACGTCATGACCTCGCGAATCGGCTGCTGCAGGTTGCGCTCGAACTGCAGGTCGCGATTGGTGATGATCCCGACGAGCCGCCCGGACGCGTCAACGATCGGGACCCCCGAAATGCGGAACCGCTGCATGAGCGCGACGGCCTCACGCAAGAGGGCGTCCGGCGACAGCGTAATGGGATTGAGGATCATCCCACTCTCCGAGCGTTTCACCCGGTCGACCTCCGCAGCCTGTCGATCGATCGACATGTTCCGGTGAATCACCCCGATCCCACCGGCGCGCGCCATCGCAATGGCCATCTCCGACTCGGTGACGGTATCCATGGCCGCGGAGACGAGTGGCACATTCAGGGGGATCCCGCGCGTGAACCACGAGGAGGTCTCCACCTCCTTCGGATGCGTCAGCGAGTGGCGCGGCGTGAGCAGCACATCATCGAAGGTGAGCGCTGCGTCCACACGAATGCGGGTCGACGGCGCGGGAGGCGCGCCATTGGTCCCGCCATGCAAAAGCCCGCGGTCCACCTGGGGTGGGCTCGCGGGCCGGTCGGAAGAACGAGATGAGGTTGCCATAGCGAAAGCTAGGCTGGCCACGACCTCACCTCAAGCGGGCGCCCCTCCGCTGGGCGGTGTCTCTGGCGAGGCCGGAGGATCGGCACTGTCCGCGTTGGCCGGCTTGGTCGCGCTGGTAGCAACGGACACAATGTCGCTCGCAACGGACTTTCCGGCGGCGGCCACCCCGTTGAGCACCCCCACGGCCTTGTTGAGCAGCCCCATGGTCTCCGAGATCGCCGTGGCGGAGACCTTTCCGGCGCGAAGGGTGTCCTCCACTCCTTCCGTGAACCTGGAGAACAACGATCCGACCGAGGAAGACTCCTTGGTCCCGTGGCGCGACGCGACAAACTCCACGTAGTCGAGCAACTGATACGCCTTTTCATCGGTGAGCGTATCGAGCTGCCGCAGGAGGCGATCGCGGAGGTGCGGAGAGAGTGCCATGAGTTGCCCGAGGCCGGGAGGGGAGAGTGGTGCGTCGTGACCCCTACGGATCGACGGCACCGGGGGTTACGGCCGTGACGATCAGCCGCGCCAGCGCACGCGCGTCCCGCGCACGTCGATGTGCGCATACGGCGACCCCTGCGAATACTGCCCGAGCCCGCCGGCCAGCTCCGGGTGGGCCCGCTCGACGGCATCGACCGCGCGGGCGATGAGGGTCACATCGAGCCAGGTCACGCGGCCGTCCCCGTTGGCATCCACGGCGATATCCGCCGCATCGCCGTACTGGTGGCGACTGTCGCTCGCCGCACGCGGCACGCGCTGGTTGTGCAACGGTGTACGAAACCCGGAATGGAGGTCGACGGCGACTCGCGAGGCGTCGGAGCTGCCGCGAAGACGCGCGATCTCCTCGAACACCAACTCCAACTTGTCCAACAGTCGCGGGTCGATCGCGACATACCGAGGCCAAGTGGTCTGTTGGTCATGGGTGAGAAAATCGCCCAGCGCGAAGTGCTCGGAAACCGGGAGGTCGACCTCGTGTTCGCGGACTTCGAGCAATCCGTCGGGCACTCCCTGCCCCCCCCGACGTTCCCCGCGAAAGAAGCCGATTCGATATCCATTAATCGACGCCCCACGCTTCTCGGCGAGGGGCTTCATGACGCCAAGGGTCACACTATCGATGACCTGACGCTGGCCATCGCGCTCGATCGCGAGACGGTAGAATCCCGGCCGTGACGGAGCGATGAGCGTGCCAGACAGTGGTCGCGGTACCTCAACCCCCGCCATCGAGCCGACCGGCACCCATTCGTATCGCAGCCCGACGGGTGCGTGGATGAACTCGAGGGGCACCTCGACCGGAAGGGCGGGCAACGAAGTGAGCATGCGGACGGCCCGACTTCGGCCGGTCGCACTCCATGCCGCGCGCGCGGCCGGAAAGGGACGGGCCAGCGTGCGGCGCGACGGGCCGAGTGCCGCATCAGCCTGCGAGAGGATCGTGACGGAGGCAACGGCCAGTGCGCCGAAGAACAGCGCAGGTGCCAGGCGCGAGCGCTCGCGCGCCATCAGCTGAATCCCCAGCGCACCGCGGCCCCACGCGCGTCCACATGAACGAAACCGCCGTGGTTTGACGTGCTGCGATAGAGGCCGAGTCCACCAGAAAGCTCCGGGTGCGCCCGCTCCACCCGATTCACGCTCTCGATGAGAATGCGAATGTCCCGGCTGTCGCTCCGACCGTCGCCGTTGAGGTCGTCCTGGCGTCCATCACCGTTGTCATCCACAAAAACATCCGCGGCATCACCGTACTGGTGTCGGCTGTCCTTCGCCCGCCCACCTCTCCCCACCCCGCGCGCGTTGTACTGCGGTGTGCGAAACCCCGACAGCACCTTGAGGCCACCCACGCGAATCCCTTGCGCGTTCAAGTCCGCGATCACAAGCTCGAGCTTGTCCAGCAGCGGCTCGCGCACAACGACGTACTTGGGCCAGACATTGGCTTGATCGTGTGTCAGGAAGTCTCGCAGGCGGAAATGCTCGGACAGCTGCGTGTCCTGATTGTCCGGGGTGACTTCGATGAACCCATCCGGGAGGTCCGGATTCCCACGGCCCTCCCGCGGCCACGTGCCCACCAGGTACCGACCGACCCGGCCGCGATTCTTGGCACCGAAAGGGAGGAGGTTGATGAAGCTCAGCGGTCCGCCGGACAGCTCCGCCCGATAGATCCCGTGGCGGCTCGCGGCGCTGTCACCGAAGAGCTCCTGCAGGATACGGATGGGCCCTCCCCGCGTGCCACCGACCTGACGCGCGAGGAGTTTGCCGGACCGCCCCCGCAAGGAATCTGTGGCCGCGTCGGGACGATCACCCACCTGCGCGCCGAGTCCCGCTCCAAACAGGAGCGAGGCAGCCGCGAGGAGCGTGAGGTGAGAGCGGTTCATCCCGGGAGTCTGGGGACAGGAGGGGCGGCGTGCGGTGACACGGGACACTGGCCCAAGTCGCCGGGGTGACATGGGACGACGCGTCGGGTATGAACGCGTCACGATGGAAGGAGGGAATCACTCCTGCGTCATCCCCCCGGGGACGGAAAGGTACCCGATTGGCCCCCCTCCGCCACCCCGCCGGCACTGCGACCCCCCGAGGGGGAGCGATGTTCCCCGACCACCCTCCGGTGGGCCGGTTACATTCCCGTCCCTCCCTTCCCTCCGTCCCGACATGGCGAGTTCGCAGCGACCGGTCGTTCTTGTGGTTGTTGATGGCTTTGGCCACCGCACGGCTGATGAGGCCAATGCGGTCGCCCTCGCCCGGATGCCCGTGTGGAAGCAGCTCTGGGCCAGGGCCCCGCGAACCCTGTTGGAGGCGTCGGGAAAGGCCGTCGGCCTGCCGGCCGGCCAGATGGGAAACAGTGAAGTCGGTCACTTGAACCTTGGCGCCGGTCGCGTGGTGAAACAGGACCTCGTGCGCATCGACGAGGCCATTGAGGACGGGTCGTTCTTCACGCGACCCGCGTTCACCGACGCGTGTGCCCGGGTAAAGTCGACCGGCGGGACGTTGCACCTGATGGGGCTGCTTGGGGACGGCGGCGTCCATGCGCTGGACCGTCACCTGTTTGCGCTCATGGACCTCGCACACCGCGCCGGGGTGCCGCGCATCGCCCTGCACTGCCTGATGGACGGACGCGACACGCTGCCGACGTCGGGGCTTGGCTACCTGGAAGAAACCTTGCGCCGGGCGGGCGGGCGCGTGGTCATCGCATCGTTAGGCGGCCGGTACTTCGGCATGGACCGCGACAACCGGTGGGAACGCGTGATCCGCTGGTACGATGCGGCGGTCCGCGGCCGCGGCCCGTCGGTGACCGATCCGATCGCAGCCGTACGTGCATCGTACGACGCCGGCGTGACGGACGAGTTCATCTCGCCCGTGGTCGTGACGCAGGACGGCCAGCCGGTGGCTCCCATGCGCGAGGGTGACGCGGTCATCACGTTCAACTATCGATCGGACCGGATGCGGCAGATCGTGCGCGCCCTGACCGATCCGGCCTTCGATGGGTTCGACGTCAGTGACCGGCCCCACGTGTCCCTCGCCACGATGACGTCGTACGACGAGCGGTTTTCGTTCCCGGTCGCGTTCGCACCGTTCAGCATGGCGCGCATCGTGGCCGAGGTCGTCGCCGAGCACGGTCTCGCGATGTTCCGTACGGCGGAAACCGAGAAGTACCCGCATGTGACCTACTTCTTCAACGGCGGGATCGAGACGCCGTTTGCGGGCGAGGAACGGAACCTGGTCCCGAGCCCGAAGGTACCGACCTATGACCTGCAGCCGGAGATGTCGGCCGCGGGCGTGACGGACGTCCTGTGCGAGGCGATCGCCCGCGGCGATCACCACTTCACCTTATGCAACTATGCCAACGCCGACATGGTGGGCCACACGGGATCGCTCCCGGCCGTCATCCGGGCGTTGGAGTGCGTGGACGCGTGCCTGGGTCGGGTTGTGCGTGCCGCCGAGGCCGCAGGTGCGCGCCTGATGATCACGGCAGACCACGGCAATTGCGAGTTGATGATCGATCCGGCGACGGGGGGCCCGCACACCGCCCACACGACGAATCCGGTACCGTTTGTGGTGCTCGACCCGGCGGGCGACCGCCCCCTGCGTTCTGGCGGTGCCCTGTGTGATGTGGGCCCGACCGTCCTTTCGATGCTGGGCATCGACCAACCCGTAGAGATGACCGGTCGCGACCTGCGACTGATCTCGTGAGTGTTCCCATGATCGTTGTGCGTCGTCCCGCGTTGCTTGCTATCGGTAGTCTCCTCGCGGCGTCCTCGGTTGCCGCCCAGGTGGGGCATGAGCCGCGACGCTCGCCCTACCGGGACCTGGAATGGCGGCAGGAAATCACTGTCTTCGGGGGCCAGTTCCGCGCGGCCGTCGACCCGGCCCGCGTGGCCCCACGCAACGGCCCGATGATCGGCGCCCACTACGAACTCCGCCTGGGGGGACCGGCCTACTTCACGGCGCGGATGGCCGGCGTCCTGTCCGACCGCACGGTGATCGACCCCAAGCTCGAGAAGGTGAACCGCGTCCAGGACGCGGATCACGCGGTTCCGCTCCTCCTGGCCGACGTCGGCTTCTCGCTGAACCTCACCGGCTTCAAGAGTTATCGGGGCATCGTCCCCTTTTTCGGCGCGGGCGCCGGACTTGGGGCGGGATTCGAGAAGCAGGACGTGGGTGGGTACCAGTTCGGGTACCCCTTCCTGTTCACGGTGCGCCCGGGGGTGAAGATCGCCACGGCAGGCCAGTGGCACATGCGACTGGAAGCGACGAACTACTTCTACCGCATCCGCTATCCCGAGACCTACTTCATCAAGACGGGCGCCGACGACCCTGTCCTGGAGCCGGGCACGTCGCGGAATTACTGGAAGCGCAACCTCGGCCTGAACCTCGGCATGACGTACAGCTACGGGCGTTAGGCATGCCGCACGCCTCGCTCACGCGCCGCGTGCGGTTTGCCGCGGCACATCGCTACCGACGCCCTGACTGGGATGAGGCGCGCAACGTCGCCGTGTTCGGGGCCTGCGCGCACCCACATTACCACGGTCACTCCTACACGTGCGATGTCACGGTCACGGGCGAGATCGACGCGGTGACGGGGATGGTGGTTGACCTGGGGCAGCTGGACGCCGTCCTTGCGGCCGAGGTCAGGGGGCGATTCGATCACCGCAACATCAACGTCGACGTCCCGGAGTTCGCCGACGGCCAGCTGGTCCCCACGGGAGAAAACCTCGCGCGATTCATCTTCGAGCGTGTGCAGGTGGCACTCGGCGGAGCCGTCCGGGTCACCAGGGTGCACCTGGCGGAGGATGAGTCGCTCAGCGCCACCTACGACGGATGAGTGCAGCCAACAGCCACGAGGCCGTAGAGGAGACGCCCGTCTGGCTCGAGGTCAACGGGACGCCGCTGGTCACGTGGATGTGCACGCCCGACCAACTCGACGACCTGGTGGTGGGGTGGCTGTACAGTGAGGGCTATATCGACAGCCCGCGCGACATTGTCGCCATGCGGCCCTGCACGAAGGAGTTGGGATTCTGGGTTGACCTGTCGCCGGAACGTGTGGAGGCCGTCAACGCGCAACCGCGGCGCCGCGTGCTGGCGAGTGGGTGCGGCTCCGTCACGGCCTTCCTGGGATCGCTCGCGGAGGTACGGCGGCAGTCGACAGGCCCGCGACCGGCGATCGACCTCCCGACGATGCGCGCCCTGTTCAAGGAGTTGTTCGCCCGCGGCGAACGCTACAAGGACACGGGTGGGATCCACGCCGCCGCGCTGTCCGACGGGGCGCAGCTGTTCCACCACGCCGAGGACATTGGGCGCCACAACGCCGTCGACAAGGTGCTTGGCGCCGCGGTACAGGATGGACGTGATCCGGCGGGGCTGGTACTCCTGGTGACCGGACGCATTTCCGGCGAACTCGCGTACAAAGCCGCCCGCGCGTCGATTGCCTGCGTGGCGACGCCGTCGGTGCCATCCACCATCGCCGTCCAGGTGGCTGAGGCAGCCGGCATGATGCTCGTGGGGCGCGCCGTGAGTGGTGCCCCGCAGCACTGGTTCGCCCGTTAGGCAATGTCCGCGTGCACGGGAGTCATCCTGGCCGGCGGACACGCCACGCGGTACGCGGGCCAGCCCAAGGGACTCGAGCATGTGGGGGCACGGCGCATCATCGATCGGGTCGCGGAGGTGCTCCGAACGACCTGTGATGACCTGCTACTGGTGGCCAATACCCCCGACGCAGCGGCGTGGCTTCCCGATGTGCGCGTCGCTGGAGACCTGCTCATCGACCAGGGGAGCCTCGGCGGCATCCACGCCGGACTCGTCCACGCCAGGCAACCGGTGATTGTCATCGCGTGGGACATGCCGTTTGTGCCAGCGTCACTGGTGAAGCAACTGCGCGCGGCAAGTGCTGGCCACGACGCGGTCCTGCCCGAGAGCGGCTCACGGCGAGGTGTGGAGCCGCTGTGTGCCTGGTATGGACCCGCCTGCATCCCGGCGATCGAGCAGCGGCTTGCGGAGGGTGACCGACGCGTGATCGGGTTCCTCGACCTGGTCCGCGTTGCGCGCCTGGCACCGGATGAGGTGGCGCGGCATGGGGACCCCGAGCGCATCTTCTCGAACGTGAACACCCCCGAGGAACTTCGACTGGCGGAGCACCATGCCACCACTGCTGACCATCGTCGGACGCAAGCATAGCGGCAAGACCACGACGGTGGTGCGCCTCGCGGCCGAGCTGCACCGGCGCGGACACCGCGTGATGACGATCAAGCACGGGTCGCACACCTTCAACATCGATCCGTCCACCACGGACACCTATCGGCATTACCACGAGGGCCACGCCGAGCGGGTCGCCATGGTGTCACCGGACAAGTTCGCGCTGGTGACGCGCTGGAGCGAAGAAGTCGGTCCACGCGAGATCGCGGCCCGCTACATGGCGGACGCCGATCTTGTGCTGTGCGAGGGATTCAAGGGGTCGGACCTCCCGCGCATCGAAGTCTTTCGTGTCGCGGCGCACCCAACTCCACTCTTTGACGTGACGCATCCCTCCGCTCCGCTGTTTCGGGCCATCGTGACCGATGACGCCACGTACGACGCACCCTGCCGGGTGATTCGCTTCGCCGACGCGGCGTGGTTGCACCAACTCGGCGATGTCGCCGAGGCGTTGATGGGTGGTGGATGAGGCAACGGTGGCGCGGCCTTGTCTCGCGCGGTCGCCGCACGGAACTTTGGGAATGCGACTTGAACTGAACTGGCACCGGGTGGCGCGATGCGCTCCTGCTGCCGCCATACTCCTGCTGGGCGGGTGCCGCGCGCCGGCGGGTGGTGCCCCAGCCCCCGCCGGCGACGTGCGGGTGCTCCGCGCTTCGCTCGACTCGATGTTGCGCGAGCCGAAATACGCCAATGCGTCGCTCGGCGTCCTCGTCGTCGACCCGACCCAGGGCGATACCCTCCTGTCGCACAACGCCGGGAAGTTGTTCATGCCGGCCTCCAACCAGAAACTGCTGACGGGAGCCGTCGCACTCACACAACTCGGGCCCGACTTTCGGTTCTCCACCACGGTGTACGCCGACGGACCGATCGTTGACGGCGAGCTTCGTGGCCAACTGCGGGTGGTTGGCACGGGGGATCCCAGCATCAGCGACGCGATGGCACGGGATGCGATGGCCCCACTCCGCGCGATGGCGGACTCGCTGGCCGCGCGTGGCATCCGGCGGATCACCCAGGGCCTTCGGCCAGGCGGCGACGCCTTCCCCGATGCCGCGTGGGGATTTGGCTGGTCGTGGGACGACACCGATTTTCCCTACTCGGCCGGGGTGGACGAGCTGTACCTAAACGAGGGGTACCTCGCGGTGCGCGTCTGGGGCAGTGCGCCGGGGACGGCCCCTCGCGTGCGCGTGGCCCCCAACGCCACCTTCCCACGGGTGCGACTCGATGCCCGTTCGGTCGCGCGCGGGGATTCGATTCCGCGCGCGCGCCGGCTTCGCGTGGAGCACGATTCCGCAGACGCGACGCTGATCGTCGTCAGTGGGGAGATCGCCGCAGGCGACTCGAGCACGCTCGAGCTGAGCCACCGCGATAACCCGCGCACCTTCCTGGAAGCCTTCGCGACCGCGCTTCGTGAACGTGGGATTGCGGTCGAGGGACCGATCACCACACAACGCCCCACACCGCAGGTTGGCCGGGAACCGATGGGCACGGCGCTCTTCTCCTGGGTGTCACCACAACTGGCTGAGGTCCTGCCGGCGTTCGAGAAGCCGTCGCAGAACCAGATCGGAGAGATCCTCCTCAAGACGTTAGGCAGGTCGAAGGCCGGCGTGGGATCGGCGGACAGCGGGGCCCGGGTGGTGCGCGACCAACTGCTGGCGTGGGGGGCACGCGCGGACGGGTTTGTGGTCCGTGACGGAAGTGGCCTGTCGCGCTACAACGTGGTGAGCCCGGAGACGATCATCCGCGTGCTCGACGCGATGCGCACCGGCCCGCACTCTGCCCTGTTCCATCGTTCGCTGCCGATCGCGGGCGTGGACGGCACGGTGCGGAATCGCATGCGTGGGACGGCGGCGGCGAACAACGTGCATGCCAAGACCGGCACGTTGAACATGGTGCGGTCCCTCTCGGGCTACGTGACCACGGCGGGAGGGCGGCCCCTGCTCTTCTCCCTCCTCGCCAATCACTTCACCGTGCCAACCCGCGACATCGACGCCCTCCATGAGGCGATCGTTGTCCGCCTCACGGCGTTGCGCTGATGTTGACTGTTGCCGAAGCAGTGGCGCGGGTTACGGCGGGCGTCACCCCGATGCCCGTCGAGCGGGTTCCGCTATTGGACAGCTGCGGACGGGTGCTCGCGGTACCCGTCGCGGCTGGGTATACCCTCCCCCACTGGGACAACTCGGCGATGGACGGGTACGCCGTGCGCGCCGCGGACATTCTCGGTGCGAGTGCGGCGTCGCCCGTTCGCCTCAAGGTGCTGGAGAGCGTGGCGGCCGGGGGGTTCCCCACCGTGAAGGTTCAGGCCGGGCAAGCCACGCGCATCATGACGGGCGCCCCGCTCCCCGACGGTGCGGACACCGTGGTCCGCGTGGAAGACACCGACGCTGGGACGGTGGAGGTCACCATTCGTGACGCGCGCGACTCGAGAAAGAACATCCGGCCGCGCGGCGAGGACTTTGTTGGCGGCAGCGAGGTACTCGCCACCGGGACGGCGATCCACCCGGCACAGGTTGGCGTCCTGGCATCGTTAGGCATGTCGGCCGTGGAGGTCCATCGCCGCCCGGTGGTGGCGATCCTCGGCTCCGGGGATGAACTCGTCGATCTCGACCGGTTCCACGAGGTACTGGCCGGGCGGCGCATCGTGTCGTCGAATTCCTACACACTGTCCGCGCTCGTCGCCGCCAACGGTGGCGTGCCCCGCGTTCTCGGCAACGCGGCCGACACCCCGGACGACCTGCGCGCGCTATTGCTCCGGACCACGGGCGCCGACCTCATCGTCACTTCCGCTGGGGCGTCGGTCGGCGAGTTCGACTACACGAAGGCCGTGCTCGCCTCGCTCGGAGCGACCCTGGACTTCTGGAAGGTGCGCATGCGCCCCGGGGCACCGATCGGATTTGGCACGCTGCACGGCACGCCATGGATCGCCCTCCCGGGGAACCCGGTCTCGGCGATGGTCACCTTCGAACTGTTTGTCCGCCCCGTGATCCGGCGGATGCTCGGTCACACCCGCCTCTTCCGCCGCCCGACCCCGGTGATCCTCGAGGAGCCGGTGCAGATCGGGGCTCGACTGACCCACTTTCTCCGCGCCGTCGTGCACGTCCGCGATGACGGCGCCCTCGGCGCGCGACTCACCGGTCCGCAGGGATCTGGGATCCTCACCTCCATGTCACGCGCCAACGCCCTGTTGGTGGTACCGGAAGATCGACCCTCATCGTCGCCTGGTGAACGCCTGACGGCCCTCCTCCTCGGGGAAGAGGCGCAGCTGGCGTCACACTTTGCCCTCTAGTCCGAAGCGCGTGTTCGACCTGACGGAGAGCGTGATTGCGGCCGGCGACCATTCGTTTCGCCTGGTGCATCCGCGGAGTGCGGAGTCACTCATCGACGAGGCGGCGTTTGCCGAGGATGAGCGCCTTCCGTATTGGGCAGACATCTGGCCGTCGTCGCGCGTACTCGCGGACGTGTTGGTGCGCCATCACGGCGACGGGCGCACGGCGCTCGAGCTGGGGTGTGGCTCCGGGCTGGTGGCGTGCGCCCTCGCGGTCGCCGGGTATCGGGTGACTGCCACGGATTACTACGACGCCGCGCTCGCGACCACCGCGAACAATGTGCAGGTCAACACGGGCGTCACCATCACGACGCGACTGGTGGACTGGCGCGCGCTCCCGAGCGACCTGGGCCGCTTCGACCTGGTCGTCGCCGCTGATGTGCTGTACGAACGCCCGTACGCGCCGCTCGTGGCCCACGCCCTCTCCGCGACCATCGCGCCCCCGGGGACGGCGATCATCGCCGATCCCGGTCGTGTCGCCTTCGAATCGTTTGTCGATGACCTGGCCCCACGAGGGATCATCGTGGACGAGGGGTGGGACGTTCCGCATGTCCTGGACCAGCAGCGACACACCATTCGTGTGCGCGTCCTGCGTTGGGCGCCCGCATATCGCCCCAACAGCGGCGGGTGGTCAGCGCCTCACTGACGGCGCGGCGCTCGACGCTCGGCGCACCCCTCGTACAGGTCGCCGCCGATGGTGAGGCGCGCTCGATGCGACCAGCGCTTGTCGGACATCCCGTCGGAGCAGGGCGCGGTGATCACGATCGCCTCCACCATGTGCCCGGCGCTGTCGAGGGAGTTCCACCGCAGGGTGTCGCCGACGAGGACCGGTGTCGACGGGGGAAATTGCTCGCCGGCCGTGTCCACTGGCGTGGTGAAGATCATCCCGTTGCTGTCAATGCGTAGTCCCCAGAACGGCTCCGTTCCGATGAGCTGGAAGACGGGCGGCTCCGGTTGTCGGCCGAGCGTGTCCGCGTCCGTGAGGATCTCCGGCTCGGTCGCGGCAACGGTGGCCGTATCGTTCGCCGGTTGCTCCGCGCGCGCACACCCGACGAGGAGCAACAGCAGGCCAACGCCGTGCCGCGCGGTCATGCCAGCCGGTCGGCGACGACCTCGGCGATGTCGTACACCGGCACCGTGGACTCGAGCTTCTTTCCCGCATCGCCAAGCATCGTCATGCAGAAGGGACAGGCGACGGCGATCGCGTCAGCCCCAGTGGCCAGCAGCTCCTTCTTGCGCTCCACGTTGATGCGTTCTCCGACGCGTTCCTCCATCCACATGCGGCCGCCGCCGGCGCCGCAGCAGAGTCCCCGGTCGCGGGAGCGCGGGGCCTCGACCAGCTGAACGACCGGAAGGGCGCGCCGCAGCGTCTCACGCGGGGCCTCGTAGACCTCGTTGTACCGTCCGAGGTAGCAGGAGTCGTGGTATGCCACCACCAGCCGTTCTCCGTCGTCTGTCTTGAGTGGGACGCGGCCATCGGCGAGCAGTCGCTCGATGTAGGTGGAGTGGTGGATCACCTCGTAGTTGCCGCCGAGCTGCGGAAACTCATTGCCTACCTGGTGAAAGCAGTGCGGGCACGACGTCACGACGGTGGTCGTCTCGTACTTGTCCAGGGTCTCGATGGCCTGCTTGGCCAGCATTTGATACAGATATTCATTCCCCATGCGTCGGGCAGGATCGCCGTTGCACGTCTCTTCCTGCCCGAGGATGCCGAACCGGATGCCGGCGGCCTGGAGGATGCGGGCGAAGGCGACGGTGGTCTTCTTGGCCCGGTCGTCAAACGACCCCATGCAGCCCACCCAGAAGAGGATGTCGGGGCGCTCCCCCCGCTCGAAGAGCTCGGCCATCGTCGGGATGTCCATCCCCTCCGCCCACTTGACGCGCTCCGCAGGCTGGAAGGCCCACGGCGAACCGTTCCGTTCCATCCCCTCGAAGGCGGGCAATACTTCCTCGGGAAAGCGGGACTCGGTCAGCACGAGGTTGCGGCGCAGCTCGTTGATGATCGAAAGCTGGTCAATGGACACGGGGCACTCATGCACGCAGGCGCGACACGACGTACACGCCCACAGTTCTTCCTCGGTGATGTAGTTGTCCAGGAGCTTGCGATCCAGCACGGCGGTGTCGCCGGACGCGGTCCCGATCATGGGCTGGCCAAAGACATCGGCACCTCCCACGATGGCGGGTGCAACTTCCCACAGGCGCTGGCGCGTGTCGATGACGATCTTCCGCGGCGAGAGCGCCTTGCCGGTGAGGTTCGCCGGACAGACCGACGTGCAGCGTCCACACTCGGTGCAGGCGTAGCCATCGAGCAAACTCTTCCAGGACAGGTGTGTCACGTCGGACGCGCCGAAGACCTCGGTCTCCTGCTCGAGGTCCATCGCCTTCATGACGCCTACGGTGCCGGGCCCGCTCGTGTTGGACAGGAAGGTGTTCGGCAACGAGACGATGACGTGGAGATGCTTCGAGTACGGCAGGTAATTGAGGAACGCGAAGATGAGCAGTGCGTGCGCCCACCACGACACGTCACGCATGACCTGGGCCGCCCCGGGGCCCATCCAGCCGAGGGCCAGCGCGACCGGGGTGGACACGGGCTGGAGCGCCATGGGGTGGTGCGGGGCGAGGATCCGGTCGCCGGCGGCGACCAGGATCAGGGTAACCATCAACCCGGCGATGAGGCTCAAGATGAAGATGGCATCACCGCTGTGCACGTTGTCCCCTTGTAGTCTCCGCGGCTTGATCACGATGCGGCGGTACAGCAGGAATCCGACGGCGAGGAGCACGGCGCCGGCGGTCCCTTCCTGCGACAGGACGAACAGGCCATAGAGGGGGGCCGGCAACACGTCCCCAAAGGTGAAACCGGGGGTGAGTCCCTGGAGGATGATCTCCAGCGCGCCGAGCTGCAGGACGAGAAAGCCCCAGAACACAAAGGCGTGGACCGGTCCGGCCACCGGGTCCCGCAGGATCTTGGTCTGGGCGATCCCGATCGTGAGGAAGTTCTTGAGCCGCGTCGGAATGTCGTTCAGTCGCCAGTCGCCCCCGGTGCCGACGCGCAGGTAGCGCACCAGCCGTTGCGCGCTGTACGCGAACATGCTGATGGCGAACAGCAGGACGAGGAGGAAGATCAGGGACGACGTCGGCATGTTGGGTGGGTCAGGGCACAGACGGCAGACGGCAGACGGCAGCGCGAAGCGCGAAGCTACCAAACACCACAACTGAGGACCAGACACCGCTCAGCCAATGGTCCGGCGCGGGCGCCGCCGTTGCCCGGGACTACAGGCGCGCGGCGACCTCCACGATCACGTCCATCGCTTTCATCACGTCGGCCTCGGTTGTATCGAACGGACCCACCTGAAATCGGATGACGAGATGACCATCGACCCGAGTCTGGGTAAGATAGGTGCGGCCATCGTCATTGATGGCGGTCACGAGTGCAAGGTTGTGCGCATCGAGGTCCGCGACGCCGGCCGGTACATGTCGGAAGGTCCACAGGGACAGCACCGGCTCCGACGTGATCTCGAACCCCGGAGCCGTTCGCAGGCGCTCGCAGGCCGTCGTGGACCAGGCGACGTGCTGGCGGATCATCGACCGGAGGCCCGCGAGCCCGTGGGCACGCAGGAGGAACCAGAGCTTGAGCGCGCGAAATCGACGACCCAGCGGCACGTGCCACTCGGAGTAGTTGATGAGGTCGCCCTTGCCGTGCGTCTTCAGATACTCCGGGTGAATCGCCAGGGTGCGGACCAGACTCGCCGGGTCCTTGACATAGTGCGTGCTGCAGTCGAACTGGGCGCCGAGCCACTTGTGGGGATTCAAGACAACGGAGTCGACGAAGTCGATGCCGTCCCACAGGGAGCGAAACTCGGGGCAGATCATGGCCGATCCGGCCCATGCGGCATCCACATGGGTGTAGAGTCCGTGTCGGTGCGCGACCTCGGCGACGCCGGCGACGTCATCCGTCGCGCCGGCGCTCGTTCCCCCTACTGAGGCGATCACCCCGGCTGGGCGCAGCCCGGCCGCCAGGTCGTGGCGGATCGCGGCGTCGAGCGCGGCAACGTCCACTCCACGGCGCGGGCCGTGGGTCGGGATCCGCACGAGGTTTCGCTCGCCGATCCCCGAAACCCAGATGGCCCGGTCGATCGAGGAGTGCACCTCGTCCGAAGCGTAGATCCGGACGCTCGTCCCACCGGCCAGTCCGTCGCGATTTCCTGTCCACTGCAACGCCCGCTCTCGCATGACCAGGACGGCCGCAAGCGTGGCCGACGACGCCGTGTCCTGGATCACCCCGGTAAAGGTCCCCGGGAGCCCGAGGGCCTGACGGAACCAGTCCAATACCACGGTCTCTACTTCGGTGGCTGCGGGGGAGGTCTGCCAGAGCATCCCCTGGGCCGCCATTGCCGACACCAGGTATTCGGCGACCACCGAGACAGGGGCCGCGTTGGCTGGGAAATACGCAAAGAACCGCGGGTGCTGCCAATGCGTCATCCCCGGCACCACGATTCGCTCGAAGTCGGCGAACAGCTCGGCCATGGGTTCCGGGGATTCCGGCGGTGACGCGGGGAGTTGGCGACGAATGTCCCCAGGCTCCACCGCCGGTCGCACCCGCCGCTCGCGCAGCCCCTCGCGGTACGTGGCGCCCCAGTCAGCGGCGCGGGCGAGCCACTCGCGGTACTCGGCTGGTGTCATGGCCTAACGATAGCCCGATGCCTGCAGGTCGAACAACTCCCGGTACAGACCATCGCCCGCCAGGAGGGCGTCGTGCGTCCCTTCCTCCAACAGCTGGCCGTCCCGGAGTACGAGGATGCGGTCCGCCATGCGCACCGTGGAGAACCGATGCGAGATGATCACGGCCCCGCGGCCGGCCATGAGGCCGGCAAAACGCTGGAAGACCTCGGCTTCCGCGCGCGCATCGAGCGCGGCCGTCGGTTCATCCAGGATCATGACTTGAGCGTCGCGCATGTACGCCCTCGCCAGGGCGATGCGCTGCCACTCGCCGCCCGACAGGTCGAGCCCCTCCTGAAAGCGACGCCCGAGCATCTGGCGCCACCGATGGGGGAACTTCTCCAGCAGGCCCGTCGCCTGGGCCTTCTCGGCAGACGCCACCATCTCAGCTGGTGGCGGCTCGTTCCCGGGATCGACGGAGCGTCCATCGTCCTGGTCCAACCAGTCGCGCGCCACGTCGATCTCCCCCACACCCACGTTTTCTGCCACCCGCATGTCGTACCGAACGAAGTCCTGGAAGATCACGCCAATGGCGCGCCGTACGCTCGCCAGGTCGTAGTCGCGCAGGTCACGCCCGTCGAGCAGGATGCGCCCCTCGGTCGGATCATAGAGGCGCGCCAGCAGCTTGGTGAGCGTCGTCTTGCCTGCGCCGTTCTCCCCGACCAGCGCGACGCGCTCCCCCGGCGCCATGGTGAATGAGAGGTTCCGCACAGCCCAGCGATCGCTCCCGGGATAGCGAAAGCCGACCCCCTCAAAGCGGAACCCTTCCCGCCATGCCGCAGGCAGCGGCGGCCCATCGGGCGGGCTGCTGATCGCTGGCTGCATCTCGAAGAACAGGAAGAGGTCCCGGAGGTACAGCGCTTCCTCGTGCACGCCGGTGACCAGGCCGAGGAGCCCCTGGAGCAGGTCGCGGCCACGCCGGAACGAGGCGGCCAGGAAGGTGAGTGAGCCGATGGTGATGGTGCCCTGCACCGCCTGCACGACGATCAGGAGGTACGCCGTGTAGTACCCGATCGTCGAGAGAACGCTCAGTCCTGCTCCTACGAGGGACCTCCGCACTGCAAGCGCGCGATTTTCGCGGTAGTACCACTCGGACAGTCGACGGAAGCGCGCGATGAGCCACGGCGCGAGTCCGAACAGCTGGACCTCCTTCGCCGTCTCCTTGCTCGCGCCCGCATACCGCAGGTAGTCGAGCTGCCGCCGGCGCGGTGTCCAGGCATGCATGAGGGCGTACTGCCGCCCGGCGAAATGCGACTCGCTGGCGAGCCGCGGGAGGATCGTGATCGCGAGCAGTAGCACCAGCCACGGGTTGAACGTGAGCAGCACGGCCGCCATCGTCGCCATCGTCACGACGGATTCCCCGAAGCGCAGTACCGAACCCAGGAGCCCCAGCCGCCCAGCCGTCTGGCGACGCGCGCGCTCCAACTGGTCGTAGAAGGCGGGATCCTCGAACTTCGCCAGGTCGAGGGTGGCGGCGTGCTCCATAAGTCGCACCGTGGACCGGATCGCGAACAGGTCGGACAACTGTCCTTCCACGAGCGACGCCCCGCGATGCATCAGCTCGGCGAGGATAACGAGACCGACCTCCAGCAACACCAGCGGGAGCACCGCCCGCCACCCCGCGCCGGCCTGTTGGGCCTCGAGCACGCCGTCGATGATCAGTTTCGCCACCCAGAGCTGCGCGACGGGAAGCAACCCACTGGTCACCTGCACCACCGCGAGGGTGGCGGTGTACCCTCTGTGCGTCTCCCAGATGAGCCGGAGGAGCCGCGGCACGTACTGCAATGCCTGCCACCGCTCCCTCAGCGAAGGCGCGGGGGCATTCGGGTCCTTTGACGCACGACGTGGGCCGGGCGGACGCATCATCTGTCAGGTTTTCGCTGATCCGGTTCGCAGCGCTCCCGCACCGGGAGCGCTCGAGGGTTCCGGCGTCGCGCGCATCGTGCCGAGGACACGGTGAAGCTGCTGGTCATGAAGGCCGAAAGAGTCGTTGTGAGTGCCCGGAGGTATACTACGGGAATCACGTCCCATCCCGCGAACACCGGCTCTGAAGCCTATGCTGCGTCACGTCCTGCCCCTCCTGCTGCTTCCGCTCGCCACTCCCCTGCCGGCCCAGGTGGCGGCTCCACGCCCCGAGCGTGCGATCCGCCGCGACGTGCCGATGACCAACGCGATCCGCCGCGCCTTCGCCGCCGGCACACGCGATTCGACGGGGCGCCCGGGGCGCAACTACTGGCAGCTCAAGACCGACTACGCCATCCGGGTCCGGCTCGACGTCGCGACGTCACGCCTGACGGGCTCCGAGACGATCACCGTGCATAACGACAGCCCGGACACGTTGCGCACCATTGGCCTGCGCCTCCCGGGCAACCACTTTCGCGGGGAGAATCCCCGCGCGGCGACCTGGGTACCCGCCGAGAACCATGAGGGGATGGTGGTCACGCGATTGGCGGTGAACGGAACCGCGGGTCGTCTGGCGCCAACGGGAGGACCTAACGCCGCGGCGGCCGAACCGACGCTGATTGGCGCGACGGTCACCAACGCCCGCATCGCGCTGTCGTCGCCGATCGCCCCCCGGGGGAAAGCAACCATCGACCTGGACTGGACGTTCAAGCTTCCGGGCGGGCCGGGCCTCGGCCATCGGATGACCATGCGCTGGGCGGACTCGCTCTACCAACCGACCCAATGGTTCCCGCGCGTGGCCGTCTACGACGACTTGCGTGGATGGGACAACGAGCTGTACCTCGGCCCCAGCGAGTTTTACAACGACTTTGGCCGCTACGACGTGCAGATCGACGTGCCAGCGGGCTGGATTGTGAGTGGCACCGGCACGTTGGCGAATCCCGAACAGGTCCTGACCGCTTCGATTCGCGAGCGTCTCGCCCGCGTGACATCGACGGACGCGATCACGACCATCGTCGGACCGGACGAGGTCGGTCCCGGAGTGGCCACCGCGCCAGGAGACCGCCTGACCTGGCATCTGGTCGCCGACAACGTCAACGACTTTGCGTGGGCCACGGCGCGCAAGTTTGTCTGGACCGCCACACGGGCGACGATCCCCGGCAAGGGGGCGGTGCCGATTCACATGGTCTACCTCCCGGGGCGCGCAAATCTCTATGCCAATGCCGGCCCGGTGAGCCGCCATGCCCTCGAGTTCTATTCGCGGCTCTGGTTCCCGTACCAGTTCCCGCAACTCACCCTGCAGGACGGACCGAGTGCCGGGATGGAGTACCCGATGGTGATCAACTCCAACATCGGGGCGGCGGATCACGAGACGGCGCACCAATGGTGGCCGATGGTGGTCTCCAACAACGAGACCTGGTACGGGTGGATGGACGAGGGGTTCAACCAGTACATGAACGTCCTGTCGGCGGCGGACAACCAGAAGGTTGCGCCGAACCTGAACGGCCTGGGCCAATCCTACGGACGCACTTCGGGGAACGAGGCCGAACCCCCGATGATGTGGAATGCCAACTATGCCGGCCCGGGCTTCTACGGCTTTACCACCTACACGAAGACCCCACTGATGCTCTCGATGCTTGGTGGGATCGTCGGGGACAGCGCCGTCATCCGCGCGCAGAAGGCCTGGGGCGAGGCGTGGATGTGGAAGCATCCCTCGCCGTGGGACTGGATGTTCTTCATGCAGGACGCACTCAAGCAGGACCTGGGATGGTTCTGGTACTATTGGCTCTTCACCACTGAGAGCGTGGACGGCTCGATCGCGGACGTGCGGCAGGCCGGGATTCGCACGGGCGTGACCGTGCGGCAGGATGGGCAAATGCCATCGCCCGTGGTGTTGAAGGTGGAGTTTGCGTCCAGCGGGCCCCCGATCCGCCCGATGAAGAACGCGGTAATGCTGGATGCGCGGACCGCCCGGGTCACGTACCCGGTGGATGTCTGGTTTGGCGGCAGCAAGACGTTTGTCGCGAACCTGATGTTCGGGGGGCGCAAAGTGGAACGCGTGACGCTCGACCCCGACTGTCGGTTCCCGGATCGCGACCCGTCGGACAACACCTGGCCGCGCTCGTCAGGCGCTACCGCGCCGGCCGCCACGGTCCCGAATCGTCCGTCAGCCGTCAGTTGCGGGCGGTAGTTCCCCCTCGAGCTCCACGCCGAGTCCATCGGCAATCCGGTTGACGAAGGCGAAGTACCCGACGATCGCGCAGAGGTCATGGATCGCGCGATCGTCGAACCCCGCCGCACGCAGCTCCGCGACATGCGCGGCGGCAACGAGCCACGGCGCGCGGGTGAGAAGGTCGGCGTATCGCAACGCCACTTCTTCGGCGCGTTGGACCGGCCACACCGGCGTGTTGGTATCCCCGAGGGCCGCCAGCATCGCGTCCTGGCTCGTGCCCTCCATGCCCTCCTGCCCCAGGATCTGACGGAGACCCGCTCCGTGATGATGCAGTCAATACCGGCAGTGATTCAGCGCGGAAATACGCACCGCGACCATTTCCCGCAGCCGTCGCGGGAGCGGCCCGGGATCATGCATCAGGGCACGGTAGAGGCCATGGTGGTGCCGCATGACCGACGGGTGCCCCGCATGGATCTGGATGATGTTGTCGGGGTCCGCCACCCGCTCCTCCGGACGGAGCCCATGCTCTGGGGTATATCGAATGAAGGCCATCGTGCCAACCTGAAGAGGTGAGGAAGCCTAACGCGGGTTCTCGTTCCTGACGATAACGCCGCCCTTCATGACAAACCGCACGCGCTCCAACTCGCCGATCTCGCGCAGCGGATCGCCCGACACGGCGATGAGGTCGGCGAACTTCCCGACCTCCACGCTCCCCACCCGATCCGACCATCCCATAATCTCGGCGTTGAGCGACGTCGCCGAGACGATCGCGGCCATGGGCGACTCGCCAAAGCCCACGCGGATCGCAAACTCACGCGCGTTGCGCCCGTGCGGGATCACCGCGGCGTCCGTCGCAAACCCAATCGGGATGCCGGCCGCGAGGGCGCGGCGGAAGCCGGCCTCCTTCACCGACGCGATCTGGCGCGAGCGTTCGCGTTCCGGGGCCGGGATGTTGTTCTGCACCCCCTCCTCGGCGATTGCAAAGCTCGTGTAGAGCGTTGGCACGTAGAAGGTGCGACGGTTCGAGGCCTTGAGCAGCGTGATGGCTTCCTCGTCGAGGTCCGAGCCATGGTCGACCGTGCGGACGCCGGCGCGGATGGACGCCTTGATCCCCGAGGCCCCGTGGGCGTGCGACGCGACCATGCGGCCCCATCGCGTCGCCTCGGTCACCGCGGCGGCGATCTCCGCGTCCGAGTATTGCTGCGCCCCGGGTGAGATCCCCTTCGATAGTACGGCCCCCGTGGCGAGGATCTTGATGTGGTCCGCGCCATTCTTGAGGTTGGTGCGCACCGCCTTGGTGACCTCCTCCGGACCGTCCGCGAGGTTGCGCACCACCGGCACGTCCACGTACACCGAGAACTGGCGGGCATCACCCGCGCCGCCCGTGGAGGAGACGTAGTTCCCCGCGACCAGCATTCGCGGCCCGGGGACGGCGCCCTCGTTGATGGCGTTGCGCAGGTCAACGTCGACAAAAGGCCAGGTGGGACCGAGATCGCGCACCGTGGTGAAGCCTGCCTCGAGGGTCACCCGCGCGTTGCGCGCCCCCCACAAGGCGTCGTGACCCGGGGTCGTCTTGACCAGCCCGTCCTCCCAGTGCACACCCATCCGACTCGTCAGGTGCGTGTGCAGGTCGATCAACCCCGGCAGGAGGGTCGCCCCCCCAAGGTCGATCACGCGAGCCCCGGCGGGGACCGGGAGGTCGCGCCCCACGGCCGTGATGCGTTCCCCTTCCACGCGGACCGCGGCCGGGGAGACGACAACACCGCCACGTCCATCAATGAGGTGGGCCGCTCGCACGATCGTAACGGAGGGTTGGGCGAGGGCCCGTCCACCGCTCAGCGCCATCGCACCCGCAAGAAGAAACGCTCGTCGCATACGACTGGAAAGAGGAGAAGCCCGCACCGCGCGAGGCACGCCATCACTCGGTGCAGGAAGTATGCGGACACTCGTGATGCAGCGCGAGGATGCGAATCAGGTGCCGCCGTCGTCGGCCCAGCCGGGTCAACGAAGCGACGAGGTGCAACGCGGCCGCCCGGGTGTCCGGCGCAGACTACTCGCGCCGGAACGACGCGTCGGCGCGCGCGCGGGCGCGGGGTGTCCAATCCAGCGAGTAGTATGCCCCGCGATCGCGCGCCCACGGATCAAACACGTTGCGCACGTCGGCCAGCTCTCCGGCCAGCTCCGGAACCGTGCGGAGCAACACCCGCTTGAACGTGGACACTGGTTGCTTCGCATGCCCGTTGTCCTCCCCCGGTTCCTGCATCGGCGCGGGCCCGCCCTGGTCCACCCACGACATCCCGAGCGTCGAGTAGATCTCCGGCCGGTAGCTGGAGGTGAAGAAGCGGTCGCTGAACAATCGACGCGACGCATTCAGCACGAAGACGAGGAACTGCGTCTCCGATATGGCGAACCCGTGCGGCCGTGTGAACTCGGCGAGGTACCCGACGACGACGTCGAGATCCTCGACATTGTCCACGATGGTGCCATCCGGGAATCCCAGGCAATCGGTGATCGGCGAACCGTCCGGATTGCGCAACGCGAGGCTGATCACCTTGCGCTGGTCACAGCGATGCTGCCCGTACACCTCGCGCATCGCCTGCACGATGGACTCCTGCCGCAGACGCTCCGGGGCGGTGGCCGCGAGCCGCACATCAACGAAGTCATCGAACGATCGCACGTGACGGAGGCCGTACTGACGGCGGAACTCGTTGTATCGCGGCACACCGCGCTCGCGGTCGCGCAACAGGTCCAGCGCCATCACATCCAGGGTGCCGGCACCGGGGGCACGGCTGACCTGTAGGTGCTGCAGGAATCGGGGACTGTTCTGGAGGGTGAGCAGCCCCAGTCGCTGGCGTCCCAGGCTCAGCGCCCAGTCGGCGGCGCCGTGGGCACGCATCAATGGCGTCGCCTTGCCGCGAAAGGTCGCGACGGTGGGCACATGCGTGGTCACCGCGTTCGGTGCCGCAAGCTGTCGCACCTCCAGCACGTCGGGGATCAGCGGGTGCAGGCGATATACCGTGACGAACTCCTCCGGGAAGTTGAAGGGAGACCCGAAGTGATTGACGCCACCATTGAGGTGCTGCGTGCTATCGATGCTCCAATCCGGCCGTTGGCTCCCCGTACCGACGATCCCGGCTCCCGCCGCCAACACGGAGAACCAGGATGCCGCGCGTGAGCCCTTCGACGAGGCGCCGAGCGAGGCCACCACGCGGGCCAGCGCCGACCCGACCATGTTGTCGTCGTCCACCAGGCCGTTCCAGTTCGCGTTCATCGCCTTGTACAACGGCTCGTTGTACAGCAGCTGCGTGGTCCATTCGATGGTGTGGATCTTGGCGATTTCAGCGGCGACAACGAGCCGCGCCGCCTCAAACAGCTCGTCGGCGGTTACGTCGCGGTAGGAGACCGGCGCGTCGGCTCGTCCCGGACGCCGGAGTCCACAGTCTGCGGCCGGCGTGGCCGCGGCCTGTCGGCGAAAGGCGGCCACGAACTGGTTATGCTCGCGAGCAAAGACCGTGTGCAGGAGGCTGAGGCCAATGCTCCAGTTGTCAGGAAACCCGGTCGCCTCCTGCCCCACCCACTCCGGGTGCATCGGATCCCCGTCACCAAGCGCAGGGAGGTAACCCTGATCCTCGGTTCCTTGCCGTACCATCAGGAGGCGGGCTGGGTCGGACGGGTCACGCTTGACGCGCACGCGGGAGCGCTCGTCGTACCCATACAGTTGGGACGCGTCCCACCAGGCCGTGTTGGTGTTGCGGAAGGTCCGCGGTGCACGCACCAGCCGCTCACCGGCAGGTGTGCCGAACCGCACGGGCGGCGACGAGTCGGCCACGAGGGCGCGGCCGACCGAATCCGTCACCCGGCATCTACCAGTCGCCGCAAACGCGTCCCGACACCCGAGTGTCATCTGTGGTGCGGCGTTGCGCCCCTCATCCAGGTGCGAGAACCAGTCATGGGTCATGAACTGGATCCAGTAGGCCGCCAGCACGTTGAAGAACGGTGCCTTCAGGTAGTCGCACCGAACGGCCGCCGGACTGCCAGCCGGCCCGGCCCCGTCGTTGCACGCCTGTGGATCGTCCTGGAGCCTCGTGAACAAGCGCCGGCTCACCAAACGCGGATCCGGGGAGGTGAGCGAGATGCGGCTCCCATGCCGGTTGCGTGCCAGGGAGTCCCCGCCGTCATGCGGGAAGGTGCTCTCGAACTCCACATTGCGGGCGAACAACGTCCCCGTGGAACCCATCAGCGGATTGCGGAGGTCATTGCAGATCCCGGTGAGCGTCCGGAACCTGACCAACTCTCCCGTGCATGCCTGGTCCCCAGGTCCACCGACCTCCCCATAGGCGACGTGCCCTGGTGGAAGGCGCATCTCGGGCCACTGCCGGATGGCCGGCCCCTCCACCGCCGAATCACCGGATACATACCTCGGCCAGGTCCCCGAGTTATCGAACAGGTTGAACCGGATCAACTCGACGCGGGCGTACTCCAGGTCGATCAATGCGCCGTTGATGCCCCGGAGGTTCTTGGTCCCGAGCCAATGTCGTGAGCTGGCGTCGCCCGCTCCCCAGTAATGCGTGAAGTCCACCCACGGTGCGCCCCGCTGCTCCGTCGCCCGCGTGCCGCCCCGACAGCGCGCCGTCGTCTCTTCCACGTTGCCGGTGAAACGCTCGCCGCGCGTTGCCGCGAAGGGCCGCGCGTCGAGGGAGGAGGCACAGCTGGCCACGTCTGGCAGCGCATCCAACAGCTTGTTGCATCCTGCCAGGGTGATCGCGAGGAATAGCGAGAGCCCGGGCGAACGGACCAGGTGCATCGGCCGCGGGACGGAGGGGGAATGAGTCATGGGGCCGTGGCCTCGAGTCGGGGGGGAACGCCGAGCGGAGGCGATGCGCGACGAGCGAGCTGGCTGGCGGCGTAAACGCGGGTGCGCGAACGCCCCGCGGCCCCAAGCGGCGAAAACCAACCGCCGGCCGCGCGCAGGTCTACGGGGTTGTCGGCAAACCAGCGGACCATCCGGTCGCGCTCGGCACTCGGTGTCACGCGCTGGCGCGGGATTCGCACCACGGCAAACGGCTCAACCGGGACGGCAGTCCAGTCTGCGGACATGTCCTCTATCATCCGCTGGCTCCACGCGTCGTGATCCGCGGCCGGCAGGTCCGGGAGGACCTGGATCCCGATGGTGGCGCGCAGCTCCTGCGAAGCCACGACCTCCAGCAGCACGCGGTGTCGATAGTCGGGGTCGTCACCCCACCCGTCGGGCGCGTTGGGAAACGCCGGCTCGACCACCCGGACCACGTAGCGCACCGCCTGGGCACCAAGCCGGTACGCGTGCCGACTGTGGAAGTCGAGCTCGTCGAGGCGTGGGGCCGCCGAAACCTGCCGTCCCTGTGGGATCGCGGTCACCACCTCGCGGACCAATCGCGCCGCATCCCGGGCCATGTGGGGACCGCGCAGTGCACTGCGCACCATCGCGACCGGGGATGGATGCGGGGAGCCAATGGAGGAAGTGAAGCGCACATGGCGCTCCGGCGTTGCGACGTGCGCGCGGGCGGCACTGTTCGCGGTGAGGGTCATCCATCCCCCTTCACCGTTAGGCGTCGTGAAGGGCTCGCGAGACCGGTCGAGCATGAAGCTGAACCGGAACCCGATCAGGTTGCCCTTGTGGTCGGGGGTACGCAGGTCGGGTGAGCTGTTCGACAGGCGAAGCCCTCCGGCGCTGGGCGAATCGCCGAGGAGCGATCGCCAAGCGGGTCGTGCGGACGGGTCCGCCTCGAGGACGGCCGAGAGAACCGTGGCCTTGGCGTGATTCCCATGCGCCCGCGGACATCCAGACACCGCAGCCACGCGCACGACAGTCTCCTGGATCTCGGACGCCAGCCGACCCACCAGGGCGAACTCATCGGCGAACGTCTCGACACCGTCAGCCCGCATCGGCACCTCCATGTACCTGGAGCCCGGATACCAGCCATCGGCAACATCTGGCGTGGCGCCGAGCTGCGCCCCCGGCTCCGCGTGGTCCCACCCGAGGTCCCGGGCCGCAACGTCGAACATTCGAAGCGCCCGGCGGGCCCGGTCTCGAAACGGCGGTTCCGCGCGCAGCGCCGGAGTCAACACCGCCATCAGTCGCCGCAACTCGTCCCCCGTCCATGACATGGGGAGCGCGAAGTGCGGCACGACCTGGTAATCGGGAACCGCCGCAAACTGCTCGCGCTCAAATGCCGCCCGGCGGTGGTAGGCGGCGGCCATCGAGAGAGCCTCGCAGGCGTCAACCACGGTCGACACCTCGTCCGCCAGCAACGACGACTTCAATCGGTCCACCAGGGATCGGGGGTTTGCGACCCCGCGCGCGACATCCTCAAACGAGGTGATTCCCGGAATGGGTGACGGCAAGGGAGGCTCTCGACAGGGGACTGGGCTCGCGTCAGTGGATGGGCCGGCGCTCGAAGGACAGGCGCAAGATCTGGAGGCGGCGTCTCATCGGACCGACTTCCCCCCAAGGGCGCGGGTCCTCGATAGGTCGCTGAGCCCTTTGCCCCGCGCGTCGCGCCTGTGGTACGAGCGGCACCGCTCCGGTACCACGACACCGCCCATTCCTCATGCCTCGCGCGATACTTCCTTCCCTGCTCCTTGCCGCCCTGGGCTCGACCGTCCAGGCACAGGTACCGGCCACGCACGGCGAGGCACGGGTCGTCCTCGCCACGAGCGGAGGCATATCCCTGGGCTCGTACCAGGCCGGCGTGAACTGGGGGCTGGTCGAGCTCATTCGCCGCGTGCAGCTCGATGACTCGCTGCGAGTCCTGATGAATGCCTCCCAAAAGGCGATTCCGCGGATCGTGGGGTTCAGCGGCGCCTCTGCCGGGACGATCAACTCCCTCATGTCCTCCCTGCACTACTGTGCGGCGGCGCCGTCGATCCGACCGGAGGAGTCGCTCTACTGGCGCACGTGGGTGGATGTGGGGTGGCGGCAACTCATGCCTAACGGGGCGCGGGTGCGCGCCCCGGAGTACGGACTCATCGACCGGCAGTATTTCGAGTCGGCCCTCCTCGACCGCGTCAAGCAGGCGGCGGCGCAGCCGGGTCGACCGGGATGTGCGGTCCAGGTGGCGGGATCGGTCACGCGCCAGCGCGCGATAACGGAGGAGGTCTTTGACCACGTCTCCATCGCCGTCCAGCGCCATGTCACGAGTTATCGCCTGGAGGTCGGCGCCGACGCTCGAATGGCCCTGCGCCAGGCCTCCCCGGACCTGCGCTACGACGAGGGAGTCGGGGTCCAGATCGCCGCGGCCCCCGCCGGAGCAACCGACCGCCTGACGGTCGACGACGCCTACCGAATGGCCCTGGCGTCCAGCTCCATCCCGTTTGTCTTCGCGCCGGTGTCGCTGCGCTACTATCGCGCGAATGCGCTGGACAGTGCCGGCGTCTGCCCGGCAGCAGAAGACCGACGGATCGGCTGCGCCACTCCCACCGAAGCCCGGTTCATGGATGGGGCTGCCTTCGACAACCGCCCCATCTCTATCGCCGACCGCGTGCTCCTGGCCTCGCGCAAGGCCGAGCCGCCGAACGGGCGCACCCTGTTCCATACCGTGTTTATCGTCCCCACAGCGCTCCGCCGGGGCGATGCGCATCGGGCGGATACCACGGTCGAGAGCGCGGGTGGGACGCTGGCCGCCACCCAGTTCCTCGGCAGCATGTGGAAGTCCGCCGCCGAGTATGAGCTGCACGCCTACGCCCGCAGCCGCGCGGGATCGCCGGAGCAACGCGGATCGGTGGCGGACACTGTTGAGGTGACGAGCCGCGCGTGGTCGATCTTCGGCCAGACCCTGGCGCACTTCGGCGCCTTCCTGGCGAGGCCGTTCCGCGAGCACGACTTCTACGTCGGCGTGTACGACGCCTTGAGCTTCAGCTCGGACCGGCTGTGTGCTGCGGCGACGTCACCGGATGCGACGTCCGTCACCGCGCTCCGCGCCCGTTGTCACGCCGCCGTCTTCCGAACGTTGATGCAGCGTGTCGACGTCGGCTGCGTGGGTCATGCCCTGGTGACCCGGTTCTATGAGCGCGAACATCACCTGGCCGTGGACCAGGACGCGCCGCGGGATCCCACGTGCGCCAACGATGCCGAGGTGCGTCGGCGACTGGGCATCCTGCGCCAGGTGACGGACGCCTTCCAGGAGGCCATGGTCGCCCCCCGGCGTTGTACGCCCGGCAACGGCCCGTTTGAAGCGCTGATGTGCAGCAACGGCCTCAGCGCGTTTACGACCCTCGCGACCCAACGGGGGGTGGTGGACTCCCTGCGCGCGTATGCTGCCAACCACGGCGAATGCCAGGCCTCGTACACGGCGGTCGACTCGGCCTCCTCCGCGTGTTTCGCCAATGACGACGTGCTCCGGTTCCTCTCCAACCCCCATGACTTCATCAAGCGTTTGGCTTTCCTGGGGATGGAGCGGGCGGCGGCGGTGGAACGCGTAGCCCAACAGGTGGAACAGGCGAACTATGCGGATGCTCGCCTGCGGCTGGCGAACCCGGTGCTGCGCAGCCTGCTTGGCACCCCCACGCGCGCGGCCTTCGCATGGGACCAGTCGAGCACGCCGCGGGAGTGTGGCGATGGCACCCTCTACCCGCGGTTTGGCGCGTGCGGCCTGGTGCAGACGTTGTTCCGGCTTGGTGTGCCGTACACCGTGGCTGGCGGCTTTGGGGCGACCACGCTCGAAGCCGGGGTGCGACCCGCCTTTCACCAGAACGCCCGGACGAGCATCGTCTTTCCCCTGACGGTGCACTACGGGCGCACGCAATCCCGCGCGGCGGGTGAGAGCACCGAGACCACGCGCCGCTCGTGGCTCTCGGCGGGAGCCGGCGTGATGTGGCGTAACCCGGGCATCATGGTCAACGAATGCCTGCTCGCCTCGGGCTGGCGCGTCCGGGCGCCGTGGGCGCGTGACGTGACCTTTGCTCCGCGGGAGCGCATGGTGCACCGACTGCAGTGCGACCTCTTTGCCTCCCGCTTTACGATGGGCGTCACTACGACACGTGTTGACACCCGTGAGCGCGGGCACTGGTCGTTGCTGGTCGGCATGGCCGACGTCAACGGCCTGCTCTACTGGCTCCTTCCGCGCGAGATGCGCTCGCGCTGACCCTCCTTCCCTCGATATCGACATGCGGCTTTCCTCGCCTTGCCTTGCCCTGCTATTCGCCGTCAGCTCACCCGCCATCGTCCACGCACAGGATCTCGGCTTCCTCTCGACGGTCTTCGCCCGGGTGCATCGCCTGACGTTGTCGCTGCAGTCCATCTCGCCGAAAGACAACGGCGTGCTCGACCTCTCGGGGCGTGGGTGCGGCACGTTGCCGGTGTGTGGCGCCGGTACCGAGGTGCTCATCGACCTCGACACGCGCTCGCGCGCCATCGACCTCGAATTGGGGTTCGGCGCCGGATACCTCCGGCCCGTGCAGAGCAAGGACCCGGCCACCATTGATCTGCGTGCGTCGTTGCGCTCCCTGCCGGTCATCTCGATCCACTCGACCTACAAGACCGGCACGTGGATCAACCCCTACTTCACCGGCTCGTTTGGCCTGGTCGACCTGTGGAATGGTCGCGTGCACACCCCGGCCGGCAAGCAGGCCGAAGTCCGCGCCTCCACGTTCGAGTATGGCGTCTCCGCCGGGGTCGGCATCGCGCCCCCGTTCACCAATGCGCGGCTCCTGCTCGCCGCCGGCTACCGGGCGCGCAATTTCGCCAGCGTAGGGTACTCCCTCACCGATCCCCTTCCGTCCGCGTTCCCGCGGTCCCTGGACTTGAGCGCGTGGCAGTTCAGCGCGGGCTGGCAGTTCGACCTCCGGCCGCTCTCCAAGTCGGTTGATATCGCGGGCAGCTGGGTCCTCGCGCGCGTGGACGGCCTCCCGCTGCCGTTCGTCGCCCAGCAGCGCCGCACCGGCAGCGAAAGCACGCGCGACGAGCTGCTCGCCGCGTACCTGGAACTCTCGCCAGCGGACAGCGCCTACAGCATCGACGTGGTCACACGACGGGTGGTCTCCACGGCCACTGGAGCGCCGGTGGAACAACAGGTCACCGACTCGCGCCGCGAGACAGGACGCTGGTCGGCGACTCGCCAGGGGGTGGTCACCCTTGCCACCGGTGAGGTCCGGCAGCGAGCCAGCCGTTCCGATGACGAACTGATGGTGGAACACGCCAGCACCGGGCGGCGCCTCTTCTTCCGCCGCGTCCGTCGCTCCTGAGGAGAAACGTCCCGCCATGACGCCGATTACTCCCGATGACGCCGGTGCCTTGTTGGCCGTGCAGTCCACGCGACTGCTCCGCGACCTTGAGCCCAGCATTACGTCCGCGCTGGCTGCCGAGGTGGAGTTCATGCGCCTTGAGGTTGGTGACCGCTTGTTCAAGGAGGGGAGCGGCGCCGGTGCCCTCTACCTGCTCGCGGAAGGCTTGCTGCACGCGTCCGAACCGGACCTGAGCGACGGTCCGAAGCGCATGCGGATCATCGCACCGGGTGAAGCGGTGGACGGCCTGCAAGAGCTCGGTGGAGCGAACACCTGGGTCGTCGCGGCGCAGGAGCCGTCCCTCGTCGCCGTGGTCCCGGACGAGGCGGTGGACCGGCTCGGTGTCGCGCACCCCGCCTTCGTGCAGGTCCTGGACCGCTTGCACCGGCGTCAGTCGCTGACGAGCCTGCGACGGATTTTTGGCCCGGTCGACGAAGCCCTGCTCGACGACCTGGAGCGGCTGGGCGATTGGCTGCACGTCAAGCGTGGCGAGGTTGTGTTTGAGCCGGCCGCGCGGGCCGACAGTGTGCTGTTCATCATCCGCGGACGCGTGGCCGCGCTGCACGTGGCGGAGAACGGGGAAGAACGCCTGGAGTCATATCGCAACCGCGGGGAAACGGTGGGCGAGTCGGGGTTTCTCACGGGACGTCCCCGGGCCTACCGCGCGCGCGCCACCCGCGACAGCACCATTGTGCGGTACTCGTCCACGGCGTTCGAGGAACTCATCGCGAGCCATCCGCGTGTCATGCGGTACCTCGCACGCGCCGTCTCGCTGCGCGCCACGGCGCCATTGCGTACCGCGCGCAACAGCACGATCAGCTCGGTCGCGGTCGTCCCGGCGAGCCTCAGGGCTCCGGTGCAGGCGGTCGCGGAACGGGTGGCGGCTGCCCTGGACGTCAACGCGTCTGTCTTGCGCCTGGACTCGGCGCGCGTGGATGCGCTGTCCGGGGTCTCCGGTCTGGCGCAAGCGGCCGTTGGCAGTTCGCTCGAGTCGCGTCTCATGGAGTTGCTGGAGCGGTGGGAAGACGAACATCGTTTCGTCGTGTATGTCGCGGACGACGCGCCCAGTGAATGGTCGCGGCGGTGCGTCCGCCACGCCGATCGGCTGGTCCTGGTGGCCGACCCTCGGGAACTGCACACGCCGGCCCGCGTGGAGCACGATGTCGTCGCCAGCTCGGTGCGGCAGGGCGAATCCCGCGCGGTCCTGGTGTTGGCGCATGCCGACGGCACGAAGTCGCCGGCCAACACGCGCTACTGGTTGGACGCGCGGCCCTACGTCTCCGAACACCACCACGTGCGCATGTCCGAGCCGCGCGATTTCGAGCGACTCGCGCGCATCCTCTCAGGGCGTGCCATCGGACTCGTCCTGGGCGGCGGCGGTGCCCGTGGGTTCGCCCATATCGGACTCCTCCGGGCGCTCGACGAAGCCGGGATACCCGTCGACCTGGTCGGGGGGACGAGCATGGGAGCGTTCATCGGCGGACAGTACGCCATGGGGCGCACCCTCGCGGAGATCACCCGAGCCAGTCGCCGGGTCTTTCTCGAGATTCGCCCCCACCGCGGATTCACCGTGCCGCTGCTGGCCCTGGTTGGCCAGGATCGCGTGGACGAGGCGGGGCGGGCAGCATACGGCGACGTGCACATCGAGGACCTGTGGCGCAGCTACTTCTGCGTCTCGGCCAACCTCACCACAGCAGACGTCGTGGTGCATCGTCGCGGCTCGCTCCGTCACGGCGCCACCGCCAGCGCCAACTTGCCGGGAGTGAGCGTCCCGGTGCTGCATGACAAGCAGCTCCTGGTGGATGGTGGGGTCCTCAACAACCTGCCCACGGACGTCATGCGAAAGGCCGGCGCCGGCGTCGTGATCGCCTCCATCGTGTCGGCGCAGGTGGGGAGCCTGTTTACCTGCGATCGGGTTCCCGGCACCTGGGAATTGCTGCGTGGCCACCTCACCGGACGTCGCACCGCGGCCTTCCCGACGCTGATCGAGGTCATGATGCGCTCGACGGTGCTCTACAGTGCCAGCCGCGAGCGCGCCAGCGCGGCGGACGCGGACCTCGCGATCCGGCCGTCGGTGGCGGGGTTCGGCCTCCTGGCCTTTGAGCGCATCGACGAGATCGTCGCGGCCGGGTACCAGGCCGGGATGGACGTGCTCCCCGGGTGGAAAGCCCAGGCGGGGACGGCCCTCGCCTAACGACCCGCGGGACGCAACGACGCGAGCATGCGAGCGACGTCCCAGCGGCGATCGACCAGCGCGGGGCCGTAGGTCAAGGTGCCCACGCCCAGGTGGTCCCCGCCGACGGGGGTCAGCACCACCGTCCCGAGCCGATAGGTGCTCGAGTCCGCCGGTTGCTGGTACCAGGTAAAGTCGAGCGCCACCATCCCGGTCGCGACGTGGTCCCAACGGTGGAGCCCCGTCGGCGTGAACGCCGGATACTGCTCGCCCAGCGTTGGCGCCAGCTCTTGCAGTGCCGCCATGGCGTCCAATGTGTCGGGTCGGAGCTCGACCACCAGGCGCGAGGTGTCGCCGCTGATGTCCGGGCGGATCCATGCGGCGCTGTCGGAGCGCCACGTCGCGGGGAGTTGGGCGGATCCACTGCCGGCCGCAAGGCGCCGCGTCTCGGGACGCGCGCTCCAGACTCGACCGGCGGCCACCGCGGCGGCCACGAGACAGACGGCCAACGCGACACGGCGGACTTCCGCGCGCGTCAACAGGTGGTCGCTCAGTCCCTCGTCCGAGGTCTCGGCGTCCGGCTTGCGCGTGAGCAGGTCGTCGAGTCGATCCCGGATCGCGCTGGCCAACAACAGGAATGCACCGACGCCCCCCGCGGCCACCATCGCCACGACACCGGTGGAGCGGAGCCAGGCTTCTGCCCCGGGCCAGCCGGCCTGGATGACGACATGCAGCGCCGCGGCGGTGGCCATGGCTCCCAACGAACGCCGGAGCGAACGCTCGAAGCTCGCGGCCCAGGCGAGGACCAGCGACGGCAGGAGGTACGAGAGCTGAACAGCGAGGTACGCCTCATCCACCCAAAGGGAAAAGCGCAGCGGGGTCACCATCATCCCCACGCGCGCCGGGAGCAGGGGCAGCTCAAGTGGCCGGTTGGCGAAGCAGGCCAGCCCTGCCGCAAACGCCATGACCGCAAAAACGGTCGCCGCGGGACGCATCATCAGGATGCGCGTTCGCCGACGTACGACGCGCATCGTGAGCATCATGACCGCTACCACCAGGGTGCTGCGCAGCACGATCCACCAGGGCGGCAGCACGACAGGGCGTGGTACGTCTCGCCGACCGGCGATCCCGTCCGCTACCTGCTGCGTGGCGTAGGCCCAGGCCTCGCCCAGCGAGCCGGCGACGACCACGCGATCCAGGGCCACGAGAAGCGCCGCGCCCACCCCTCCACACAGGAAAACCGCGAGTGCCGCCACGGGCGTCAGCGGCAGCAGGGCAAACCGACGCGTCGCGTAGATGAACATGTAGTACGGCACGCCGAAGACCAGAACCCCCTGGAACAGGTAGTACACGATCTCACTGCTGAGCCGCGGATCGTGCATGGCGCCCCGCGCGTGCGTGGGGAGCAGCACGAACATCAGGGCGGCCACGTACAGGGGCGCGCGTGACGTCCCCGGCCACGCGGCGCTGTCGCCGGTGACAAAGCGCAGCATCGTCCGGTGCATGATCCAGAGCACAAACACGCTGAACAGGAGCAAGGCCACCGCCGACACCCGCGGGGCGCGCGCAATCCCCTGCATTTCCACGTGGTATTCGGTGATGGCAAACCAGGTCACCAGGACCAGCACCTGCGTCCGTGCGACCGCCCGCGCGTTGAGTCGTCCCTGATGCGACGCCCACACCGAGGCGAGTCCGAGGGCCAGCACGACCCATCGCATGGTCTCGGTCGTGCGTTGCCCCACCGACGTGGACCAGGTGAAGGGAAAAGCGCTCGCCAGCAGGTCGGCCGCCGATACCAACCAGCGCGGCCAGGGCAGTCCCGGGGTGAGCCCCACCGATGGCGCCCACAACACAGCCGATGCCACGACGAGGGCCGCGATCGTCAGGGGCACGGCGAGCGCGTGCGGTACCAGCTCGCGCGCTGCGCGTTGCAGGGTGCGCGCCTGGCGCAACACCTTGAAGACGACGCCAACCCCAATAAAGTAGTACAGCGGCCACAGGTAACTGGTCATCATCGTCCCCACCTGCGCCACGCCGGCAGCGGGCAGGTGCCAGCCCCCCCGAGCGGCAAGTGACGTGTAGGAGGCAATCCCCAGGGCCGCGAGCCCGGCCACCGACCAGGCCAGGTGCCAGACGACACCACGCCGCACCAGGAGGCGCCCCAGTCCCCATACCATCCCCCCAAGCGGGATCCCCACCACCGCAATGGCGAGCGGGATCCGGCCCCGGAACCACGGCGCGGTGGGAATGGAGATGCTCGCGACGAAACCGCAGGCGGAGGCCGCGAGCAGGGCGGTCACGAGCCCGACGACGGTGTCATTCCTGGTTCCGGCGCGATGCCGCGTCAGGGTGAACACCGTCGCGACCACACCCTGCAACGGGAGTAACAAGGTCCAGTACGACTTGGGCAGCGCCGACAGGTTGGCCAGGTTCAGGTAGAGGAACGAGGCAAGCGCGAGGAGGAACACCGCGCGGTTTGCGATACCTGCCCCCGTAAGCAGTGCCGCCCAGCCCAGTGACATCGCCACCACCCAGAGCCCGATGTCCCACGCACCGACCGTTCCGCGGTCTGGAATCTCCAGGATCTGCTCGATGGCAATGGGCGGCCAATCCAGCGAGATGGCCAGGGGCAGCAGGAGGCAAAGGAGTCCCGCGACGACGACCCCACCGCGCAAGAGCGGCACCGCCTCCCGCGGGAGCTTCGCCCAGTCCAGGACGTCCGCGTGATACTCCCCGACGGCAAAGACTCCGGCCGCCTTCTCGACATGGCCGCCCAGCAACGACTGACGCGTGCGAACCACCCACGCCGCCGCAGTCGGGTACCGCGCTGCCAGCCGCTCAATGGTGCGTTGCGGCCACAACGACCGCGCCAGCGCCGGAAAGGTCGTCGCGAGGAAGTAGCGGAGCTTCTGGAGCGCGGTAAAGAACGAGAGGTTCACGGCACACGGCCCGGGTCTGCCCGGACAGGCGCAGGAACCTCCCCGGGCGGATCAGCCGTCCCGCGCGCTGCTACATCGCCGCCTTCCGCTGGTGCTGCTGGTACCAGCTCATCATGTACAGCTGGGTACGCATGAAGTTGCTCGGCTTCGACCCGGTCCCATGAAACTCCCCCTGGAACCGAAGCAGGGCGCTCGGCACACCGCGCATCTGCAGCGCCTGGAAGTATTCCTCGGACTGCGCCATCGGAGTGCGGAGGTCCAATTCACCGGTCATGATGACGGTCGGCGTGGTCACCTTCCCCACGTACATCAAGGGCGACTGGTCGAGCCACGGCTTGGGATCCTCCCAGTACGGCTTCTCGAACCACGCATGCCCGAAATACGGGACGTCAGCGTTTCCGGCGAAGGAGATCCAGTTCATCACCGGGCAACGCACCGCGGCGCCGGCAAAGCGATTGGTGTGACCAATCACCCAACTGCTCAACACGCCCCCGCCGGAGCATCCGCCGACGTACATCCGCGTCTGATCGATGTACCCCCGCCCGACGACGGTGTCGACCGACGCCATCAGGTCCTCGTAGTCCACGCCGGGATAGCGCTTGTTGATGGCGTTCCCGAAGTCGGTGCCGTACCCCGTCGACCCGCGGGGATTCGTGTAGAGCACCACATACCCGTTGGAAGCAAAGTTCTGGTACATGTAGGAGAACGCGCCATTGTACATCCCATGGGGACCGCCGTGGATCTCCATGATCATGGGCCACTTCTTCGCCGGGTCGAAGTTGGGGGGCTTCACCAGCCAGCCCTGCACCCGCGTGTTGTTGGTGGAGGTCACCCAGACCTCCTCGACCGCGCCAAGCTTCTTGTTCGCCAGGACGTCGGCGTTCACGCTCGTCAGTCGCTTCACCTGGCCCGGTGCCGACAGCGAGAAGGCGACGATGTCGGTGGGCTCGAGCGCGGTCGTCCGCGCCCCCACCACGAGGCCGTTCGCGGCGATCGAGCCAAGGCTGAACATTTGCGCCCCGGTGGTGATGGCTCGCACCGCGCCAGCCACCGACGCGAAGTGCATGTTGTTCGCCCCGCGGTCGTTCGCCGTGAAATAGACGCCGCTGTTGTCGCGCGCCCAGGTGAGCTGCGCCACGTCGCGATCGAGGGTCGCCGAGATCTTCTTCAGGCCGGAGCCGTCCAGTCGCATCAGGTACAGCTCAGACGTTTTGTACGTTTGGGGAGTGGCGGCGTACCCCGCGAATGCCACCCACTGGCCGTCCGGAGACACCACCGGAGAGGACCACGACCCTCGCTGGGCCGTGAGCTTCCGCAGGGCCCCCGTCCCCACGTTCACGAGATTGATGTCGGAGTCGCGGTAATTCTTGTCGCTGTTCGCGTCCATCAGGCCGTCGAACACGATCGACTTTCCGTCCGGCGTCCACGCCCATCCCACCGCACCGGGCTGACCGTCGAACCGTGACCCGGCGTTCCAATTGCCACTGGTCAGCTGGCGCGGCGTCCCCCCATCGGCCGGGACGACGAAGAGGTGCACAAACCCGGGCTCAAGGAACCCGCGTCGGTCCGCCCGATAGTGGATGTCCTTCACGTACCGCGGCGCCGGCGTCCATTGCGCCCCGGGTGGCGGCGCCGGCATGTCGATCGACCACACGTTCGGCTTGGGCGTGTACATCGCAAACCCGATCATCGTGCCATCGGGCGACCAGGCGATGTCGGCGGGCCCGTATTCCGCGCGCGTGACCTGCGACGTCGCCCCCTCGGCATTCATCCATCGCACATGGACCTGCATGCCGCCCGGGGCCCCCTCGGCGAGATAGGCGATGCGGGTACCATCCGGCGACCAGACCGGGGAGGCCCCCCGCGCGAGGAACCGGTTCTCCGACCCATCGGCATTCATGATCCACATCGCCGATTCGAACGCGTCCTTCTGCTTGTCCACGAAGCGGCGTGTGTAAATGAGTCGCGACCCGTCGGGCGAGACCCTCGCGTCACTCACCGACTCGAAGTCGAGGTAGTGATTGACCGTGAGCAGCGTGTCGGACGCCTTTTCCTGGGCCGCGAGTGGTGCCGCGGCACCAAGTATCGCAGCGACGATGAGCCTGGGACGGAAACGCATGGCCGGAACTCGTTGGAGGGACGTCCGAGAAGGTAGGGGCCGGCCGTGGGATCGACAGGGGGCGCACGACGGCTGGCGGCGCCAGCGCGAGCTGTCCGTCCCCCGCGACCACCTGGGGTCCGCGGGCGTGGCCTTCGCGGACAGAATCCCGCAGCCCCTCAGCGCCCATTGGTCCGGCCCGCATGGGCGGGGCGCCCCGGTCAGTACCCGGTACGCAGGCGTATCACGAGCTCACGGAGCGACTCGATCCTCGTGACCGGCTCGCGTGGCGCGGCCAGGCCAATGCGGTTGTGCCACACCACGGGCATCCCCACCGCGGTCGCCCCGCCAATGTCAGCGGGTGAACCGGCCACGAAGAGCGTACGCTCCGGCGTGGTGTGCATCTCCTCCAGCGCCAGGAGGTAGGGAGCAGCATCCGGCTTGTAGGCCCCGGCACGTTCGGCCGTCACCAGGTGCACGGGAATCCCGAGCTGCGCAACCGCGCGATGACCTAGTAGCTCCGAACAGTTGGTCACGACGCCCAACCGGTAGCCATCCTGCCGAAGATCATGCAATGCCTCATGCACCTCAGGCCACGGCGTGAGCTCATCCCACCGCCGCACGAGGGTGTCGGCCACCGCGTCCTCCAGCCCGGCGTCCAGCGCCGAGCGACGCACCAGCGCCTCGTATGGCGCGTACCCGTGTGCCCCATACGTCAGCTCCAGGTATCGCATACGCCAGCGTCGGCCGTCCTCACGGCCTCCCGCCGCGGCGTCCCAGAGGGTCCAGGAATCCAGCAGCGCGGTCAGCAAGTCAAAGAGGACAACATCGATTCGCAGCGGCATGCCACCAAACCTCGGCGTCGCTCCCGCGGCGCGCCAGTCGGGTGCCACGAGCACCCGAAATCACCCGCCCGCTCACGGGTCCCCGGCCCCGCCTGTAAGATTCCGCTGTCTCCTCCCCCTGACCGATGCGTCACGCCTTCCTCGCCTCTCTCGTCCTCGTCGGCACGTCCGCCGCGCAAACCCCGCCCCAACGGCCGGCGACCCCGCCGCAGGGCCAGCAGCGGCAAGGCGCCCAGGCTGGCCAGCCGGGCCGCGGCGTGCTCGGCGGCGTGGCGATGACCACGTCCGACAGCATGGTCCAGCGGATCGTCGCCAGGCTCGACTTCAACAGCTACAAGTCGCTGATCAAGGGCCTGACGATGTTCGGCGACCGCGAACAGGGTACGCCGCGCAACGCCGCGGCGAACGACTGGATCGAACAACAGCTCCGCAGCTGGGGATACACGACCGAACGCGTGAAGTACCAGCATGAGGGATCCCCGCGCGAGGAGGTGTTCGCCACCAAGGTCGGCACCACCACGCCAGCCGAGATGTACATCATCGGCGGCCACATGGACGGGCGCGGCGGGGGCGAGGCGGCGAACGACGACGCCTCGGGCACCGCGCTGGTGATGGAGATCGCCCGGGTCCTCGCCGATCCGGCCGTGACCACGAACCGATCGATCCGGTTCGCCCTCTGGAACAACGAGGAGACCGGCCTGCAGGGCGCGCGCGCCTACGTTGAGCAGCGAGCCAGGCTGCAGGGGATCGAGGACCCACGCGGCTCGGGCCGGTACCCGGAGCCAAAGTGGCTGGGCATGATCCAGCACGACATGATGCTGTGGGATCACGGCGTCCCGGTCCAGTACACCCAGGCCCTCGACGCGGACGTGGACATCGAGTTCCAACTGAACTCGGCGAAAGCCGAAGAGTCCGCCCAGCTCGCCCTCAAGCTGCTCAACGCCAACCGGATGTTCGCGACCGACTATCCCGCCGTGATGAGCAACGCCATGAGCAATACTGACTCCGGGCCCTTCCAGGACCTTATCGCGGCGGTCAGCCTGCGGGAGAATCGGCGCCTGTACGAGACGGGTCGTGGCGGCAATCCGCACTGGCACCGCCCCACCGACCTCTTCGTCTCCTTCTCCGACGCCGACTTCCGACTGGGCTTCAACGCGATGCAAACCACGCTTGGCGCCGTCGCCCGACTGGTGGACGCGCGCCTGCGGTAACCGCCAAGGCCGTCGGGGACCAGGCGCCTGGTCCCCGGCCATCAGGGCCTAACGAACGGTGAATCCGGTCAGCAGGCTCAGTCGAGTCCCGAACTTGGACGGCACGACCGACACGTTGAACGGGATGTTCATCGAGCCCGATCGCCTGGTGGCCCCCGCGGCGATGACCAGCGCAGAGCCCGCCGCCGACAGGTTGGGGCCGACACCAAACTCGAGTCCGCCGACGTGTCGGGCGCCAATCACCCAGTTGATGCTGGGCAGGAATGTGCCCTGGTCCAACCCACCAACCAGAACCACGAATTCCGACACGGCAGCCATCTGGCCGTCACCGGAGAGGAACAAGCGCTCGAACTGCCAGCCGAATTGGCTCATGACACCGTTCACCTCAATCCCCTTCTCCGCCAGCTCGGCGCGTGCGCGCGCCGGAACGAAGGTGGCGCCAAAGCGAGGACCCGAGAGCTGAGCCATGGTGGTCGGCCCGGGAAGCCTGGCATTGAGATCCTGACTCCAGAGGGAAGAGGGCGCAGCGGCAAACAGGACGCACAGGACGGCGATACGCATGGGATGATCCGTTGATGGGGTGAAGCCGGACGCCTGCTCCGGTCAATCCCATGATCGGGCCGGGTCCCCGTCCCACCCATCCGTCACCTGACGTAGGAACGAATCAGGCCCGGGCCTCCCACCTGGGCGCCCGGGCCTGACCCACCACCAGCAACACCCGTCAGGCGCCCTGTTTCGCGCTCTTGATGGCCGCCGTCAGCGCGGGAACCACCTCAAAGACGTCGCCCACGATCCCGTAGTCGGCCACCTTGAAGATCGGGGCCTCCTTGTCCTTGTTGATCGCCACGATACAGCGCGACGTCCGCATGCCAGCGAGATGCTGGATCGCCCCCGAAATGCCGACCGCGACGTACAGGTCGGGACTCACCAGTCGGCCCGTCTGTCCAATCTGGTCCGCATGCGGACGCCACCCTTCGTCGGTCACGGCACGTGTGGCACCAACGGCCGCATTGCCGAAGGCCGCCGCCAGCTCCTCCACCAACGCGAAGTGCTCGGCGGCCTTGAGTCCGCGCCCCCCACTGACAATCACGGGCGCCTCGCCGAGGTCCAGCTTCTTGGTGTCCCCGAGCACGGTTTCGGTGGTCGTCACACGCGCGGAGGGGAGCTCCGGCAACGCCACCGCCTCGACGGTCCCTGCTTTGGGCTGTTTGGCTGCGGCGACGGCACCTGGCCGAACGGCGAGCAACGCGGGCGAGGCGACCAGCTTGAGTGTCTGGATGACCTTGCCCGTGTATCCGGGGTGCGTCACCACCATCGCGTCCCCCCGCAGGGAGAAGGAGGTCACGTCGCTCGCCAGCGTGGTCCGCAGCCTCGCGGCCACGCGCGGCGCCAGGTCCTTCCCCTGCGCACTCGCGCTGAAGACGATCGCCCGGTATGTCGCGCTCCGTGCGCGCGACGCCACGAGGGCCGTGGCGACATCCGGCTGGTAGTGCACCAGGGACTCATGACCGCAGGCCACCACCACGTCCGCCCCATGTTCCCCGAACGACGCCGCCAGCGCCTCCACCCCGGCCGGCCCGGCAACCACCACGTGCACGGCTCCCCCCAGCTGGTCGGCCAGCTGCCGCGCAGCCGTGATCGCCTCGAAGGTCACCTTGCGCGGCTGTCCGCCACGCGTTTCTGCATACACCAGGACGTTAGTCATCAGAGCACCTTCGCTTCCGTTTGGAGAAGTCGGACCAACTCGGGAACCACGGCAGCGCCCTCCCCAATGATGCGTCCAGGGGGACGGGCCGCGGGAAGCTCCATGCGTTCCACCGTCAGGGCGACCGGACCGAGTTGCGCCGGCTTGACGTCAAGCGGCTTCTTCTTCGCCGCCATGATCCCCTTGAGCGACGGATACCGAGGGCGCGCAATGCCCTCATCGATCGACACCACCGCCGGCAGGGAGAAGGTCATCATCTCGCCGCCGCCCTCAATTTCTCGCCGGGCCGTTCCCTGCCCACCCGCCACGTCGAGCTTCGAGCACCCGTGGACCATCGGAAGGCCGAGCAGTTCCGCGACCATGAACCCCACGGCCCCATTGGCCGAGTCGATCGACATCTTGCCGAACAGGACAAGGTCGTACGCACCGCCCTGCAACTCGGCGGCCAGGGCGGACGCGATAGCGAACGGGTCGTACGGCACGACGTCGCACTTGAGTTGGGTCGCACGGGCACAGCCCATAGACAGCGCCTTGCGCAGCGTCTCCTGGACGATGTCCGGACCCAGCGACACGACGTGCACTTCACCGGCGCCGAGCTTCTCGGTCATCTGGAGGGCCGCCTCGACTGCGTAGCCGTCGAAGTCCGACATGTCGAACTTGAGCCCGGCCTCGTCCACCGCGGCGCCCGAGGCGGCAATTCGGAAGGTGCCGTCCATTTCGGGCACCCGCTTGATACACACGGCGATCTTCACCGTTGATTCCTCGCGAGAATGTGAAAAACGTTCCTCAAGATAACAGCGCCGAAGCCGGGGCTTGCCTTCGGGGGTCCGAATCCCGGTGGCCGGACTGTCCGTCCGATCCCTGCACGACATTTTGTCCTCCGCGAGCGTACGGCGACGCACGGCAATCAACAGGACACGACTGGTCGCGAAGAAAAACGAACCCTGCGACCCGCGCTCCGTCCAGTTCGTTCAGACAGTGACCGATAATCGTGTTACGCGGCCCGGAGCAGCCCTGCCATCCATGACGAAGGACCGAGATCCCGAACCAGCGGGCGCCACCCCCCCCAGCGGCCTGGAGGAGGAAGCGCCGCGCGCCCCGCAGACGTCCCTACCGGTGGCGGCGGGCACCCCGTCCGCATCGCCGAATCCCCTGGATCCGCGGGTCATCGCGGAGATCATGGATCTCGACCGCAGCGGTGCGCTCCTCAGGACCGCCTTCGGCATGTTCCTTGACGATGGCCCGCGCCTGCTCGGCGAGCTCCAGGCTGCCGCGCACGTTCAGGATCGCGACGCCTTCGCCTTCGCCGCGCATACGCTGAAGTCCTGTGCCGGGAGTGTCGGTGCGACGCGTGTGGCTGCCGCGAGCGGATCCCTGGAGCACGCCGCCCGACAAGGAGCCACCCTGGGACCAGCAAGCGCCATACAGGATCTGGAACGCCACCTCGGGGAGGCGCTCCAGGCGATGGCCGCTGAAAGCGGTCTCCCTCCAGCGCCGGTACGAGAGGACGGGGGATGAACGCGGCCAACGCCGAACTCGTACTCGTCGTGGACGACGACCGTTCGCTTCGGCTGTTGGCCTGCGCCACGCTGGCACAGGCCGGCTACCGCACGCTGAACGCCGCCAACGGCCACGAGGCGCTCGCCCTGCTCGAGCAACACCAGCCCGACCTCGTCCTGCTCGATGTGGTCATGCCCGGTCTTGATGGATTCGCCACCTGTGAGCAGATCCGCGCGGGTCGGAACGGCGACCGCACGCCCATCCTGATGATGACCGGCAGCGACGACGTGGCCTCGATCCATCGCGCGTTCGAGGCCGGGGCGACCGACTTCATCAACAAGCCGATTCCGTGGGCGATGCTCGCCTATCGGGTCCGGTACATGCTGCGCGCCGCTCGCGCGATGCACGCGCTCTCGCGTTCCGAAGCGCAGCTTACCACCGCACAGCGGGTGGCCCGACTCGGCCACTGGGAGTGGGACCTCGAAGGGAACCGGATGGTCCTCTCGGAGATGTCGCGCGCCCTCCTCTGTCCCCTGGGGCAGCGAAATCCGGGGAGCATGGACGAATTGGTGGACTGTGTGCATGTCGACGATCGGCCACAGATGGCCCTCGCCCTGCAACGCGCCGCCGCAGGCCAAACCGAGCTGGACACCGAAATCCGCGGCTGCCGCCCCGACGGGAGCGATACGGTGTGGCTCCGAGTCCAGGGGACCGTCCAGGCCAGCGAGTCGGGGTTGCCGACCGCCCTCAGTGGCACGCTGCAGGACATCACCGAAATCAAGAAGCGCGAAGCCGAGACGCGCTACCTCGCCTATCACGATCCGCTCACGGGGCTGCCGAACCGAGCCAGCATGCTCGAGGCGATCGATCGCGCCGTGGCCGGGGCCAGGCGCCACGGCCGGTTGGTCGGCGTGCTCCATCTCGACCTGGACCACTTCAAGCGAATCAACGAGACCCTGGGTCACGGTGCCGGCGATCGACTCATTTCGCAGGTGAGCGCCCGGCTCAAGAACAGCGTGCGCTCGGAAGACCTGATCGGCGTCGGTGGTGTCGAACACGGTGACGCGACGCTCGCGCGCATGGGGGGGGATGAATTCACCATCCTGCTCTCCGACGTGCGGAACGTCGCGGAGGCCATCGCAACCGCGCAGCGCATCCTGCAGGCGATCCGGGAACCGCTGCTGGTGGATGGGCACGAGGTGGTGATCTGCGCGAGCGTCGGGGTCGCGGTGTACCCTCTGGATGGCGACAATGCCCGGGCAATCATGGCGGCCGCCGACGCCGCCATGTATCTGGCAAAACGCGATGGGGGAAATGCGGCCGCGCTCTCCAACAAGCCGATGCGCCTCGCCGCGGAACACCGGATGAGCCTGGAGGGGGCGTTGCGGCGCGCGATCGAGCGCGGACAGTTCCTGCTGCACTACCAGCCCAAACTCGACCTGCGAGCGGGGCGCATCCTCGGCGTCGAGGCCCTGCTCCGATGGCGACATCCCGATCTCGGCCTCGTACCGCCGATGGAGTTCATCCCGGTCGCCGAAGAGGCGGGGCTGATCGAGGCGATCGGTGAGTGGGTCGTGCATGAGTCCTGTCGCCAGTTGCGCCGATGGCATGACGACGGCCACACCGATCTCTCAGTCGCCGTGAACCTGTCCGCACGGCAGTTCCGGCAGCGGACGCTCGCGGCGATGGTTCACGGGGCCTTGCACGGGGCCGGCATAGACGCCGAGCGCCTCGAGCTGGAGATTACGGAAAGCACGATCATGCGCGACATTGACCTGGCGCTCTCCACGCTGCATGAATTGCGCAACGAAGGCTGCCGTCTCGCGGTCGACGACTTCGGGACGGGGTATTCCTCGCTCGCCTACGTGAAGCGCTTTCCTGTGCACACACTCAAGATCGACCGCACATTTGTTCAGGGACTCCCCGGCGCGGACAACGACACCGCCATCGTCCGTGCCATCGTCACGATGGCGCACGGCCTGACCTTGGGGGTGGTCGCCGAAGGGGTGGAAACCGCCGCGCAACTTGCCAGTCTTACGGCGCTCGGTTGCGACGAGGTGCAGGGATATTTGGTGGGCCGACCGGTCCCCGCCGAGGACATTCCCATGGCCCTCCGCGCGGCCCACGAGCTTGCCACGACCCCCTGAGGCCATCCAGCATGCGAGCCGCACAATTTCACTGGAGTCCGGCCACCGGATGGTCCACGTCGCCGGCGGCCGACCGCGACGCCCAATGGCTCCTCGTCTTCGGCAACCCCGATGCCCTGCGCGATGCATCGTGGCGACATGCCGTGCTGGGCGCCTTCCCCTCTGCCGTCGTCACGGGGTGCAGCACCGCGGGTGAGATCGCTGGCACGCAGGTGGTGGATGCAGGATTGACCTGCACTGCCGTCCATTTCGATCGGACGCACCTCTACGCCCACGCGACGGAGGTGCACGATGCTGCGGATTCGTACGCGGCGGGCCAGGTGCTCGGGGAGCACCTGCGCGCCGACGACCTGGTCCACGTGATCGTCTTCTCCGATGGCCTCCGGGTGAACGGCAGCGACCTCGTACGCGGCCTCACCTCCGTCCTGGGCCCCGGGGTTGGCGTCACCGGAGGGTTATCCGCCGACGGCGACCGATTTCGCGAGACCCTGGTGCTCCTGGGTGAGCGGTGCGAGCCCGGGCTCGTCGTGGCGGTTGGCCTCGGCGGGCCGGCGCTCCGCGTCGGCTGCGGATCCCTGGGTGGGTGGGATCCATTCGGACCGGAGCGACTCATCACCCGCAGCGTCGGCAACGTCCTGCACGAGCTGGACGGGCGTTCGGCCCTCACGTTGTACGAGACCTACCTCGGCGACCATGCCGCCGACCTGCCCGCCAGCGCCCTGCGGTTTCCGCTCAGCGTGCGCGCCAGCCAGAAGGAACGCCCGGTGGTGCGTACCGTCCTTGCGGTTGACTCGTCCGCCGGCACGATGACCTTTGCTGGGGATGTGCCGCAGGGAGCGTACGCGCAATTGATGCGCGCCAACGTCGACCGACTCGTCGACGGGGCCGCCGGGGCAGCGCGCACCAGTGGCATCCCCCTGGCCGGCTCCGCCCCTCCCCTCGTGCTCCTGATCAGCTGCGTCGGGCGGCGACTGGTGCTGCAGCAACGCGTCGAGGAGGAGGTCGAGGCCGTGCGTGATGTGTTCGGCCCGGGCGCCGTCCTCGCGGGGTTCTACTCGTACGGGGAGATCTCCCCGTTCACGCCAACCGCCCGGTGTGAGCTGCACAACCAGACCATGACGGTCACCACCTTTCACGAAGACTAGGCGCATGCACTCGCTCCTCGCGCGCCAGCTGCGGAAGGTTGGTCTGGACCCCATGAGTTCCGTGTCGGAGTTCGTGCGGCTTGTCGACGCGGCCTATGCCCAGTACGACGACGAGCGACGCATGCTGGAGCGCTCCCTCGAGCTGAGTTCCCGCGAGCTGCTCGGGGCGAATTCCGACCTGCGCGCGCTGCTGGGGTCGCTGCCGGACTTGTTTGTCCGGATCGACGACCGCGGCATCGTCACGGACCTGCAGGGAGCGGCGCCCCAGGACTACTTCCCGCATGCAACCGCGATCGTGGGGCGGGCGTTTGCGACCCTGGTGGATGTCGACTCGCGAGCCGGCGTGGACGAGGCCATCGCCGCCGCGCGCACCGATGGCGAGCAGCGCACCATCGAGTTCCAGGTCACCGTCACGGGTGGCGCGGTAGGCACGTTCGAGGGGCGGTTCATGCGAGTCTTCGAGCATCAGGTCATCGCCCTCGTCCGCAATATCACGACCGTCAAGGCTGAGGCCCGGGCGCGCGAGGAACGCACCGCGCTCCTCTTGCGACAACAGGCCGCCCTCCATGAGCTCGCAGCAGCTGAGGACGAAGGCCCCGCGGCGACATTCGGTCGCGCCTGTACCGTCGCGGCGCGCACCCTGGGCGTGGCCCGCGCGAGCATCTGGTACTTCGACCCGGCCCGCTCCGAGATCCGGTGCGCCTGGCTATACGCCGACGGGATCCTGCACGACAACCCGGGCACCGTGCTCCGGCGCGACGACTACCCCCGCTACTTCGCGGCCATCGAGACGCAGCCCACCGTGGCCGCCACCGACGCCCGGCAGGACCCCCGCACTTCCGAGTTTGCCGATGGCTACCTCGGGCCGCTGGGCATCGGGGCCATGCTCGATTGCGCGATCCGTGTGGGCGGCAACGCCGTCGGGGTGTTCTGCCTCGAACATGTCGGTCCCCCACGCTCCTGGGCGCTCGAGGAGCAGGACTTCGCCTCAGCGGTCGCCTCGTTCATCGCCCTGTCGCGCTCCATTGAGCAACGCAACGACCTCGAGGCACAGTTGCGCCACTCCCAGAAGATGGAGGCGGTGGGGATGCTGGCCGGCGGGGTGGCGCACGACTTCAACAACCTGCTCACGGCGATCCTGGGCTTTGCGGAACTCCTCCGCGCCAACACGCGGCTCGACCCGCTGGCGCACTCTCACGTGAGCGAGATCGTCCTGGCCGGCAAGCGCGCCTCGGAACTCACCAGCCAGCTTCTAGCCTTTGGCCGCAAACAGCCGCGTGCCCCGCGCGTGATCGGCCTGAATGCGGTGGTCACCGAGGCGAGTCGCATGTTGCACCGCGTCGTGAGCGAAGCCGTCACCATCCGCCTCGACCCGGCGCCCGCGGAACTCTTCGTGCGCGCCGACCCCAACCAGATCGAGCAGGTCCTGATGAACCTCGTGGTCAACGCGCGCGACGCCATGGAACGCGGGGGAACCATCCAGGTGCGCATCCGTTCACGCCACGTGGAGACCGAATCGACCGGGCCTGGGCCCAATCTCGCCCCCGGCAACTGGGCCATCCTCGAAGTGGAGGACACCGGTGCCGGAATGTCCGCCGAACTGCTCAGCCGGGTGTTCGAACCGTTCTTCACAACCAAGGGAGTCGGTGAAGGCACCGGCCTGGGGTTGTCCATGGTCTACGGACTGGTCCAGCAGAATGGGGGACATGTCGAGCTGGGCTCGGTCCCGGGAAGGGGCACCACCGCCCGCGTCTATTTGCCTCTCGAGACCCGTCCACCCGCGGCAGCCGCCGAACCCACACTGCACCCGACCGTTGAGGCGCGTCCGTCAGGCGGCTCCGAGACCGTGCTCCTGGTGGAGGATGAGGCCATTGTCCGTCTGCTGGCCGTGGAGCTCCTCCAGCGTCTGGGATACCGCGTCCTGGTGGCCGCGCGGCCAAGCGAAGCCCTCCCGATTCTTGCCGACGAGGCCGAGGAAATCGACCTGCTCATTACGGACCTGGTCATGCCGGAGATGAACGGCGCCGAGTTGTACCAGGCCGCCGCGCGCGCGCGACCGGGTCTCCGGGTCATGTACATGAGCGGTTACGCCCCAGACAAGATCCTCCGCGAGACGGTGCAGAAGCCGGGGACCTTCTTCCTCGCCAAGCCGTTCACGATGCGACAACTGGCGGATCGGGTGCGAGACACCTTGCTGGCCGACGCCCCGTCGGAGGGCTTGAGCGCAGCCGGACGAGACGCCCGCTAGGCGCGGGTACGGCCCACCGAACGTCCTGGTTCAGCCCGGCCGCGCCAATGAAAGCGCGGCCGCTCGCGTCCCCCGCTCACACGACCTGCGTCGTTAGCGGTTCGGTCGCTCTCTCCACGCCTTGAGGACGGCGGCCTCCTGTTCGGCCTTTGCCCCGGCGCGAAGCACCTGCTGGGCCGCCGGTCGCGCGTGGTGAAACGCCAGCGTGGCCATCGCGGTGTCGGCCAGCGTGCGGAAGGTCAGGCCGGCGGCTACCTCGCGTGACAGGTCGAACCGGGCGAAGCCCTCAAAGCCAGGCGTCGGCGGACGCCACACCGGCATTTCCTGGTACGCCCGGATGTTGTGCTGCGCCAGGAACTCCCGCGGAACCCATGTCCAGCTCAACGGGGCCGTCGTGACCGCGGCAATGCCGTACAGGAACTCCGCCATGGAGCGCCCGTTGAGCGGACCGACCCCCATGAACGTGCCGTAGGTCTTCGCCTCGCACAGGCGCACCGACCACTCGCAGAGGTCCCGCACGTCGATCACCTGCACGCGATCGTTATCCGGGTTCCCCGGCGCGAGGATCTCGCCACCACGCTCGATGCGCACCGGCCAATAGGTGAACCGATCGGTCTCATCGCCCGGCCCCACGATCAATCCCGGACGCACGATGGTTGTGCGGTTCCCGAAAGCCGCCGTCGCTTCCGCCTCCGCCAGCGCCTTGGCCAGCCCGTAGGGATACGGCTGCCCCTCCTTCCAATTCGGGGTATTCTGTTTGTTGAGCAGCGGCGCCTTCACTGTCGCCGGCACCATGCTCAGGTCGGAGAAAACCGAACGCGTGGAGATAAACAGGTACTGGTCCGATGCGTCCTTCAGCAGTCCGGCCGAGTTCCGCACCCAATCCGGCGCATCGGCGCGTGACGCCGAGTTGTCGATGACGGCGTCCCACTTTCGCCCCTTGAGCGCGTCGATCTTGTTCGCCGCGCGATCGCCCGTGAGTTCCTCGACCCCCTTAAACATCCCCGGCGCGCTGCGCCCTCGGTTGAAGATCGTGACCTCGTGCCCCCGCTCCACGGCATACCGCACCATGTGCGGGCCGATGAAGCCCGTCCCTCCAAGAATGAGCAGCTTGATCTTGCGGCGCGGTTGTTGAGGCGCCCCGAGCCGCGACGGATCCGCCGCGAGGGGCTGGGCCTGAACGGATGCTCCGGCCCCGAGGGCCAACGCGCCACCGGCGGCAGCAGCAGAGGTAACGAGGAAGTCTCGGCGAGTGGCCATGGAACGTTCCGGGCTGGGGTGTGGATGGGAACGTACCCCCGAGCGCGCTGGTCGGCGAGCCGTGCCCCGGAGGAGCGCGCTCGCAGGCTCTGGCCTGTTGTGTGAGGGGTCAGCCTGCGAGCAGGCGCTCGGGATGCGCGGCCCGGCGCGGGAATGCCTTGAGAAGCTGCACGTCAAACGTTGCCAGGACGCAGTCAAACATCTCGGCCGCCGCGACGTACTCGCAGTCGTACGTGGTACACCGCGAGCCCTCGGCAAGCCGCAGGACGCGCGCCGGCTCCGGATCCACCTGTCGCTCGCCCACCAGCTCCAGGGCAAGGACAAGCGAGGCCTCGGCGTCGGCCAGGCGCCATTTGCGGGCGCGGACTCCCTTCAGCAGGACACTCATCAACTCGGATACAACGAGCGACGGCGCAATCCACTCGGGATCGAACCGGTGCAATGCCTCGGCGACTTCCGCGGACTCCCCGGGCACGACGAGCGACGCCACGACATTGGCGTCGACGACAATCATGCCCGGCCCTCGCGTCGCGCGTCATTCATCTCCGCGAGGGTGAGGCGCCCACCACGCGCCTCCAGCCGGTGCCGTTGCGCGCGGGCGCGGGCGAGCAGCTCCTCGGTGTCCCGGGGGCCGCGAGCCGCCAGCGCAATGCGCAGGCACTCAATGACCTCACCGTTAACACTGCGGCGCTGTTCGGCGGCGCGCGCCTTCAGGCGGTCGTACAGGTCGTCAGGAACGTTGCGAATCGTCAGGATAGCCATGGGAACCCTCCTGACTGCATTATGACTGCACAGTGCTGTCATGTCAACCTCAGGGGTTCGTCTTGGTGCCCCATGATCGCACCCTCGGGTCTACGCGCCGGTACCCCCTGATTGCCACTGGTATCATCCTGTCCCCGGGAGCGATCAGACCCGCAGGTAGCTCCATTCCTTCGAAAACGGGATGCGGCTCATCAGCACGGCTCCGTCCTTCTGTACCAACAGCCGGTCGCTCGGGTTGATCCCGATCCCGTTGGCTTCGTCGTAGAGCCCCGGTTCCACCGAGAAGGTCATCCCTTCCTCAACGACCGAGTGGTCGCCCAGCGCGAGGAACGGTGGCTGGTGCCCCACAAAGTTCTGCCCCTGGCCGTGGCCCGGCCGATGATAGATGTTCGCCTGCATTCCCTGCTTGATCTGATACGCATGCACCTTGTGCGCGATGTCCGAACAGATGGCACCGGGCTTCGTTTCCTCCACCATGATCTGCACGGTATCGGCGACGACCTGCCACATCTTGTCATGCGCCGGCGTGGACGGGAGGAGGATGTAGTTGCGATACCCTTCCCCGCCGTAGCCGCCCAGCAGGATGTCGCAGTTCACGTAGACCGGCTGCCCGCGCCGGATCCGGGCATGGAAGAACTGGTTGGGATGGGGATACGCGGTCGCGACTCCCGTACGCACGTAGTGTCCGGTCACCTCCATCCCGACGGCCGAGTGCGGTTTTCCGTCCCGCGCAACGTCGCGCATCATCAGGTTGATCCCGAACTGGGACAGGGCTTGCCCCACCTGGTAGTCGGTGGCACTGGTCCCGTGCTCGAGGATGTAATCCCGTGCAAACGCGTGCACCCGGTCGAAGTACCGATATGCCCGCTGGGTGAGGGCAATCTCCTCCGGGGTCTTGATGACCTGCATCCGGAGACAGGCGTCGGACAGGTCCACCGCCCGTGCGCCGGGGAGCATACGATCGAAAGTGCGTTGCGCCGACGGCGTCAGCTCGCGATCCAGCCCGATCTCCTTGCCGGCGAGGCCTCGGTCGGCAAGGTGGCGGAGGGTCCACTCCCAGAGGTCAACACGGGGGCTGCGCAGGGGCAGCTCTCCGCGGTTTGGGAATGCCCCCTCGGCGTGGGGATAGCAGAAGTAGTACGTGTTCTCCGTGCACCACCACGAGGTGATCAGGTCACGGTCGATGGCGGGGGAGAACCAGTACACCGTGTCGGCTTCGTCGGTGGGCATCAAGGCCCAGGTGGTGCGCTCCCCCGAGCCGCGAAAGCAGCCGGTGAAGTACACGAGGTTCACGTCGCTCTGCAGCAGGATGGCGTCGACCCCGCGTTCCCGTGCGGTGGCGCGCAGGCGCCGTGATTGCCCCTGGTACCAGGCCAGCGGCAGGCGATCGACACCGCGGGGGGCGGGCTCCGGCTGTCTTGGATTGTCCACCAGCAGGCGCTCGGACCCGCGCCGCGCCTGCTGTTCATCAGCCAGCAGTGCCTCCGTCGCGAGTGAAGAGGCGGTCAGGCCGACGCCGACACGACGGACGAACTCCCTGCGGCTGGACATGGGGCAGACTCCTGGGCGCGTGGTCGCCCAATCTGCCTCGCGAGGCCGTGGCGCGCATCGGTCGGGGCCAACGATCTTTCGGCGTCCCTTTGCCACTCCCCCATGAGCCGCCCGACGGACGCGGAACTGAATGCCATCGGTGTGCTGCGACGGCGCACCATCGAGGCCCGAATCGTCGCCCCGCTGGTCGAGGCGATGGCCGCCGAGTTCGGGCGCAAGCGCGTCCTCGAGGTTACGCGACGCACGATCATTGAGCTGGCGCGGCAACAGGGGGCGGGGCTGGCCGCCGCGTGTGGCGGCAACACCCTGGCACACTTCGCCGGCACGCTCGACCGCTGGACCGCCGACGATGCGCTGCACACGGAGGTCCTCGAGGCGTCGCCCGAAGCGTTCAGCTACAATGTCACGCGGTGCCGCTACGCCGAGATGTACCGCGAGTTGGGGATCCCCGAGCTGGGTGCGATCCTCTCCTGCAACCGTGACGCCGCCTTGATCGAGGGCTTCAACCCGGAGGTGCGGCTCACACGCACCCAGACCCTCATGGGCGGAAGCTCCCATTGCGATTTCCGGTACCAGCTGGCACGCCGCCCCGCAGGCGACGCGTGACGCCGCGACCGCTCGCGTGCATCACCGGCGCCACCGCCGGGATCGGGCTCGAGTTCGCACGCCAACTGGCGGCGCGCCAGCACGACCTCGTCCTCGTCGCCCGGGACGGCGCGCGCCTGGCGGCGACCTGCAAGCAGCTGCAGCAGGAGTTTGGCGTCCACGCGACGCCGCTGGTGGCGGACCTCTCGGCTCCTGCGGGCCTCGCCGCCGTGGTCGACCGTGTCCGCTCTCTGGCGTGCGACGTCCTGGTGCATAACGCCGGCTTCGGGACCAAGGGCCTCTTGCATGTCACCGACGGCCCCACCCAGGCCGCGATGGTGGCCCTCCACGTCACGGCCACCGACGCCCTCATGCGGTCGGTGCTCCCCGGCATGCGCGAGCGCGGCCGCGGCCACCTGGTTGCGGTCTCGTCTGTCGCGTCGTTCACCCCGAGCGCAGGCAACGTGAACTACAGCGCCACCAAGGCTTACCAACGCGTCTTCATGGAATCCCTGGCGCTGGAGCTGGCGGGAACTGGAGTCACCGCACAGGCGCTCTGCCCCGGCTTCACCCATACGGAGTTCCACGCGCGGGCTCGCATGAACATGAGCGGAATTCCCGGCTGGTTATGGCTCCCGGCGCAGCGCGTCGTGAAGGAATCACTGGACATGATGCGGGGATCTTCCGCGGTGTGCGTCCCCGGTCGTCGCTGGCGGCTTATCACCTTCCTGCTCCGACACCTGCCACTCGCCCTCCTCCGCCGCGGCGCGAGGCGCTACGCCGGTACTCGCACGGCGGCCCCATGATGCCCGCCATCCCCCGCCTCGAGACGCCCCGTCTGGTCCTGCGCCCCTTTGGCAGCGACGACCTCGACGACCTCGCGACGATGCTCGGCGATCCCGCCGTCATGAAGTTCCTCGGCGACGGTACGCTGCGCGACCGCGCCGACAGCTGGCGACAACTGACCAGCATCGTGGGACACTGGGCCCTGCGTGGGTTCGGCCTCTGGGCGCTGGAGCGGCGCGAGGACGGGGCATTCCTGGGATGGGCCGGGCACCTGCAACACGAAGGGTGGCCCGGCTTCGAATTGGCGTATTCCCTTGTCCCTCGCCACTGGGGTCACGGATACGCCCGGGAGGCCGCCGCCACGGCGCTGGGGTATGCCCATGAGGCGCTGCACCGGGACGCGGTCATCAGCATCATTCGGCCGGACAATGCGCGATCGATCCGGGTGGCGACGGCGCTCGGGGCCATCCGTGACCGAATGGTGACGTTCGCGGGTGGGGAGGCGGCGATCTACCGGTACCCGGCCCCCGCGCGTCGTTAGGTCCGGCGGAGTGGTTGTTTCTCAACGCGAACGCCGGAACCGGGCGGGCCGTCCGCCGTAGGGACGCCGGAACAATCGGGGGGGGCCAAGTGTTCCCTCACCGGCACCTTGTCTCTCGCCCTGCCCGCCGTCGCGGGGCCCAGCCGCTGCCTGATGTCCCTGTCACAACTGAAGTCCCTGGTGCGCCGGACGTCCGGCGCCCTCGCCCTTGCGGCCTGGCCCCTGCTCGCCCCCGCCCAGGCGCCCCCAGCGTCGGTCCAGCTCTCCGGGTACATCCGCCACGCCGAGAGCCGCGAAGTGGTCCGGTACGCCGTGCTCGCGGCGGATGGCGACAGCGCGAGGGGGCAGAGCAACACCGATGGGTTCTACTTCCTCAAGCTCGCTCCTGGCCAGCATCGCCTCCGGATCCGCGCCCTCGGCTTCGCCCCACTCGACACCACGGTCACGGTGACCGCCCCGACGACGGCGGACTTCCTCCTGGTTCCCCGGGTGGTTCAGCTGCAGCGGGTGGAGGTCGCGGCTGACGAACAGAAGTCGGACGTGGATCCCACGACGGCGGAAATGAGTGTGGCCCGTCTCGACCTCCAGACGATCCGGCAGGCGCCGGCCGCCCTCGGCGAGGTCGATCCCTTGCGCAGCATCACCCTCCTGCCCGGGGTGTCCCGATCCAGCGACTTCTCCACCGCGTTCAGCGTGCGCGGCGGCAGCAGTGACCAGAACCTGATCCTGCTGGACGAGGCCACGATCTACAACCCGGCGCACGTGCTCGGCTTCCTCTCGGTGTTCAACGCGGATGCCGTTGCCGACATGACGCTGCACAAGGGCGCGATTCCGCCCCGCTTTGGCGGCCGCCTGTCGTCCGTCCTGGACGCGCGCCAGCGCGAGGGCAATGCGCGCGCCTACGGTGGCACCGCGTCGATCGGCTTGCTGTCGAGCCGCCTGCTGTTCGAGGGCCCGTTGCCGCGAACGCGCGGGTCGTTCCTCGTGGCGGCGCGGCGCTCCTACGCCGACCTCTTCCTCAAGCTCGCGCCCGACACCTCGGTCCGCGACACCCGGGCATACTTCTACGACCTCAACGCCAAGGCCAACATCCCGTTAGGCACCACCGGCACCCTCATGGTCTCGGCGTACGCCGGGCGCGACCTGCTGAGTCCCTCGAAGGACTTTGCCGCGGGGTGGGGCAACGTGTCGGGCACCCTGCGGTGGAACCAGATCTTTCGCTCCCGCCTCTTCTCCAAGGCCTCGTACACGGTCGGGAGCTACGACTACCTGCTCGGATTTGCCTTCCTCGACTCACGCGTGGACTGGACGTCGCGCATCACGAGCCAGGAGCTGCGCCTCGAGGAGTCCTACCACTTCTCTGAACGCAACATCCTCGAGTTCGGCGTGGAGGGTGCCGCACAGGCCATGCGTCCCGGGGACCTCGTGCCGAGGGACACCTCCGCCGTGAGCCCGGTCCGCGTCACCACGCGGCACGGCCTGTCGGGCGCGGCCTACATCGGCCATGTCGTGGACCTCGGGCCGCGCGTCACCGTCCACTACGGATCGCGCTACTCCTACTTTGCGCGTGTTGGGCCCGGCACGACCTACCAGTATCCCGGCGGACGTCCCGTTATCTGGAACGACGCCCTGCACCGCTACGAGCCCGTGCTCCCCGTCGACAGCACGCGCCAGGCCTCGGGCATCATTGCCGATGCCGGTGGATGGGAACCGCGCCTGTCGGCACGCCTTGGGCTCTCGCCCACGTCATCCCTCAAGGCGAGTTACGCGCGAACGCGCCAATACCTGCTCCTCGCCACGCGCACGAACGCGCCGACGCCGCTCGACGTCTGGGAGCCGATGGGACCCTACACGCGGCCGCAGCGCGCCGACCAGGTAGCCGTCGGTTACCAGTCCACCCTGCGTGATGGCGGCTACGAATTCTCGGCCGAGTCGTACTTCAAGCGATCGTACAACGTGCTGGACTTCGTGGAGGGATCCGACGTGATCCTCAACCCGCAGATCGAGACATCGCTGTTGCAGGGCATCGGTCGCTCCTACGGACTCGAGCTGTTCCTGCGCAAGCAGGTGGGTGACCTCACGGGGTGGGTGTCGTACACGTTGAGTCGCGCCGAGACGCGCTTTCGCGCTGGAGAGAACGCGGGGATCAACGACGGCGCCTGGTTCCGCGCCCCCACGGACAAGCTGCACGACCTCGCGATCGTTGCGGTGCGCCCGGTATGGAAGCGTTGGACCCTGGGAAGCACCTTCACCCTCGCCAGCGGTCTCCCCGCCACCTATCCCGTCTCCCGCTACGTCGTCGATGGGTACGTGATCCCGGAGTACGGCCCGCGAAACAGCGCGCGACTGCCGATGTATCATCGGCTCGACCTCAGCCTCACGCGCAACGGGCGGAGGAGCGAGCTGCAGTTCGGCGTGTTCAACGCGTACAACCGCTTCAACGCCCAGAGCATGTCGTTTCGCCAGGCGGTCGCCGACCCCGTCCGTACCGAGGCTGTCCAGTTCTCGGTGTTCGGCATCGTGCCGAGCATCTCATACACCTTCAAGTTCTGAGGGAGGTCGCCATGCTACGCTATCTCCTGCCCTGTGCGCTCCTGCTCACCGCATGCGAACGTGTGGTGGAGGTCGACGTGGACGAGGGCCCGCGCCGCCTCGTGGTCGAGGCGCGGCTCGAGCGGATCCTCGGGAACGTGTCGGGGGCACAGGCGATTCGCCTCAGCACCACGGGCTCGTACTTCAGCAACGCGCTCCCGCCCGCCGCGCGCGGGGCGACCGTCCGGGTCACGGACAACCTTGGCAATGCCTTCCCGTTCGTGGAGTCGTCAACGCCCGGCACCTACGTGACCACGGCGCTCACCGTCGAGCGCGGGCGCACGTACACCCTGCGCATTGACTGGGAGGGCCAGCGGTTCGAGGGCGTGGAGCAGACCATGTCCGTCACCCCGATCGATTCGCTCTACTTCGAGGCCCCCAAGCCGGGGCGCTTTTCCGGCGAGGATGGGGTCCGTGCCACCATCGACACCCGGGACCCAGGCGGCGAGAAGAACTTCTACCTCTGGGACCAGTTCGTGGACGGTCGGCGGCTGCTCGGGCCGGACTCGTCGTTCAAGCTGCGCATCATTGCCCCCGATGATGCCGTCGACGGCAAGCCCGTGCTCGGCTTCCAGCCGTACGAGGGGATCGACATCGCCGTGGGATCCAGTGTGCTGGTGCGCCAGGTCGGGATCTCCGAGTCCACGTACCGATACTACTTCGCGCTCTCCGACCAGGTGAGCGCCGACGGCTCGGTCTTCTCCGTGCCCCCCGCGAGCATCCGGGGCAATGTCGCGAACCTCTCCAACCCTCGGCAGCCGGCGCTTGGCTACTTCTACGTGAGCGAGGTCTCGGAAGCACGGGCCGTAAGGCGGTAGGGACGACCGCTCGACGCCGCCCCTCGGCGCACACGGGCCCGACTGAAGCCCGGGGCGCGTGCTCCGTGGTGCACGCGGAGGATCCGAGCTTGCCACCGTCGCTGGCGTCTCGCATTCTCCGGTTCATGACTCCCCGACTGATGCGCCTCCTGACCGCGTGCCTGGTTGCCCTTCCCCTCGCGGCCCAGCCGCGCACGGCGGACCCTATCGCGCGCGGCCTGAGGCTCGACCAGTTCCCCCGGGTCATCAAGCTGACCGACCGGGTGTACGGCTATGAGGAGATCCGGCAACCGGGATTCACCACCGTCAGCCTCTTTGTCGTTGGGGATCGTGGCGTGCTCGTCGCGGACGGCCAGGGAAGTCCCGCGGCGACGCAACGAATGGTGGAGGAGATCCGCAAGGTGACGCCGACCCCGATCCGGTGGTATGTGGTCGGCTCGGACCATGGCGACCACACCGCCGGGAATTCCGTGCTGCCAGCCGGGATCACCTACATCGTGCATCCCACCTCGCGTGCGCAGCTCGTGCGGGATTCCGCATCCGCCGCCACGTCCCACGCGCGAGCCGTCGCTGAGGCGGCGGCGCGCGGAGCGAGCGCACCCGAGCCGCGCCGTGTCGTCGTTGCGCCCACGGCCATGACGAGCGACCGGGAGCGCGTGGACCTGGGCGGAGTCGTGGTCGACGTGATGTTCCTCGGCCGGGCACATACCGGTGGCGACCTGATGGTCCACCTCCCGCGGGAACGCATCCTCTTCATGTCGGAGGCGTTCCTCAATCGCGTCTTTCCCGCGATGCGCTCAGCGTACCCCTCCGAGTGGGCCGCGATGATTGACCGGGCACTGGCGATGCAGGACACCCGATTCATCCCCGGACACGGGTTTATCGAGGAACCTGCCGTCTCCCGCGAGGAACTCTTGGAGTTCCAGCGCGCGCTCCGGGCGGTCATCGCCGAGGTGAAGCGCCTGCACGCCAAGGGCCTCTCGGCCGAGGAGGCGGCGAAGGAGGCGCAGTGGGGACCGTACCACGAGTGGTTCCTGCGTGACCAACAGGCCGTCGTCGCCATCCGCAAGGTATACGAGGAGATCGAGGGGAGGCTGCGTTAGGCATGCGCGTGACGTTGATGGCGACGGCGACGCTCCTGGCGCTGGCCCCCATCCGGGAGGTCGCGGCGCAGGCCGTCACGACCCCACCGGAGGTCAGGCAACTCGTCACCTTCCTCTTCCTCCCGGGCAAGTCCGCCGAAGCACTCGGCATCTACGAGTCGTCGCTCGCGCCGATCTACCGCGACACACCGGAGCTGCTTCGGTTCCGGGCCTTTCGAGAAGTGGAGAGCCCGGAGCCGCTCGACCTCGTGATCGCCAGCAGCTACGCCGGGATGGAAGGGATGGAGCGGGCCGCACCCTCGCTGCGACGCCAGGGAACGGACGGGCGAACGGCCCTGCACTGGTATGGGGCCTTGTCCGCGCTCAGCCAGCACCACCACGACCAGTTCGTGGAGATGGTGCCGACGTTGAGCGATGCCGCGCACGATGCGGATGGACTGGTCGCCTTCGAGTACCTGCAGGTCGTCCCCGGGCGATCCGCTGACCTCGAAGCCGCGATGCGTGCGGAACGCGCTCGCCTGCCGCGGGGAGCACAGGCCTCAGTGCAGTGGAGTGAGACGGGGCGGATGCTGGTCGCGGACCGCTGGACCCACTTGCGCATCCACGGGATGCGCGGCCTGGCGGATTGGCAGCTCTACCTGGTGCGACGGAAACAGGCCGCCCCGGCGCTCGACCCCTTGGTGGCGGCGCGTAAGGTCATCCTCGTGCGTGGCGTCCCGAGCCTTGCCATTCGTTAGGCAGTCATCGCGGAACCTGTCACTCCGCGCCGCAAAGGCCGGAATGCAAACTGCCGGAGGCCCGAAGGCCCCCGGCAGTTTGCGCGCGTAACGGAACGGTCGTTACGAGCAGCTCGGACGTCCGCGCGGAAGCGCCATCGTGCAGTTCTGGGTGACGCCGTCCTTCGTGATGGTCACCTTCGCCGTGGCCGTGCCGTCATACGTGATCACCTCACGACGTGTGGTGCTGGTCGCGGCGGAGCCGGCAAACGTCACGGTGGCCTTCATCGTCCGGATGACGGTCCCAGCCGTGGGGTAGGTATTGCGGCCGCTCTGGACCGGAACCACCAGGCCCGTGGTGGTGTCCGCCGCGCTCCGCGTCGCCGTGAAGTTGCCGCGACTCGAGGTGCCGGTGGCCGACTCACTGCCCTGCGCCGTCCCGTTGATGGTGCGCTGGGTGCTCGGCGACGCCAACCCAGTCACCGTGCGGTTGGACGAGTGATTCACGGTCGTCGTCGTGCTGAGGATCGTCGTCGTGTCGCCGGCGATGCGCCCAGCGTGGTGCGGGCCGCCGCGACCGCGCGAACTCGAATCCCGGGTCCACGTGGCCGTGCCCGTACTCGCAGACTGCACGTTGACGCTGTTCGTCGTGAGGGTGTCAAAGGCCTGCTGCACCGCGCCGGCGGCGGTGGTGTATTGCATGGACTGACTGCGCGTCACTCCGCCCCGCGTCACGGGATCGCAGACAAAGCGTTGGCTCGCGGTGTTGAAGGCGCCGGTGCAGGTCACATGCCCGCCGAACCGTCCGCCGAATGGTCCCTCATGACCGCGCCCGCGCCCCGGGCCCATCGCGCCGGCGTACGCGTCGCCCAATCCTCCGCCCATGAGTCCCCCACCAAAGGCCGCGGCCCTCATGCCGGGCAAGAACATGCTGGGCACACCGTCGGAATCACCGGAGTACGAGCTGCTGACCTCGGCAAAGCCGAGCGGGACCGTTGCGAAGGCGGAGCTGAGCGCAGCGCTCGACAGGAACCGCTCCCGATCCACCTGGAAGGGGTCCGTGCAGGCGGCCGCAAGCAGTGCCGCCGCCACGAGTGGGACAGATCGCGTGGGCTTCATGGGTGTTCGATATGGGCTGTGACCAGTGGGGCTGGTCGGGTGGGCGGGGGGATGCCTTCGCGACACACGTCTTGGACGGCACCCTAGGTGCACCCGTTAACGCCGGGAACGAATCCGCCGCGACCGGGCTTGGTGGGGGCGCACGCCTTACCGATACCCTGACATGCTGCGCCGACTCATTGCCGCCCTGCTGTTCCTCCCGGTTGCCGCCACCGCCCAGCCCGTCAACACGGATAGCAGCGGCCTGGCACTGAAGGGATACGACCCCGTCGCGTATTTCACGATGGGTCATCCCATGGTCGGGGACCCCCGGTTTACCGCGACCCACGAGGGGGCGACGTATCGTTTCGCGACCGCTGCTCACCGCGACACGTTCCAGAAGGAGGCCGCGAAGTACGCCCCGCAGTATGGCGGCTACTGCGCCTTCGGGGTGGCCGGGGGATACAAGGTCAAGATCGACCCTCAGGCCTTCTCGGTTCGCGAGGGCAAGCTCTTCCTCAACTACGACAAGCGCGTGCAGGAGCGCTGGCTGGCCGACATCCCGGGGTTCCTGACGAAGAGCGAGGCCAAGTGGGGCGGCTTGAAGGACAAGCCACGACGCGACAAGGTGGGATCCTAGCGGTAGAACTCCCAGCTCGCACTCATCGTCGAGTAGGTGTGATGCAGGGGACCGGTTGTGTACTGGCGCGACCGGGTGGTCGCTTCCCAGGTCAGGAGCACGCGATGCATGCGCAGGCCGGCACCGAAGGTGTAGTCCCGCACCCCGGGCACGCGATCCACGCGACGCTCATCCCCGAGGATGCTGCCGTCGAGTGAGAAGTCGCGGGCGACCCAGGCGGCGCGCCCCCCGGCGCTGACCCAGTATTCGAGTGGGGTGCGCCCGACCCAGCGCCGCGGGTCAAACGGGTGGGAGAGATTGTAACCGAGTCGGAGCCGTGCGCCCGACTCGACGGCGGTGCGCACCGTGCCGAGAGTGGCCGAGGCTTGGGGCACCAGGTCAAGGAAGGCCTTGGTCCCCACCCGACCTCGGAGCGCGAGGAGTGCGTGCGAATAGCCCACCTGAAGGCCCGGCTGAAAGCCGACCTGTGTTTCCCATCCGCGAGCACGCGTCGTGTAGCTCGCGTTGATTGTATGCGCGATTTGTTGGGAGAGTTGCCCAAGTGCCGGAGGGCCGGTCACTCCGACGACGGCGTCGAGCTGCCGAAGGGAGCGACGGGAAACGGAGCGCCCGGTGAGTCCCGCCCAGAGCCACCCGGCATAGGGGCGTTCGTCGCGCCAGCTGGGGGATGAGAAGGGAGGGCGCTGGAGGTTGGGCGTGTACATCTCCTGGCCGATGGCGATACCTGTGGTGAGGCAGCGACCGGTCGAGGACGTATCGGCCCCGCAATCCGGGGTAGCTGGCGCGAGTCGCCGTCCCCAGAACGTCCCGCGAAGGGTCTCGAAGCTGGCCACGACGCCGTTGGAGAATTCCTCGTCGGACCGGTGCCCGGGGTGAATCCAGAAGTTGTAGGCGTCGTTCTCGAGCCGGAGTCGCGGGAGCCAGGGGGAGTTTCGGCGCGCGGTTGTGCCAGGCGCGTTGGCTACTGGTCCGGCATTCGCGGAATCCCGAGGGACCTGGGCAGCGCCGGGGCTGGCGAGCAGTGCGCTCGCCAGCAGGAGTGCAGTGATCCTGCCGAGGTTGGGGACAGGATGATGACAGGGAATGCGCGGGGCCGTCATATCTTGAAATCGGGGGGGGGCCCCCCGCCCCGACCACCGCCATCAATTGAAGGCGCTGAGGCCCGTCACGGCCTGCCCGAGAATCAGCGAATGCACGTCGTGCGTGCCTTCGTAGGTGTACACGCTCTCGAGGTTCGCCATGTGGCGCATGGCCCCGTACTCCGCCAGGATCCCGACCGCGCCGAGCAATCGGCGCGCCTCACGCGCCACGTTCGTCGCAATGTTCACGTTGTTCCGCTTCGCCAGTGACACCTGCTGCGGCGTGAATGTCCCCGCATCCTTGAGCCGACCCAGGTGCAGCGACACCAGCTGCGCCTTTACGATTTCCGTCAGCATGTCGGCGAGCCGCTCCTGCTGGATCTGGAACCCGCCGATCGGGCGATCAAACATCACGCGGTTCTTCGCGTACGCCAGGCACTCCTCGTAACACGCCATCGCCGCGCCCATCGCCCCCCAGGAGATCCCGTACCGGGCTTGCGTCAGGCACATCAGCGGTGACTTGAGTCCCCCGGACTTGGGGAGGATGGCATCCGCGGGGAGATGCACGTCCTGGAACACCAACTCGCTCGTGTCCGACGCCCGCAGCGACAGCTTGCCCTTCTGGTCGCGAGCGGTGAAGCCCGGCGTGTTCGTCGGTACCACAAACCCACGGATCGAGCTCGCCTCAGGATCCCCGTTGGTCTTGGCCCACACCACCGACACGTGCGCCTGTGACCCGTTGGTGATCCACATCTTGCCGCCGTTCAGTATCCAGCTCCCGTCCGCCTGCTCCTTGGCCATCGTGATCATCCCCGAGGGGTTGGACCCGAAGTCCGGCTCGGTGAGACCGAAGCACCCGATCACCTCGCCCTTGGCCATCGCCGGCAGGAGCCGCTGCTTCTGTTCCTCGCTCCCAAAGGCGTAGATCGGGTACATCACGAGCGCGCCCTGCACGGAGGCAAACGAACGGATGCCAGAGTCACCGCGCTCGAGTTCCTGCATGATGAGCCCATACGCGACATTGTTCAGGCCCGCGCATCCATACGCTTCGGGAAGGTTCGCCCCCAAAAAGCCCTGGGCCCCCCATCTCCGGAATCAGTTCCTTCGGAAACCGCCCGTCCACGTAACACGCCCCGATGATCGGGAGGACGCGGTCGTTGACCCACGCGCGCACGGAGTCACGCACCGCGCGCTCCTCCTCGGTGAGGGCGCTATCGATATTGAAGAAGTCGGATGTCATGGCGGCGGAATCTAGTCAGCGACGGCCCGGGACCCTATCCGGCCCCGCGGTCAGGTGTGCCCCGAGATACGCCGCCGGGCCGGCCATCGCCGACGGAAAGAACAGGGTCGCCAGCAGGGGCACCAGGGATGGCAGCTGCATGGCGCTCGCCAGGTCGGCCCCAAATCGGCCGATCGGCGCCCCACCGAACGCCAGGATGGCGAGGTACCCGCCCCACGCCACCGCCGCGGCCGCCATCGCGACCAGGGCCGGACGAGCCGTGTCGCGCGCCACCACGCCGTACACACACGCGATCACCGGGATCACCCACCACTGCACCAGCACGGTGCCTAACGCCATTCCCACGACCAGGATGACAAAGCGAATCGCGGTCATCGCGACCCCCCCGCGCCCGGCGAGGGCGCCAGGGTGAGCGCCGCCCGGACCTGCGCCGGCGCGACCGAGTCGAGGGCCGGCGGGGTATAAAGCAGCTCGAGGTCGCCACGCTGCCAGAACCGCACGCGGTCGTCATACCGCGCGCTCGCGGGGTTGCCACTCTGCCCGCCCGGATAGGTGCCTAACGCGCGTACGCGGTCCCCCAGCTCCACGACCATGCGCCAGCTGGAGCCGAAGCCGCTCGACGATGACGGGTTCAACGTGCCTGGTCCGGATTGCACGGCCAGCCCCCGCCGAGAGAATCCACCGAGGCGCAACAGATGCTCCAGGTTCGCGGCCCCACGTTCGCCCCACGCCCAACGGCCCGCACCCGGCGGGCCGTATCGACGGACCAATGTGTCGTAGGCCGCTTCCAGCGACGCCACGAGGATGTCGTCGCGCTGCTCCACCCGTCCGGTCGTCTGGCGGTCGTCCCACCAGGTACTTGCACTGTCGAACATCAGGCGCAGCAACACGGTTCCGCCCGGCGTGGCGACCCGGGACGTGTCCCCCGCCGGTACCAGCTCATCCCAGGTCCGGCGCGCCACCTCGCGCATCGCCTGCTCAAACAACACACTGCCGGTATTGTCCACCGTGTATCGTCGATCCCACCGCGTCAGGACCGAGTCGGCCCCTGTCAGGGCCTTGGACATGGCACCCGCCGCGCGTCGGCCCCGCGCGGCGTGCAGGAACCGCGGGACAAACAGGTCGGCGCGTACGCTGCCAGGATCGGTCTGGAAACGGCGCATCGCGTCCAGCGTGACCGAGCTGTCGGCTCGCAACAGGGTGTTGATCTGCAACGCACGCCAGGCGTCGTACCCGGCGTCCGGCCCGAGATATCGGCCCTGGACGGCGGGATCGATCGGCTGCTGGTTGGCCGACGCCAGGAAGCCCTGCGAGGGATTGAGCGCCTGCGGGTAGTCGGACACGGGCCAGAAGCCCAACCAGTCGCTCCCGCTCGCCGAGCCATCCCGGATGACCAGGCCGGAGCCATGGTCGGGCCGAATCGGGTAGTGTCCCGTGGACCGGATGGCGATGTTCCCCGATCGGTCGGCCACCAGAGCGTTTTGTGCCGGCACGAAGAATCGCGTGGCCAAGCTGTCGAGAAAGGCACCGGCCGTGCGCTGCCGCGCGGCGAGGGCAAAGGCCTCCACCACATCGCCAGGCTCCAGCGCGGTCCATCGCATCGAGACCCAGTCCGACCCCAGGGGACGCATCGGCCCCCGGTGCGTGAAACGCACCGTATCCACCCGGAAGACACGCCCGCTGGGATCCCGATACGCTTCCTCGCGCAATTCGATGTCCCGCCACTGCTCGTCCACGAGGTAACGCACCGGGCGCACGTGATCATCCACCGTTTCGCGGTAGAAATCGAGCACATCCGCCCCGGTGTTCGTCAGCGACCAGGCCAGGTCGCGCGTGAAGCCGATCAACATCCCGGCGGATCCGGGAATGGTGACCCCGTACGTGTCCAGCTGCCCGGGCACCACGAGATGCGCCTCGTACCAAATACTCGGCAGCGTGAGTTCCAGGTGGGGATCCCCGGCCAACAGCGCCTTGCCGCTCCGCGACCGCGACGGAGCCACCGCCCAGTTGTTCGAGGCAAAGATCCGCGAACCGTGGCCATCGGCGTCCGCGGTGGGTGACCGGGGCAGGAGGCGGCCAAGCGCAACGGCCTGGGAATCGGGGGCCCCAGGTCCGGGGATCGGCAGCGTGTCGAACGTCGCCATCCCGCGCCCAGTGGGCTGGATCGGCTCCTGCACGGGACTGACCACCGGAAACAGCGCGTCGGCGGCCGCCGGTCCGACCAACCCCTCGGCCAGTTGGCGCTCCCGCTCGTTGGGACCGTAGCTCAACGTCCACGCCATGCGCGCCGCGAGGGCCAGGACGTTGCGGGGCGCCCACGGGACCGGCTGGCGCCCGAGCAACTTGTATTCCACCGGCAACGCGGCCGCGTCTACTGTCGCGATGTAGGCGTTGACCCCGTCGGCATACGCCTCCGCGTACCGTCGCGTGACGCCGTCCGCCGGCAACGCGGCCCACGCACGTTCCACGGCCCGGGCCATCCCCAGGTGCCGGGGCACGCTATCCAGCGGCAGCGCCCGGGCACCGAGTAACTCGGTCAGGGTGCCGGCACCGGCCCGCGCCTGCAGATCCAGCTGGAACAGGCGGTCACGGGCCACCACATACCCCAACGCCCGAATCGCATCTTCCTCTCGCGGCGCAAAAATGTGCGGCACTCCGCGTGCATCGTACCGCACCTCGACCGGTCCACCCAGACCAGGAATGGTCGCCGACGCCTGCCTGGGAAGCTCGGCGGTCGCGACCGCCCCCCACGCACCACGCACCGGATCCAGCAGGGGTCCCAGGGGAGGCAGCGGGCCAACTCCACGTCGGCCGATCCACAGCACCCCGAACAACAGGGCCGCGGCCCCCGTCAAACGCAGCAATCGCATAGGGCGCGAAACTTCGCGGTGTCGGGGCACCACGGAAAGGGTCCGCTACGCGCCGATCGCCCGCCTGGCACGGGCGACGGCCCCGACGGCCCGGGCCTTGGCGCGAAAGGCGGCCCGATGGTCCACCGGAAGACCGCTCTCCTCCTGCCACTGGTGGACCATCTCGTGCAGCAGCGTGTCCAGCACCTCGTCCCACCCGTGCCGCCGCAGGTGCCGACGGCTGATCACGATCTCGGCGGTCCCATGCGAGGCGGCCAGCGCATAGTGGCCCAGCCGCGTCCGCATCCGACGTGAAACCCGCACCTTGAGCGGCTTCAATGCACCGGCAAAGCGTTCGTCGTTGAGTCGCGCATGTTCGCGCGTCAGGCGTTCACACGCCGCCCGGTCGTCCGGATGGATCGCGTCCTGCCGACGCGCTGGAGTGGCGCCGCGAGGCACCGGGTATTCGAGAATCACCTTGCGCGCGAGCCGCCGGGTGAGTCCCCTCCCCTGCACGAAGCCAACGATCGCCTGGATCACCTCGTCCGGCGCATCCACAAACGCCTCATGCACGCGCAGGACGTCGGCCTTCCAGCTCACGTAGACCGACCGATTGCGCGTCAGGGTCACCCGCGAGGTCCCGCGCAGGCCGGCCGCACGCAGGCGGGCGTCGAGCCCCTGCGCGCGATCGAAGGACAGCTCCAGCTGCCCCGGATCGCGCCCCGTCAGCCGCGCGAACAGCGAGCGGAACATCGACCCGCACTTCGCTGCGCCGTCACCTCACCGCACGCCACTGGCCTCGTCACCCGATGCGGGCCACGACAGCATCGGCAAACTCGCGTGTGTTTGCCGTGCCACCCAGGTCACGTGTGACCGTGCGCCCCTCGCGAATCACCGACTCCGCCGCCGTGCGAATGCGCGCGGCACGATCGCCATCCCCGACGTGTTCGAGCATCAGACACGCCGCGAACAGGAGCGCCGACGGATTCGCGACCCCCTGCCCCGCGATGTCCGGCGCGGTCCCGTGCACGGCCTCGAAGATCGCCGCGTCCGGTCCGATGTTGGCCCCAGGCGCGAGGCCAAGTCCGCCCACAAGGCCGGAGAGCAGGTCAGAAAGGATGTCGCCGAAGAGGTTGGTCGTCACGATCATGTCGAACGACTCAGGTTTCATCACGAGTTGCATCGCGCAGGCATCGACAATCCGCTCGTCGTACGCCACCCGCCCGTCGTATTCCTTCGCCACGGTCTGGCCCACCTGCCGGAACAGCCCCTGTGAATACTTGAGGATGTTGGCCTTGTGCACGAGCGTGATCTTCTTGCGCCCGTGCTTGAGTGCATACTCGAACGCGTAGCGAATCACCCGCTCGGAACCCAGTCGCGTGATGAGGGCAATCGACTGGGCCGCGGCCCGATCGTCGTCACCCACACGGATGTAGTGCTCGAGCCCGGAGTACAGGCCCTCCGTGTTCTCGCGCACCAGCACGATGTCGACATTGTCGAAGCGACCGCCGGGGATGATGTCCCGCGCCGGGCGCACGTTGGCGTAGAGGTCAAAGGTCCGCCGCAGCGCGACGTTCACCGAGCGATAGCCATCGCCGACAGGCGTCTCCAGCGGCCCCTTCAAGGCGAGGCGCGTCCGTCGGATCGACTCGAGCGTCGCTTCCGGCATCGGGTCCTTCACCGCGTGCACCGCGGACATCCCCGCCAGCTGCGGATCCCACTCGAAGTTCGCCCCCGCCGCCTCGAGAATGCGAAGCGTCGCGTCAGTGATATCGGGTCCGATGCCGTCGCCGGCGATCAGGGTGCATGGAATAGCCATCGAAGTCCCCTTAGCGCGGCACGACCAGGTCGGCGGCGCGGTTGATAAGGTCGGAAAGAACGCCCGGGTTCCAGGAAGCCTGCGGCCCGGCCGCCACGTTCCCCACCCAGGCGACCTGGGCGAGTCGAACGTCAACCACGGCCACGGTCAGGCGTGTCCCATCCAGGCGAAGCTCAAGGTCGGTGGGAAGCATGGTGTACCGCACCCCGCTTGTCCCCGCGAGCGCACGCAGTTGCGACGCCAGCGGCTCGGAGAGGTTGCGATCCGGGGTGCGCATCGCCGCGCGCACGGCCAGCGCCGGCCGCAGCGTGGACGGATCCACCAGGTAGGTCGGATTACGCCGTGCCGTTCGCGCGACCTGCGCCGCGTAGATCCACGTGGTGAGACCCCGTTCGCGAAAACCGTGCTCCAGCAGGGAGTCCGTGAGGGTGCGCAGCTTCGCGTCACCCCCGGCAGACGTGCGCCACCCCATCGTGTCCGCCACCGGATGAAGGGTGACGGGGAGCACCATCAGGGACTGCCCCGCGAACCGCGCCAACACGCCCGGCACTGCGGTGGGAACGGAGGGGACGGGGGTGTTGGACGGCGCGGGCCCCCCTCCCCCGCACGCCAGCAGGGCACTCGCCAGCACGAGAGGGAAACCGGGGAAAGCGCGAGGGATTGGCACGCCGGAAAGGTAACCGCACCCTCCAACAGGGTGCACCGCGTTGGTTGACCGCACCGGTACCAGGGTCCAAGTTCTGCCGCTTCGGGGCCCGACCCCTCCGCCGCGCCCTCCCCACGTTCCTGCCCCTCGTTATGCAGCGCCTGCTCAAGTCCCTCGGCTGGCTCGCCCTCGTCGCGCTCGGCACCGCGTCCTTCGCGGTCCTCGCGCTCCGGCGTGGCGAACCGGTCAGTGCCGCCTGGCTCGTCACGGCCGCGGTCTGCTTCTACCTGGTGGCGTACCGGTTCTACAGCCGGATCATCGCCTCCAACGTCTTCGCCCTCGATGCCACGCGGCGGACGCCGTCCGAACGACTCAATGACGGGCGCGACTACGTCCCGACGAATCGCTGGGTGGTTTTCGGGCACCACTTTGCGGCGATCGCCGGCCCCGGCCCCCTCGTCGGCCCGACCCTCGCGGCACAGTTCGGCTTTCTTCCCGGGGCGCTGTGGATCGTGATCGGCGTCGCGTTAGGCGGGGCCGTCCAGGACTGCGTCATCCTCTGCGCCTCCATCCGGCGCAACGGCAAGTCGCTCGGACAGATGGCCAAGGAGGAGATCGGGTCCACCGCTGGCATGACCGCCCTCGTCGCGGTGCTGGGGATCATGGTCGTGCTGATCGCCGTCCTCGCGTTGATCGTCGTGAATGCGCTCGCCGAGAGCCCGTGGGGCGTCGTGACGGTGGGGCTGTCGATCCCCATCGCGCTGCTGATGGGCGGCTACATGCGCTGGATCCGGCCGCACAAGGTGCTGGAAGCGACCGCGATGGGGCTCGTCCTCCTCGTCGTGGCGCTTTACGTCGGCAAGTGGGTGGCGGGCAATCCCGACCTGGCGCCGATCTTCACCCTGTCGCGCCAGGCCCTCGCCCTGTGGATCATGGTGTATGGGTTTGCCGCCAGCGTGCTCCCGGTCTGGTTGCTCCTCGCCCCTCGCGACTACCTCTCGGCGTTCGTCAAGATCGGCGTCGTCTTCGCGCTGGCGATTGCGATCGTCGTCGTTGTCCCTGACTTGCAAATGCCGGCGGTCACGCAGTTCGTGGACGGCACCGGGCCGGTGTTTGCCGGGAAACTCTTCCCGTTCTGCTTCATCACGATCGCGTGCGGTGCGATCAGCGGCTTTCACTCGCTGATCTCTTCCGGCACCACGCCGAAGATCCTGGAGCGTGAGCCCGATGCCCGGTTCATCGGGTATGGTGCCATGCTCACCGAATCGCTGGTCGCGACGCTGGCCCTGATTGCCGCGTGTGTCCTGACCCCTGGCACCTACTTCGCGATCAACGCGCCACCGGCCGCCATTGGCACCACCGTGGAAAGTGCGGCGCTCGCGATCCAGAACTGGGGATTCACCCTGGACCCGGTCGCTTTCCAGCAGCTGACCAACGACATCGGGGAAACGAAGCTCCTGTCGCGCACGGGCGGCGCGCCGTCCCTCGCCGTCGGCATGGCCTCGCTCTTCTCCCAGTGGATGGGGAGCGGCTCGCTCGCGCTGTGGTACCACTTTGCGATCATGTTCGAGGCGCTGTTCATCCTGACCACCCTCGACGCCGGCACGCGCGTGGGGCGCTTCATGCTGCAGGACCTGCTGAAGAACTTCTCTGCCCCGCTTGGCCGCACCGAGTGGTACCCGGCGATCGTCCTCACGTCTGCCATCTTCGTTTCCATGTGGGGATACTTCCTGTACCAGGGCGTGGTCGACCCGTTAGGCGGCATCAACTCGCTGTGGCCGCTGTTCGGGATCGCCAACCAGTTACTGGCCACGGTGGCGCTGTGTGTCGGCACCACGGTCATCATCAAGATGGGGAAGGCGAAATACTCGTTCCTCACCCTGTTGCCGCTCACCTGGCTGGGCATCGTGACGATGACGGCGGGTTACCTCAAGATCTTCTCGGCAGATCCCAAGCTCGGGTTCCTCTCGCACGCCCGACTCATCGCCGAACAGGCGGCCGCCGGAACCTTGCCCGCCTCGATCGGCACCGCGGCGAACGCGTCCAAGGTGATCTTCAACGACCGGCTGGACGCCGGCGTCGCGGCCTTCTTCATGATCTCGGTGGTCGTGATCCTCGTCGCGTCCGCGCGTGAGTGGCTCGCCGTGCTGCAGGGCCGCAAGCCGATCGGGTCGACCGAAACGCCCTACGAGCCACGCGTCGCCATGGCGGGGGATTGACCATGAGCCCTCGCCCCACCCCCATCGCCGAGCGACTGCAACGCGTGATTCGTACGGTGCATCGGATCATCGGGGCACCCGACTACACGGGATACCTCGCCTACATGCGGCGTAACCACCCGGGACATCGTGTGATGTCCCGGGAGGAGCACGCACGGGAATGCCTCGACCGTCGATACACCCAGATGGGCAATCGCTGCTGTTAAGCTGTGCGAGATCTCTTCCATGGCACCCTGCAGACGGAGCGGCTCAAGACCCTCTCTGTCTGGTCCCACTTCACGGACGAGGACCTGCCGTGGCGCCCCGATGGACGCGCGCGTTCGGTGCTCGAGCAGTTTGTGCACCAGTGCCAGTCTGAGGACGGCTGGTTCACGAAGATGCTGGGGATCGAGACCGGGCTTGCCGTTCTCCCGTCAGCGGAGCAGCGCATCGACTTCCTGAGGCACTATGCGGAGGCGTCAGGCCGTCGACTGGCGGCGATCGGTGAACGAGAGGATGACTGGTTCGCCGGAGGTACGTCGTTCTTCGGGGAGCCGCGGAGCCGGGCGTGGGTCCTCATGCGCCGCATCTCGCACACGTCGCATCATCGGGGGCAACTGACCGCGTACCTGCGCATGCTCCATCGCGACCTGTACTCCAACTACGGCCCAACGGCAGACACCGGCGGGCTGCCCGCGCACGGTGCGCCGGTGATTTACCGCTACGCGTCGGTCGACGAACTCCTCGCGCGGGAGTCCGACGGTGGCGTCTGGCCCGAGCTCCCCGGGAGCGCGTCCGCGCCCGTGACGGAACGACCTGGCACCACGTGAGGGTCGCGCGGCCCTTGGCCGTACCCCAGAGGCGTGCAACGGCCCTCCGCTGAGTCGGACCACCCATCCGCTCCGCGCCCGCCGTCGTATCTTTTCGACACCCCTCCCGCGGCCCACATGCGACGTCTCCTGGCAACCGTAGGCACCCTTGGCGTCGTCGGCTACGGCGGCGCGATCGGCTACCTCAAAGTCAACGAGATCGACCTCGTCTATCACCCCGCCGAACGTGCCGTCACCGCGCCGGCTCCCGGGCGCGGCCTCAACCACCAGATCGTCACCTATGCGTCCTCGGATGGCACTCTCCTGAATGCCTGGGTCATCCGCGCCGACTCCGCGAACGACACCGGGTTCTGGATGCTGATCTGTCACGGGAACTACGGCAACATCGGGTACGGAGACCGCCCCGAGTTCTACGATTACACCAAGACGATCGGGCTCAATCTCCTGGCCTTTGACTATCGCGGCTTTGGCGAGAGCGCCGGGGAACCCGAGGAGCGTGGGCTGTACGCCGACGCCGAGGCGTCCTATCGCTACCTCGTCGACTCCCTCGGCGTGCGACCGGAGCGCGTGATCCTGTTCGGCCACTCGTTAGGTAGCGGTGTCGCCACGGAACTCGCCACCCGGGTGCCGGCGGCTGGCTTAGTGGTGGAAGGTGGCTACACCTCGGTGCCGGACCGCGGCGCGGAACTCTACCCCTGGCTCCCGGTGCGGGCGATCGCCAGCCAGCGTTTCGCGTCGATCGACAAGGTCGCCGCGCTTACGCTTCCCAAGGTGTACCTGCATTCCCCGTCCGACGACGTCATTCCCTTCAGCCACGGCGAACAGGTCTTCGCCGCGGCGGCCCACCCCAAGCGCTTCGTCAGCGTAGAGGGTGGGCACATGGATGCATTTCGCGTAGATCGCGCCAAGTACTTCGGGGCGATCCGGACGCTGGTGGACTCCTTGCGGTCCCCCAGCGCCGTCGCGCCCTGAAGACACCCTACATCGGTTCGTCGGCCGTCGGACCGTACATCCCCGGGAACTTCACGTCGAGCAGCCGCAGGTAGACTGACAGCTGCGCCCGATGATGGATCATGTGGTTGAACACGAAGCTCCGGATCACCGCGATTTTCGGCATGGTCATGTACACCGTCTCGCCGTTACGCATCGTCCACGGTTCCATGTACGTCGTGTCGCTTGCGCCCGCGAGCACATCGCGCGCCGCCTTCGCCTTCGCCTCGAACGCCGCCACGTTCTCCGCGGCTGTCGTGAACGGCGTGGGCTTGTAGTCGAACTTCGCGAAGTCCAACTCCGGGAAGTTGATCGTCACCGCAGCCCAATCCGGAAGTTCGGCGATATGCGTCGCAATCCGTCCCAGCGTCATCGACTTGGCGTGCGGCGCCCAATCGCCCTTTCCGTCCGGTACGACGGAGAGCATCCGCACCGTGTTGGCAACCTCATGATCCCACTCTCCCAGCAGCGACTGACCGATCGACATTGTGACCTCCAGAAGGTGACCCGAACAAGGACCGAAGATGGTACCGCTCGCGGGGGAGGCCGCAAGGGCCGCGGCGGCGGGGCAACGGCACGGATTGGTATCAACGAGACGCCGTGTCAGCGCAGGCCTCCCCCAGTCGCCGCGGCAGGGAGATCGCAGCCAGGAGCGCGGCGAGCCCTGCCATGGCCGCGCCAAAGGCGAAGGCAACTGACGCCCCCCTCCACTCCCAGAGGGCACCGAACAGCAGGGACGCCGGCAGCGCACTGATCCCCACCACGAGGTTGAACCACCCGAACGCCCACCCCCTCTCGTGCGCGCCAGTCAGGTCGGCAACCAGCGCCTTCTCGGTCCCCTCGGTCAGGCCGTGATAGACGCCGTACAGCGCCATCAACCCCCAGATCGCCGGAGCCGTCGCCGCGAACCCGAAGCCGAGGTAGACGAGCGCATACACCCCCCAGCCGGCGAGCAGTAGCGGTCGCCGGCCCACCCGGTCCGACAGCGCGCCCCCAGGGGTCGCCGCCAGGCTCTTCACCACATGCAAGAACGCCCAGAGCAACGGCAGCTGGGCCACCGGCACGCCCGCTTCCTGCGCACGCAGCAGCAGAAACGCGTCGGTCGAATTGCCTAACGTGAACAGCGCCAGGACGCCAAGGTAGCGCGCCAGCGTGCCGCGGGGCGCCTGCCCCAGCCCCCGCACCACCCCACGCGGAGCGCCGGGCACCTCCACGATTCCGACCAGCGCAACGACCACCGCCAGCGCCGCGGGAATCGCGGCGAGCAGAAACACCGTGCGCAACCCGAGTCCCCACCAGCTCAACAGTGCAAAGGCCACCAACGGCCCGATCACGGCGCCCGCATGGTCCGCCGCCCGATGAAAGCCGAACGCGCGCCCGCGTGCCTCGGACCCTACCGACGCGGCGATCAACGCGTCGCGTGGCGCGCCGCGTACCCCTTTTCCCACACGGTCTCCCACGCGAATCGCGAGCACTTGGCCGACACCGGTCGCCAGCCCGGTCAGCGGACGCAGCACGGAGGCCAGGGCGTATCCGGCGACGATCAACGGTTTGCGACGTGCTATGCGATCAGACCACTGACCGCTGAGCACCTGCATCAGCGCAGACACCGCCTGGGCGATGCCCTCCAACGCCCCCACGGCCACCGCCCCTGCGCCCAGCACGCTGGAGAGGAAGACGGGAAGCAACGGGTAGATCATCTCGCTCGACGCGTCCGTGAGGAGGGACACGGCCGACAGGACCAGCACGTTGCGTCCGAGGCGACGAGACATGGTCAGAAAACTACCCTCGCTTGCGAATGTCCCGTGCCCCGCCCACAATGGCGCATGCCCACACCCGGCGCCGCGCAGCTCGTTGAATCCGCCCTCCCCGGGTTGACCCACGATGATGCGACCACCCTCGACACCCAGGTGGCCCTCGCGGCCATTGCGTCACCAACCGGCGCCGAGGGACACCGTGCCGACGCCGTGGCCACGCACCTCGAAGCGCTGGGACTTGGGATCGAGCGGGACGACGCCGGCAACGTGTGCGCGCGCATCGGGGCGCGCCGCGATGCCCCGGTGGTGGTGTGCGCTCACCTCGACACGGTCTTTCCCGTCGAGACAGTACTGGCGCCGCGACGCGACGGCGATCGCATCGTCTGCCCCGGCATTGGCGACAACGCCCGAGGACTCGCGGTCCTCCTTGCGATGGCGCGATATCTCACCCGCGAACAGGTGCGCCCGGCACGACCCATCCTCTTCGCCGCCACGGTCGGCGAGGAGGGCGCTGGCGACCTGCGCGGGGCGCGCCACCTGTTCACCCACACCTGCCCCGACGCCCACGCCGCCATCGCCGTCGATGGTCCCGGCGACACGGGGATCGTCACCGACGCCATTGGCGTCCACAGACTCCAACTACGGATGACAGGTCCCGGTGGCCATTCCTGGACCGCCCACGACGCCCCCAACCCCCTGCACGCCATCTCGCACTGCGCCGCGGCCGTCGCGGCACTCCCGATCCGGCGGGCACGACGCACATCACTCACCATCACGCGGCTGCACGGCGGCGAAGCCCTCAATGCCGTTCCGCGCGAGGCCACCGTGGACATTGAGGTGCGCGCGGCGGACGAACGGGTGGTCCGCACGACCGTCGCCGCCATCGAACACGAGGCCCGCGCTGCCCTCGATGCCGAGAACACGCGTCGCGGCCCGATGCACGCGCCCCTCGCCCTGGAAATCACGACGACCAGCCGTCGCCCCGCAGGCCGGACCGACCCCGGGCATCCCCTGGTGCGCCATTGTATCGCGGCCACCGCCGCGATCGGTCACCGCGCCGCGTTCGCCATGGCCTCGACGGACGCCAATATCCCGATGTCGCTGGGGATCCCCGCCGTCACGTTAGGCGGCGGCGGGTCAGGCGGCGACGCCCACACGACCCTGGAGTGGTACGCCAACACCGACGGTCCGCACGGCGTGGCGCGCGTCCTCGCCGCCCTCCTTGCCACCACCGGCATCGCGTGAGCTACCGCGGTCGTCTCGCCCCAACCCCAACCGGCGGCCTCCACCTCGGCCACGCCCGCACCTTCCACGCCGCCTGGCAGCGCGCGCGCCGCGTGCACGGGCACCTCACCCTGCGCATCGAGGACCTCGACCACCTGCGCTGCCGCCCGGAGTACACAGAGCAGCTCCTTGGCGACTTCGCCTGGCTCGGCCTCGACTGGGACGAGGGCCCACTCCATCAGTCGCGGCGTCGAGAGGTCTTCGTGGATGCGTGGACGCGGCTGCGCGACGTTGGAGTCATCTATCCGAGCGCCGTGTCGCGCAAGGAAGTTCGCGATGCGGCGCACGCCCCCCACGAGGAGGAGGAAGGGGCCGAGCCGATCTTCCCACCGGCGCTCCGCACGGCCCCGGGCGAAGAGCGACGCTATGCGTCGCCAGCCGGCGTCACCTGGCGGTTCCGCGTCCCGGACGGTCGGGCCATCACGTTCGAGGATGTGCGCTGCGGGCGGCGCACCTACACCGCCGGCGTCGACTTCGGCGACTTTGTCGTCTGGCGCAAGGACGATGTCCCGGCGTATGAACTTGCAGTGGTCGCCGACGACGCAGCGATGGGGATCACCGAAGTCGTGCGCGGCGAAGACTTGCTCAAGTCCACCGCACGACAGCTGCTGGTGTACGAGGCGCTGGGCGCCACGCCACCGTCGTGGTGCCACGAGCCCCTGGTGCGCGACGCGGACGGGCGGCGCCTCGCCAAGCGACATGCCCCACTCTCGCTGCAGCACTTTCGCTATCTCGGGATGACCGTGGCCGACGCATGGGCCCTGTCGGGGATCCCGAAGGACGACTAGCCCGCTGCGCCGACCGTCACGTCCACGGGAATCCCGTGGCGCACACTCTCCGTGACCACGCAGAAGTCCTCGAACAGCTCAAGACAGCGCGCCATCCGCGGCACGTCCTCGGGCGCCACGTCCGGGTGCAACGTGACCGCGATGTGCCCCACGCGCAAGCGCCCCCGTTCGTTGCGGGTCATCGTCCCACGGGCCTCCACCCGCAACGCGCGTACCGTCACCCGGGACTTCCCCAGGCAGAACAGGAGCGAGGAGCCCAGGCAACTCGCCATCGCGGACGCGAGCACCCGGGATGGGTTCGGGCCACCCCCCTCACCGAGCGGTGGCCCCTCATCAATCACGAACGGCGCCACCCCGGGCAGTTGCGCGTCCACGGCAAACCGATACCCTCGCTCCAAGGTGAGGGTGACCGCGAAGCCCTCCCCCTGGGCCTCACTCATGTGAAAATGATCTGGCCGCCATCCGCCATCCGGTAAAAGTCGCCAACGGTGATGATCGCCTCGACTTCGTCGATGAAGTCGCTGCGCTGCAAGTCAAACATATCCACCGACGCCTTGCAGGCGTACAACTTCGCACCGGAATCCGCGATCATCGTGACAAACTCCGGGATCGGGGGAATGTCCAGCGCCTCCATCTTCTTCTCCATCTGGTGCGTCACCAGGGCCGACATCCCCGGCAACCCACCCACCATCGTCGGGATCCCCAGCCCCGGGTTCCCCACGGTGGCCACCTTGAGGTGTTCGTACTTCGCCTTGTTGATGGCGTCCATCCCGAAGAAGGTGAAGAAGAGGTTGACCTCGATCCCCTCCATGCGGGCGCCATTGGCCAGGATCAGCCCGGGATAGACCCCCTCGAGCGATCCCTTCGAGATGATGATCGACACCTTGTCCATGATGGGCTCCGTTCAGATGCAACCGTGAGGCTTCGGGATGCCGGCGATGCGCGAGGCCATCTTGGCCGGCCCCTTCGGGAAGAGCAGGTACAGTTCCTTGATCGGCACGCCGGAGTCCTTGCCCAGCGAGCGGATCGACGGCGCGGCCCCGGTCGACAGGAAGCGCTCACGCATGAAGTCGCACACCACCCAGTGGCGCTCCGTCATCGTCACCCCCATCTCGCGAGCGATCGCCTCGCCAATGGCGCGGGTCCACTGCTCCGGCTTCTGCAGGTACCCCTCGGCGTCGACGTCCAGGGTGGTGTTCTCAAGTGTCATCGTGGTCATGGCGGTTCTCCAGGGTCAGGCAACCGATGCGGGGACGTGCTTCCCTCGCATGGACATGCGGGTGGGGATACCCGGGATCTCGTGCCCGGGGAGGAGCAGGTTCCAGTAGATCCACTTGAACGCCATCTTCCCCATGTGGTTCAGCCGGCTTTCCCCAAGCAGGGTCATCGGGCCGATGGGCAGCGGGTAGTGGCCGGGGAGCGGCTCGGTCTCGTAGTTGAAGTCCAGGAGCAGCGCCTGGTCGAACCCGGTCTCGACAAAGCAGTTCGCATGGCCATCGAACCCCGGGTCGAGCGCCTCGCCCGCGAGGAAGTGCGCGATGTTCGCGTCCAGCACCTCGGACTCGAAGTGGGCGACCGATCCCGCCTTGGACGTGGGCAGGTTCGTGGCGTCGCCAATGGCGAAGATGTCGGGGGCCACCGTGCTTTGCAGCGTGTTCGGGTTTGTCTTCACGAACAGGTTGTCGTCCACCAGCTCCGGGGTGGCCTTGAGGTACGCCGCCCCTTGATGCAGTGGGATCGTGACCAGGAGGTCGAACGGGATTTCCCGCCCGTCCCAGCTTTCCAACACCTTGCGCTCGTTGTCCACTCGCCCGGCGTTGAACTCCGGGACCAGCCCGATCTGCTTCTTCGCCAGCAGGTGGCCGATATGCTGCGACGCCACCGGACGGGTAAAGGCGCCGTCGAGGGGCGTCGCGTAGGTGATGTCCACCACGTCGCGCATCTTGCGCATCGTGAAGTACCAGTCGGCCAGGAAGGCAAACTCCAGCGGGGCGACCGGGCACTTGATCGGCATCTCGACGACGTTCACGACGAGCTTGCCGCCGCGCCAGGTGGACAACTTCCGCGCCAGCGCCGTCGCGCCTTCCATCGTGTAGAAGTCAAAGACCGCGTGCTGCCATTCCCGCCCCACCAGTCCCTCGGTCTCTTCCGGCGCGATCCGGGTGCCGGTGGCGATGATCAGCACATCGTACGGCAGGCGCGTTCCGTCCTTGAGGAGCACGGCATGGTCGTCGGGCACGAGCTGCTCGATCGCTCCCGCCTTGTAGGTTACCTCGTCGTGCAATTGCATCCCACGCGGGCGCACGATGTCGTCCGGCCGGTAGATTCCAAAGGGTACAAACAGCAAGCCGGGCTGGTAGATGTGGCGGGGATCTTCATCGACCACCGTGATCGAGGTGCTCCCGGCCGTGACCTCCTGCGCGTAGCGACGCCGCAGACGGTTGGCCATGATGGTCCCTGCCGTTCCGCCGCCGAGGATGACGATGCGAGACATAGGCCGCCTCCAGGGGTTCGGGACCGGAGCCCGGTCCCTCGCCAAGATGGGCCACACGGGAGCGCCTCCGGCGTCAGGCGCCGTCACCCCACCGCGTCAGGGACTCCTTGACGCCGCCGTCCCTCCCGCACGGACGATCCCGCAGGGTACCTTCCCCACTGCCCTTATCCCCCCTGCAGTCATGACGAGCCCTTCCGAGGCCAGCGGACCGGTGGTCCCAGGCGCCGAGCACGCGCACGCCTCCTTCGCCGGGACCTTCACCTACTCCGGCTACCTGCACCTCGAGCAACTCCTCGGCGCCCAGGTCCCCGTCACGACGGCCCACGACGAGGTCCTGTTCATCACCATCCACCACGTGCAGGAAGTGTGGATGAGCCTGATCATCGCCGAGCTCGAGGCGGCGATGACGCGTCTCGCCACCGGGGACTTCGCCCCCGCCATGAAGATGCTCGCCCGCGTCTCGCGCGCCCAGGAGCAGATGGGGAATGCCTGGGAAGTCCTCAAGACGATGACCCCGTCCGACTACCTGGAGTTTCGCGACTCGTTAGGCCGGGCGAGCGGGTTCCAGAGCTGGCAGTATCGCAGCATCGAGTTCCTCCTCGGCAATCGCCAGCGCTACCTGCTGCGCCCCTTTGCCGAGCACGCGGAGGCCCACGCCAGGTTGCTCAAGATCCTGGAGTCCCCATCGATCTATGACCTGGCCCTGCACGCGTTGGCCAAGGAAGGGCTGCTCGCCCCCACCGCGCTCCGCACCAGCTATGACGCCCAGCCGGTGAGCCAGCCGGACATCCGCGCCGCCTGGCTCGCGGTGTATCGCGACACGGCGAAGTACTGGGACCTCTACTACCTCGCCGAGAAACTCGTCGACGTCGAGGACAACTTTCGGCGCTGGCGGTTCAACCACGTGACAACGGTCGAACGGCTCATCGGACACAAGGTCGGCACGGGCGGCACCACGGGCGTAGGGTACCTCCGCAAGGCGCTGGATGTGGTGCTGTTCCCGGAGTTGTGGGAGTTGCGCACGGAGTTGTAGTCGGGCGATGCAAACGTCTGCGGCTCAGCGGCGGGCCATCTGAACAGAGCTGTTCCGCCCGGTTCGCTGCGTGATGTCCTACCGCGGGCCCGGCGGAACAGCCAGTTCTCCTTACTGCACAGTCAGCACCCAGGGCACATGGTCGTTGGCCGGCACGTGATCCCAGTCCAGCCCACGCACCCTCATCGTATTCTGGTGTACCCCGACAGCGGTGGCGTTGAACAGCATCAGGAACTCGTAGGAACCGCCAGACGCGATAGGTCCAACGTTGCACTGCAGCTGTGTGCCGACCACCGAGCAGTCGGCGCCGGAACGGTTCGCCGCAAAGGTCGCCCCCGCCATTCCCGGGAACGACACCACCGAACCGGTCGAAGCGCCCGGGCCGAGGTTTGTCACGCGGAAGCGTTTCTCGAATTGCGTGCCGGCCACGACCGGGTTGTTCAACGACACCATCAGCACCGTCAGGTCAACGCCGGGATCGTTGTCCGTGATACTCACGAGGGTGGTGCGAGCCAGTGGACCCAGTGGTGGTCCGCCCGCAGTTACAATTGGGACGATACTGTCGGTGTGCGGACCTTCGCTCAAGGCATCGTCCACAGCGGTGAGCGTCACGCGTCGCGGAAGGGCGAAGTCTGCTGCCGTAAACGACAGCGCGGAGGGAGTGACGCTGACGTCACCGCCGCTACTCACCAGCGTCGCCAGCACATCGTTCGTCCTGACCGGAATGCCGAGGCAGGCATCGACAGTCTTTGCGCTCCCACCCTCGGTGACGGCAACGTTAGGCGCAAGATCCAGCGAGGCATCGGGATTGTATCCGGCCAACCAGGTGGTGTCAGCGGCATGGTGGACTCGCCAAGCCCGGCCCGCCGCGACCGGAAGGCTGGTCGTACCAGGGTAGACGATGCCTGAGCTGGGCACCCCGGACGTGAGGAAGATCGGCACCAGCTGGCCACAGGTGCCCGCCGAGGCGAGATAAGTCGATGCGGGGCGCGCGGTGATAGTGCCGCGATACTCGACGTACGCTCCCACGACAATCTGGTCTGTCACCCGTTGCGATACGACGTCGGCGACCACTGCACTGCCGGATTGCAGCCAGAGAGAATCGATCTGCAGTGACGCCACGAGTGGGATTGGAAGCTGCTCGCCGAGTGCGGTGCCCGGCGCGATCGTGCCCCCAAAGGCTGATACCGATCTCACATATCCGCCACCACGGAGTGCTCCCCCAAACATGTACAAGCGGCCCTGCTGCCGACTACCCGCGAGCGCGACGTATTCACCATCATAGAGGTATGTTATGAGGAGGGAGTCGACGGTGCCGTAGTTGCGAAACACGGAGGGCGCTGGCGCCGAGAGTCTCAAGTAAGCTCGCGAGCTTCCCGTTCCCGTCAGCGTCCCGTGATTGTCCAGGGCCGGAGTGTGCGGCACGAGGTACCACTGCTCTGCTCGCCCCAGCAGTTCCAGGCGCCCACGATTGATGATAGGGTTGGGGGATACATAGTCCAGCTCATTCGCGATACCGAACGGCTCGTCCGCTTCAAACCGCAAAGTGCCTTCGATGACAACGGGTGTGTTCGGGGGCGCGTTCGCCGCCGGGAGGTGCCAGAACGAGTCATACAAGGCGATACTTTTGACCGTAAGGTCGAGCCCGAGACCGACGTTGCCGATAAGGGAATCACCAGTGACGATCATGGTCACAGCTCCGCTGTGCCCTGATGACGCAAGAACCAACGTCAGTCTGTTCGACTCGACAACCACGGGAACGCCCTGTTGCGGTTCGAGCGCCCCGTTGGTCCAGACAAAACGTCCTGAGTCCGACCCGTACGCTTCTCTGAGCAAGAGCCGGTTCCCACGAATGGTGCCATCGCGATGCTCAAACAGTGCGTCGATGTAGGTCAAGGTCTCCCGCGACAGGGAGATCTCGCCGTCATTCAGAAAATGCACCACCTCCAGCGTCGGGTCCCACGGGACGTTGGCGTCGAGTTCCAGAAGGCCGCGATTGTGCAGAACGCCGATATCGTTCAGGCCGCTACGTCCCTTCAGGCGTAGTTCGCCGTCGACCACTACGGAGTCGGCGGCAAGGTGGATCTCGTCTCGCAGCACAACGCCCGCGCCTGCTCTGACCTCAACGCTCCCGCCGACGATGAGGTCAGCCCCTGGGGAGGTAAACGCAACGTTGACGCCTGAGGTCAGCAAGATCCCTCGCACCGTCGCGCTGTCTGGAAGCGTAACGGTGTAGCTCCCGGGGTCCACAAAACACACCGTCGTGCCTGCGGTCGGTATCGCGCTTGGTATCCATGCAAACCGGTCGTTCCAGTCGCCGTCCACCGGAGCAGCCCAATTGCGGTCGCACACGATTGGAATGGCCCCGGTCGGTCCGCTGGTACTCAGCTGCTGACTGGGCTTGTCAGGCGACGGCTTCCTGGGCGCCGCCGGCCCCTCCGCACACCCCACCGCCGCTGTCAGCACAGCGGCCACAGCCATTCCCCTGGTCAAGCTCGCGATCTGCATTGTGCCCTCTCCGTCGTTGAGTATCCCCTTGCACTCGAGGGATGGCGACGGAAAGGCCGAAAACTGGACATGGTGGTCTCGGAACGCGCCGCGAGCCACAGGAGGGGGCTGAGGAGACCCAACGGCAGAATGAATGCGATGGGCGAGAGCGCGAGCGTCGCGCCAAGCAAGGAGATGCCCAGCACCCAGGGAAGGCGCGCAGGTTGGTCTCGCGCGTCTCGGCGAGCGCAGCGTCGGTCGGGTAGGTCGCCTGACCCTCGGATTGGACGGTGCTCAGGGCGTCCGGCTCGAGACTCCCGCCCCTTCGTCGCCACCCATCGGGGTACTGACGCCTCGACGTCACCCCACCGTACGCGCCGCGCGCCCCACGGTCGACACCCCACGCCACGCAACCGGCGCGCGCGATGTCGTTGGCAGCGCCATCAAAGCCACCGTCGCCGCTCGCCGCGCCGTAACAACCGCTCGATGTGGCGTCGACGCAACCACGCGTGGCCGTTGAGGGCCCCAGGCCATCGCTGGCCGGGGCCCACATTCCCATCTACTTCTTGCCGAGCATTCCCATGATGTCGTCGAGCGGGTTTCCGTCCCCGTCGCGGTCAAGCATCGCGGCCAGGCCACCCATCGCGCCGCCACCACCGCCGCCGAGCAGCCCGCCGAGCAGCCCGCCAAGACCACCACCGCTGGACGGCTGCGCCGGCGCCGCCGACTTGGCCATCATCCCGGCCGCGGCCATCGCGAGCATCGGGAGCATCTTCTTGAGGAGGCCGGTATCGAGCCCCGAACTCGCCGAGGCCTTCTGGGCGACCGCGCGGCTGACTTCCTTCGAGCCAAAGATCTGGCCAAGGACGTCGTTGCCCTTCGTCACGTCGGTTGGGCTCTGCGAAAGCAGGTTCTCGAGCAGCCCCGCACCTCCCAACTTGCCCAACACGCCGCCCAGCCCCTCAACCCCGCCCGCCGCGGCCGCCTGCTTCTTGAAGCCACCCATGATCGAGGGAAGAAGCGCCGCCGCCCCACTCGCCGCCTGCGCCTCGTTCACACCGAGTTCGCGGGCGATCGACGACAGGCCCCCTGCCTGCGCGATGAGGTCCGTGATGTTCATTTACATCCGCCTGAGGAAAGGTCCGTTCACGCCGAGGTGACGTGATTACGGGAAACTAATGCCAGAGGGACGTTTGGCACCCCCGGATCATCCCGCGCGCGCGATCGCCTCGGCCGCCAGGCGGGCGTCCAGCCGGATGTTGGTCAGCCCGCCCGTATGGTCATAGTTGTGCCCGACGAACCAGAGCCCCGGGTGGTCGGCGCTCGTCACGCGGTCCGTGCGCATGGCGAACCCCTTGCCATCGCGACGCACCGACGTGCCTAACGCGTCCAGCGCGGCCTCGAACCCGGTGGCGAGCAACAAGACATCGGTGGGAATCTCCGTCCCGTCCGTGCACCGCACCCCGGTGGCCGTCAGGGAGCGGATGGCCCCCAGCTGCACGCGCACCAGTCCTTCCCGGATACACTCGACGAGGTTGAACCCGATCAGCGGGATCGCATCGAGCACGGAATGCGGGGAGCGCGGCAGCACGGGCGGCCCAAACCGCCGTTCGATGCGCTTCTGGACACGGGCGAAGATGACTTCCTGGGCGGCACGAGGGAGCTTGCCGACCAGGTAGCGCACGTACTGCGCGGGGAATGGGCCAATTTGCTTGGGCACCACGTTTTGCCCCGATCGCACGACGACCGTGACCTGCGCGCCGTGCCGAGCCAGCTCGCTCCCGATCTCCCCGCCGGAGTTGCCTACCCCAACCACCGTGACGCGGCGCCCCTCGAAACCAGCGGGGCGCCGGTACTCGGATGAATGCATGATGCGGCCGGTGAATTGCTCCTGTCCTTCCAGCACAGGAATCCGGGGACGTGTCACAATCCCGGTGGCCATGACGACCCGCTGAACGTCGGCCACCTCGCCGTCGCGAAAGGTCGCGCGCCAGCCGTCCTCCCGGTCCAACCGAACGAGCTCACGCCCCGTCTCGGCCGCGATCCCCTTGGCTCTCGCGTACGCCTTGAGGTACTCGACGAACTCAAGGCGCGTCGGGAAGAGCCCGCCCAGCCGACCGATCGACATGCCGGGCAATCCCGACATGTGCTTCCCGGTGTGAAGTACCAGGGAGTCGTAAAGGTTCTCCCAGACCCACGCGATGCGGTCCCCCCGCTCAACCAGTCGGTAGGGCACGCCACATCGCGAGAGCTCAGCTGCCGTCGCGAGCCCCGCCGGTCCAGCGCCAACGACAAGGACGGAAGAACGGTTCACGGTTCACGATTTCGGGAGAGACGGCAGACGGCAATCGTTGTGCTCTCCGCGCTCCAGCACAAGCCCTGGCCTTCAGGCCTCAGCCACCGGCCAGGAGCCGCCGGCCGTCAGCCTACTCCGCCCTCACCTCCGAATGACTCCCGATCGTGACTTCGCCCTTCACCCCGGCAAGCACCACCTCGTCGCCGATGAGCGAATTGGTCAGTTCGCACCGCGCGATACGCGTCTTGCGCCCGACCACCGTATCGGAGAGTCGGCTCGACTCCACGACACACCCGGCCTCCAGCGTCACGTTCGGCCCGACCACCGAGTTCGTGATCGTCACGCCGTCCTCGATGTACACCGGCTCGACGATCGTGCCGCCGATCCCGGCCGGCTTGCGGGCGCGCCCCTTTTCCAGCACGACGCGGTTGGTCTCGAGCAGCGTGTCCAGCTTTCCCGCATCGTACCACCCGGCGACGTCGATCACCTGGATCTTCGCCCCGTGGTCGATCATGTACTGGAACGCGTCGGTCAGGAAGTACTCGCCCTTGTTCTTGGGCTGCGTGAGGACGTGGTCGATCCCCTCATACAACAGCTTCCAGTTCTTGATGTAATAGAGTCCGATGTTCGCGCGCTTCGAGATCGGCGTGCTCGGCTTCTCGACGATCTTCGTCATGTAGCCGTCGGCGTCGGTGACCACCACGCCAAAGCGCTGGTAGTCCTCGACCTCCTTGGTCCAGATGATCCCGTCGGCATCCGACGACTGGACCACGGAGAGATCGGCATCGAAGATCGTGTCCACGAAGATGATCAGGACCGGTGCATCGACATACGGCCGTGCCAGCGCGACCGCACCGGCGGTCCCGTCCTGCACCTGTTGCTCGATGAAGACCCCCGGGATCGGGAACGCCGTGCGGGCGTGCTCCTCGACCTTGTCCTTCAGGTGCCCGGTGATGTAGACGACCTGGTCGACATTGCCGAGTTTGGCGACGTCGTCCATCACGTAGTCCATGACCGGCTTGCCCGCCACCTTCAGCATCGGCTTGGGCGTGATGTGCGTATGGGGGCGAAGGCGCGTGCCCTTCCCCGCCAGCGGGATGATGACCTTCATGGTGTGCTCGTTCCCTCGCGTCCGTAGCGGTCCTTGAGGCGCACGACGTCATCCAGCTCCGGCGTCGAGGCCTCCAGCACGTCACAGTCGGTGACGGCTTCCATGTAATGCACCGTGCCGGGGGTGATCCGGAAGGAGTCCCCGGTCACCAGGCGCTGGTCGCGCAGCTCGGTATCCCCGGGCAGCTGCACCCAGTAGCGCATCTCCCCGGTGAGGAGGTGCACGGTCTCGTCCTTCACATCGTGGTATTGCACCGAGAGCGAATGGCCGGCCTTGATATGCAGCACCTTGCCGCAATACCGGTCCGTGAGAGCCCAGATCAACTCATGGCCCCACGGCTTCTCGACGCGCTTGACCGGAACTCGTCCACTCATGGCGTTCCCGATTTCGGGTTATCCCACGGACGCGGGGACCCTGTGTCGTTCCCGGGCCCCTTCACTGGCGCTGGAGAGATAGCGCTCAGCGTCCCGCGACCAACTTGCCGCGCAGCAGCGACAGCTTCGTCCGGACCGAGCCGTCCATCACGGTGTCGCCGACCTTGACTACGAGCCCACCGAGGATCGCCGGGTTCACGCTGAGGTGCGGCACGACCGTCTTGCCAAGCTTCGCTGAGAGCTGGGCGGCAATCGCGGCCCGCTCCGTGTCCGATGTCTCGCGCGCCACCGTCACGTGCGCATGCACCCGCCCCGCCTGCGCGTCCACCAGCGCCGCGTATTGCGTGGCGATCTCCGCGAGGAGCAGCTGGCGCCGGTTGTCGATCAACTTGCCAACGAAGCGCAGCATCGTCAGTGGGATCTTGCCGGCAAAGGCCTTCTCGATGACGCGCTTCTTGTCCGTCGCCGCAACCTGCGGGGCCGCGAGGAAGTTCTGGAGGCGGACATCGCTCCCCACGGCGTCCGCGAGCCCACCGATCAGGGAGCCCCATCCCTCGGTCGCGCCGGCCTTGGTCGCCAGCGCGAGCAGGGCCTCGGCGTAGTTGCGGGCGATCGTTGCGTCGCGCATTTACCGGCCCTGCGCGGGAATCGAGGCCAGGAACTCCTCGACCAACTTGCGGTTGCTTGCGTCGTCCAGGTTCTTCCCGATCACCTTGCCGGCGCCGGCCAAGGCCAGGTCCACCGCCTCGCGGCGGAGTTCGGCGATCGCCCGCACCTTCTCGCTCTCGAGCTCGCGGCGCGCGCGGTCGAGCATCTCCTGCTGCTGCGTCTTCGTCTCCTCGAGCATCGAGGTCTTCAGCTTCTCGGCCGTGGCGCGACCGTCGGCGATGAATCGCTGCGCCTCGGCGCGGGCCGCATCGAGCGCCGCCTGCTGGTCGGCGAGCAGCTTGGACGCCGCCTCGCGATCAGCCTGGGCCTTGGCGATGGCCGCCTCGAGGGCCGCCTCACGGGCCTCGACGGCCTCGAGCAGCGGCTTGTAGGCGAACTTCGTCAGCACGACCATGAGCAGGACGAAGATCACCAGCGTCCAGAACATCAGGCCGCCGGCCGGCATCAGCAGGTTGGTCTTTTCGCCTTCCGCGGCGAGGGCCAGCGTCGGCGTCAGGGCGAGGGAACCCAGGGCAACGATCGTGCGAAACATGGGGATCATCGAAAGAGTTCGCTCCGGACCCCCAGCATCAGGAAGCTGAGTGCTGGGGGCTGGAGCTGCGAAACGGGTTGCTGCTGGCTGCGCTTAGAACTTGCCCTGGATGAGGAACGCGATCACGATGCCGAACAGCGCGGCGCCTTCGATGAAGGCCGCGAGGATCAGCGCCGCGGTCTGGATGCGGCCGGCCGCTTCGGGCTGGCGCGCCATTCCTTCCACCGCCTGGCCACCGATGCGGCCGATGCCGAGACCGGCACCGATCGTGGCGAGACCGGCGCCGAGGCCGGCACCGATGAGGGCGAGGCCCGTGTTGTTGTTGGCGACCCCTTCAGCAGCGGCCTGCAGCAACGGGAAGATCGACATTGCGAGAACTCCGAGTAGTGAAATGGTGCTGGCAGGTCCTCCCGCGGCCGCCAGTGTGCCGCTGTCCGTCAGTGAGGGTCACCCCTCAACGGACCTTCGCCGAACCTTCGCCCGGCTACGCCACCAGCGGGATGGGGCCCGCCGGCGCTGGTGCAGAAGTGCTAGTGGTGCGACTCCCGGATCAGCCCGATGAAGACCGACGAGAGCAGGGTGAAGATGAATGCCTGCAGGAACGCCACCATCAGCTCGAGCAGGGACAGCGCCACCGCCATCGCGACCGGCGCCACCGCCACCGCATACGAATTGAAGGTGAAGATCAGCCCGATAAACGCGAGCAGCACGATGTGGCCGGCGGTCATGTTCGCGAAGAGACGGATCGCGAGGGCAATGGGCTTGGTGAACTTGCCGATCAGCTCCACCGGCGACACCACGATGAGCATCAGGACCCGCATCACCATCGGCAGGTCCTTGTTCCAGTAGAAGATCGTGCTGAGGTAGCCGGAGCCCAGCGCGCGCATCCCAGCGACTTCGGTCGTGATGAAAGTCATCAGGGCGAGCGAGAACGTGACCGCGATGTTCCCGGTCGACGTTGAGCCGTAGGGGATCAACCCGAGCAGGTTCGCCGTGAGGATGAAGAAGAAGCAGGTCAGCAGGTACGGGACAAAGCCGTTCCCGTGATGGCCCACGTTCGGCAGGATGACTTCATTCCGGATGTACAGCACCATCGCCTCGACGCCGGCCGCGAAGCCCTTCGGCCGACCCACGGCGTGGGTGTGCCGCCGATGCGCCCGTGCAGCCCCGATGAGGAGGGCGCTCACGATGAACGCTGCGAGAAAGAGGAAGACGACGTGCTTGGTCGGCGAGAGGTTGAGCGTCAGCGGGCCGACGTGGATGTCCGGCCAGAGCGCCTCACAGCCGTGTTCACCGACATGCCGCCCCAGGCAGATTTCCTTGTAGAACGGCGGGGCGAACCACGGCAGCTCCATGTGGTAGCCGTCCGTGATATGCGGGGTGATGATGTCGACCTTGGCGGCGGCGCCTTCGGGCGCATGCTCCTGCGCCACCAGCGGCGATGCGACCAGGCCCAGCCCAAGGGCGAAAACAACGGAGCGAAGTGCGCTCATGACTTCAGGAAAAGTGGTTCAACCAGCGTCGTCACGAACAAGAACACAGCCAAACTGATTGCTGCCGGCTCCAGCGGAAGCCCGGCGAGCCGCGGCCCCAGCACGGCAAAGGCGACCAGCGCCACTGCCCGCACGAGCGCCCCTGCCCCCCACGCCGCCATCACCTGCGCAGGACCCATCCGCCGAATGATCCCCCAGGTGATCCCCTGCACCACCAGCGCCACCACCGCCGCCACCAGCACCGCCCGGCGCCCTGCTTCAAACGTGTAGGCCATCCAGAGCACCGCCCCGGCCAGCCCGATGAGCACCACGCTGGTGCCCGCAAACCGCGCCCCGCGACTCATGACCCGCCGCGCCCTGACCGGCGCCCTTCCTCTCGTGCCAGGTCCGCCATCAGCCGTCGATACATGCTGAAGAACGCGGCCCCCGCTCCCACAAACACACCCAGAATGAGCCCGATCGGCCCAGACCCCAACCGCGCATCGACCCACTGCCCCGCGTACAGGAAGAGCAGGATCGATCCCGCGAACTGCAGTCCAATTCCGGCGTATTTCCAGCCATTTCGCGCCTCCCGGGCGGCGTCCGCCGCCTCGTCCTTCTGGGGTCGAAAACCGGGGGGCTCAAGGGGCATTTTCCGGGGCGGAATCTAGGACTTTGTGAAATTTTTCGCAAGCGAACCTCCCACCCATCGGATAAGCAATCCTCAACGTGAGCATCCCGGCCTCAAGCGTATGGAGACCAAAGGGTTACACATTGCGAACTATTGACTTCTCGTTAGGTTGTGGATAAGTTCTCCCCTGTCGGTTTCGTGACCCCGCCCCCGTCGGATCTGTGCTCCCCAAACTGGCCCCCGCCCTCCTCCTCGCTGCCCTGACCGCCTCTGCGTGTGGTCCTCGGCCGCCGGTCGGCGAAGCACACGCCAGAAAGCCCGAATCGGGGAGCCGGTCCCTCACCTCCGCCGTCGACGTGGACGTCACCGAGGGGGTCGCCCTCGCCCTCAGCGTCCGGAACGAGGCGGGCAAGAAGGTCGAGGTCGCCTTCCCCTCCGGCCTCACCCACGACTTCGAGGTCCAGGACTCGGTCGGGCGCGTCCTCTGGCGCTGGAGCGAAGGACGCCTCTTCACCCAGTCCATGCAGAACCGCATCCTCGAGCGCGAGGAGTCCATCGTCTACAAGGCCGAATGGGCCCCTGAGGACCTCCACGGCGAGTTCGTCGCTGTCGTGTCCCTCAAGAGCAGCTCGCACCCGATCGAGCACCGCTCGAAGTTCGTCCTGCCCTGACGGGCTCCCGCCGTCGCGCGAGCCCCGCGACGCGCCCCCTCCCCCTGCCAGCGGCCCGCCAACCGGGCCCGGCTCTTATCCCCCCGTGGTACGGCCATTACCTTCCGCCGACCTTGGACCTCCAACCTGACCTGTCGTGGGGACTTCCGCAGAACGACTGAATGACGCGCGTGACCTCGAGTTGCTCAAGAAACTCGCGGTGGCTCGCAAGACACTGAAGGAGCAGATCGGGCGGAAGATCGTCGGCCAGCACGACGTCGTTGAGAACCTCGTCTGCGCCATCCTCGCCGGTGGCCACGTCCTCATCGTGGGCGTGCCGGGCCTCGCCAAGACCCTCCTGATCCAGACCCTCGCCGAGGCGATGGACCTGCAGTTCTCGCGCGTGCAATTCACGCCCGACCTCATGCCGGGCGATATCACCGGCACCGAACTCCTCGAGGAAGACCACGCCACCGGTCGCCGCGTCTTCAAGTTCGTGAAGGGCCCGGTCTTCGCAAACATCGTCCTCGCCGACGAAATCAACCGCGCCCCGCCAAAGACGCAGTCCGCCCTGCTCCAGGCCATGCAGGAAAAGACGGTGACCGTGGCAGGCCAGACGCACCGCCTCCCGCATCCGTTCTTCGTCCTCGCGACGCAGAACCCGATCGAGCAGGAAGCGACCTACCCGCTCCCCGAAGCGCAGCTCGACCGCTTCATGTTCGAGCTCAAGGTCGGCTATCCGTCGTTCGAGGAAGAAGAGCGCATCGTCAGCACGACGACCGGCGCGAAGGAGCAGATCGTCGAGCCGGCGCTGTCCGGTGCCGAGGTCGCCGAGTTGCAGCAACTCGTGCGGCGCATGCCCGCCCCGCCCACCATCATCAAGTATTGCGTGGGGCTCGCGCGTTCCACGCGTCCGTCGGAGCCCACCGCGCTGCCGAACATCAAGAAGTACGTGAACTACGGGACGGGGCCCCGCGCCTCGCAGTACCTGGTGCTCGGCGCCAAGGCCCGTGCGGCGATGGAGGGACGTGCCGTCCCGGATATCGACGACGTGCGCGGCGTCGCCCACAGCGTGCTCAAGCACCGCCTGGTGCTGAACTTCCAGGCCGAGGCGGAAGGGTTCGCCGCGGACAAACTCGTGACAGAGGTGCTGGCGCAGTACAAGGGCGCCTAGACGGGTCGAGCGGGCCGGCGTTCACCTCGCCGGCGAAACCGAGGGGCGCCGCACACCGTGTGTGGCGCCCCTCGGCGCGTCAGGGTACGATCGTCACCGACTGGCCCGGGGACACCGTGACCTCACCGCCCAGGGCGGCACTCATGGCACGTACCGTTTGGATACCCGGCGTCGTTGATGACGTGGGATCCCACAACAGATTCTGCAGCCAGAACCGGATGCTACCCTGGTCCATGATGCCCACCAGGATCGGTGCGCCAATGGCGCGGTAGTAAGCATCCTGGTTCGTTGCATCCCCAAGATACAGTTGCACGATCGGCGCCGTGACCACCGTTGTCCAAGTGCGCGTGCGAGACTGGAGACTGACCGTGGCACTCGTGAGGGGATCGACGGTTCCGGCGATGGAGACCTGTGTCTTCCCTGCTCCGTAGTTTGGCGGATCCAGCGTCACATCGCCGAAGCCGTTCGGCGTGCCAGGGAGGAATCCGAAGGCCGCGGTGCCCCACGGACCGAACGAGCCGCCGGCGTACTGCGCGCGCACGCGGAATTCCCACCCGTCCAGCCGCCCCGCGTCCACCTTCTGCCCGCAGGCCGCGAACGTCGTGCTCGTGCCGTTGACGACCGCGTTGAGGAGGACGGTCCCAGTGGCTGGGTGCTCGACCCGTAGCTCGTGTCCGATCAGGGGGATAAAGCCCACGCCAGCGGTCCACGACAGCGGCATGACGAATCCATAGCCGGCCACCGGATCATAGCTACACCCCGAAAGCGGATTGTCCTGTAACACGCGCACACCGGACGCCGGCGTCAGTGGTACCGGGGCAACCTCGGCCGCAGCTCCAACGGTCACGAGCATGCTATCACGCCGACTACCGACCATCACGACCGCCCACGTGGCCCCCGGCCCGACGGCCGTGACCAAGCCGGTCGGTGATACCGTGGCAACACCAACATCGTGCGTCCAGAAGAGCCTCGCCATCGCTGAGGGACGGCCACTGATATCGTTGGCCGTGGCGGACAGCTGGAGCTGCTGCCCCACCGTAAGGCTCGCGCTCGATGGCGAGACGCGCACACTCCCCAACATGCCGTGCTCGATGCGAAACGCAACGTTGAGGACATCGCCATTGACCACCGGCACGAAGCGCGTGCGATCGACCCCGGGGATCTCGCGCGGATGCGCGACCACAAACGCATCCGCGTAGCCAGCGACGAAGGCGGGACCCACCCCCGCCGCAGGGGTGACGACCACCGTCATCCGATAGACGCGATTGCTCGGGATGCGGCAGGGTCCGGTGTTGCATTGCGTCGTCTGCCAGCGCGCCACGTAGGCTGGTATGGATCGCTCGACGAACACGCGCCCCGCAGGTCCTCCTCCTGTCTCGAACCTCGCCGCCACGCGCCCGCTTTGCAGCTCAACGACCTCGACCGCCACCGTCGCGGTTTCGTCGATGGGACCGCTGTTCCCGGGGACCGGCACGATGGGAGGCAACCAGAAGAATCCGGGGTCGCCTCCGCGCGCCCCGTCGAGGATCGCACGCATGGGAAGGGGCACGCCCAAGGGACCGCTTGGCGCATCCGGTGAACAGGCAGTGAGCATCACCGCGCTGCACACCCCAAACACCATGCCGTTTCGCCATACCGCGTGCATGTCGCCACCTCGACAAGAGACGCACCCAAACTGACATGCGCCGTTCCTGTCCGCCAGCAGCGTCGCGAGCCCTTCTCACGACGTAGCGCGCGTTCCTGAACCAAGGCAGGCCACCCAACTCCCGCGAGCGTGAGGTCGATCTGAGTGGAGGCTCCTCAGGGCGCTGCACAGCACGGGTGGGAATGCCCGGAGGCAAGGTCTCACTGCCCCGGGCACCCCGTGAGTCTCAGCCCCGACTACTGACCGGATCAGGGACCAGGCCGCATGGTGATGCCGGCGCTGGCGGAGCGCCTCCGGTCCGCGGGAAGGGATTGTCCCATCTCGCGACGCGCAATCCCGTAGCGGCCCACTCCGGCGCCGACGGCCAATCGGCCACTCCGGCCAACCAATTGAGTGACCCGCGCGGTAGCACCCTCGCCACCCGTGACCGATCTTGTGCGCCTACCGGAGCACGATTCGCCGCACGTTGTTCGATCGCTCACGGTCGATACGACGGATCCAAGGATCGATCTCAACCGACCCCGGCATCGCAGACAGCGCCATGGACAGACTCGCGCCGCCGCGGGTCGCCACCACGGTGCCCCGATGAAGGACTGAGTCTGCGCCATCGCGCACCGCTACGTCGAACCGCTGTCCCTCAGCGGGTGCGTCACGCTCGCCGTCATCCGTGAGCCGCACCCGCACGGCATGGAACTCCGCGCGAAGTAGATATCCGTCGGGACGTGGCTCCACCCATGCCGAGTCCACCCGCAGGTCGTACAGCACCCGTTCGGTGAACCACTCGTCCACCAGCGATCGAGCGCCTTCCGTGACCGCCTCTGACCGCAACAGCGCGTGCAACTGCGGCGCCGTAGCTGCGCCGTGTGGTCCTCCCTCCGTAACCAAGAGTGTGCGAAGCGCACGCGCGACGGCGGAGTCGCCCAGCGCACCGCGCAGCGATGGGCTAGCCGCAGCACCCTTGCCGTAGTAGAGATAGTCCTGACCAGACGCTTCGACGAGCGTCGGCTCCGGTTCGGCGTCCCACACCCGACCGGAGAGGTAGCGGTCGTGGTCGTACGCGATGAGCTGCGGGAGTGCGCCGGCGCCTCGCGTGTGCTCGACCGCCAACTGCTCCGAGTACTTGGCGAGCGTCTCCACGATCGTCGTGGCGCCCCGTACCTCAAGCGGACTCACGGCGTAGCCCCACCATTGATGTGCCACCTCGTGCGCGACGCGTCGGGTGAGGAGGTCCGTCGTCGTCGCGGGCGTCGGTAAGGACACCTCGGCCTTCATTGAACATGAGCATGCCGCTCAGGGCGAATCCGGCGAACGGCCAGCGACCGGGGACCTCGATGAGTCGTAGGTTCTTGTGCGGGTACTGGCCGAAGCGGGCGTTGAAGATGCGCAACGACGCAGTTGCCGCGCCCACGAAGCGTTCGGCATTGCGCCCGTGGTCCGGGTGGTGCCAGAACTCCACGAGCACGCCGTCCGCGCTGTCGCGCCGTAACGCGTACTCCGCCGATGTGAACGCGAAGCGGGCCGGCATAGGGTCGTCCACCCGGTACTCGAAATAGCTGCAGTCCGCTGCTTTCCACGACCGGACCAGCGCACCGGGACCGAGCGCGGTCTGCCCGGACGTGTGGACAGCGTGGCCCGCAAGGTGAGCCACGCATCCGGCTGCGCCTCGGCACGAGCGACGCGCGTGAGAGAGTCGATGGCCACGTGGGGCGACAGACCCGCCGACGCGGGTGGGAGGCCGCGCCGGGCGCGCTCGCGCGACTCGCCCAATTCGTACGAAGCGCGATAGCCGAACGACGGCATCGCCACGAGCATCGCGACGTAACTGCCGTTGGATCACACATCAGGGTTGTAGCCGCCGGCGCGAATTCCGTCCGACGCGATGCTGAACGAGTACTCGATAGTCGTGCTGTCTCCCGGCTGCAGCGGCGACACGAACGCGAACCCGCACGCCGAAGCGCGGATCGTGATGCACCTGCGTTCCTTCGCGCACGGCGACGCGCGTCGCGCGCTTCGCGTCGGATGGTGAGCCACACGGTGTCGATGGCCGATGACGTGCGGTTGCCTCCAGAGCGCGCCGCGGATGTCAGCTCGCCGAGCCCTCGGGGTGAAGTCGACCGCGATATCCACGTGGGAGACCGAAGGCTGAGGCGTGCCGAACAACCGACGATACGCACGCTCGTAGTCCACGCGCCACGCGACATTCGCGTCGCTGCTTTCCCAGGCTTGCCGCACGTTGGTCTGATAGAAGACCGCGCCGCCTGTGGCCACGGCAGGCCCGCCAGCCACGACCGTCATGCACGTCGGGCCGGCGCACCGCCGCGAAGAAGTGCGTCCATACGGCTACGTCCGCCGGGGCGCCGGCCTCGAGGCCATACCGCCCAGGCCATCGCGGTGGGCAACAGCCACGGTCGTCAGTACAGCATGAACACTGCGAAGCTCGTAGCCGCCGCCCGTAGCCGTCGAACTCTGAGAACGACATCTCGGGTGCCGACGCGAAGCGCAGCAGCAGGTGTTCAATCCGACGAGCGGACCCGCCGACGCCAGTGCGATGAAGCAGCACGGATAGCAGCATGCCGACCCACCGGTTCCCCCAAGCACCTGCACGGCCACTGCCAAGGAGCGCCGTGAGTGCCAATGGGTTCCCGACGTACCAGAACTGCGACGCATACACCCACGGATCGATCGGCGGCCGTCGCCCGCTAGCTGCACCGCCGCCGCCACGGTAGCCCCAGGGCGAGGAGGGCCGTGGGCACGAGCACGAGTGCGAGCAACTTCGAAGAGAACGAATACGC